>QHZP01000611.1:2972-4440 GCA_003224715.1 Acidobacteriota bacterium | reverse complement strand
GTGTTTACCAAAACCCAGTCAAGTTGACGTATCACGGCGAAACCGGACACTGACGCTCCCCGGATGAGTGTTGAGAATCGTCCTGTTGCTGTTGCGCCGATGAGTCCTGATAAACGGCCTCGGATTACCATCTCCAGTCTGACAAACCCGACATACACAATTGGGCTTGACATAGAATGTCTCAGGACGCCAACGCGGAAAAAGACACTTCGGAAGACCCTTTTTCAGGTAAAAGCTGCGGCTTGTTCTGGCCCTATGGCCGTGCACGGTCAGGGCAATGGATTCGATAGAGACGCCGGCTAGCCAACATCGAAAGCCTATCAGAGCTTGATCCGGTTAGGTCACCCTTACTCGTCATTGCTGCAGGTAGCTGGCGGAACGTCAAAACGCCTTGCTCATGAGCAAAGCTTTTTTGTCTCTGGGTACCTGGGGTTAAGGCGAGGGCGGCGCTCTTTTTACCGCACGGCCTCTTGTAGAAGGTGAGCTGATTTGGAAGAGCGACCAGTTCGCATCCCCATCCACCTGCCTCTGCCCAAAACTTCGCCATCAGTGGACTTCGGTCCCCGCAATAACTAGAATCAGACTTTGTGTGGTGGACTCGCGAGTCCCACTAGATTTACCTGGCCGTTGAAAGAGCCCCCAAAAGATCCACTGCCCAACAGTATTTTATCCTTTTAGCCTAACGCTCCACATAACCCGCGGTAGGCCAGCGCGGACGCCAGTCCGCTGGACGGCCACGGCCTGCTCAAAAACCACTGCCAGTTAACTACATCTGCTCATGGGGGACCTGCCATTTTCTTATGATAACTCATCTCTAAACTAATTGGTCGCCGGCTTCCACGAGAGGGTGTGCCACAAATTTGTGGGTTATTTCCTGAAATCAGGCCTGTGCCTGCTTCACGCGATTGGAGCCTCGTAGAGACGGCACCTTTGTAGAAAGATGCCTGCCCTCCGGACGCTCCAAGCCCCAGCGGGGCGTCATGACGCTCCTACGGAGCTCTGTCCATTTTTTTTTGGGCCTGTGAACTATAAATATTTCGCCTCTACGAGGCTCATTGCTTCTGTCATTACCCACAAATTTGTCGCACACCTTCCACCAGACCCGAAGGCCGGCGCCCCTTTCTTTTCGACTCTGCCACAGGAGCGCATCCCCTATCAAGGCCAAGCCTGCTGGCCATGGCCCTAGGCTGCGAAGTTGAGGAGATCCCCTGGCGCTGTGGCTAAGATAGCGCAGGCGGCGTGTTGAAGGCACGGTGAGTGAGGAAGGTGGTCAGTTATTGTGGTCGGGATTCTCACGTTTCGGGTTTTCGATATGGTACTAACAAGGTCCAATTAGTATCTGGTTTCTGCGAGGATGAATTACCCCTGGCTCTATCCCTCCTGTCATTACAGACATTTCTGAACGCGACAAGATGGTGAAGCACTCTCACAGGACTCTACGTCCACCCGAGGCTCAAGTTCGAGCCGT
>QHZP01000611.1:0-2961 GCA_003224715.1 Acidobacteriota bacterium | reverse complement strand
AGACTCGGGGTTGACTCCCAGTTGAGACCATGCGATCGCGACTGCTGGTGAACATCGCTACGAGAAACGGACAGCCGGCCGGCGCGCCCGTTTGGGACACACCCGGGAGCGCTGTGCTGTTGGAAAAACAAAAGGAGGATTGCCGTAGGATAAATCACTCCAATGCGTTGATCACTTTTGATTGGGCGCAGTCTCTCACAAATTCGGCCCGGGTAGAGCACTCGTGGCGAGAGGAGGAATCTGGAGAGAATGAGGAGACGTTGGGCAGTGCTTCGGGCCTATCAGGGGGCGAACTTTCATTCATTCTCCCCTTGACATTCTAGGTGAGTCAGGTTATTCTTCTCCTAAACATTCTAGGGGGACTTATGAAACGGTCTTCACCGGAGCTGCTACAAGGCACACTCGACATGTTGATTCTCCAAGCCTTGACCACTGGTCCGATGCATGGTTACGCCATCGTTCGTAAAATTCAGGAGGTGTCCGAAGAAGTACTGAGAGTGGAAGAAGGCTCTCTTTACCCGGCGCTGCACCGCATGGAACAGCGGCGGTGGATTAGCTCGGAATGGGGAACGTCAGACAACAATCGTCAGGCCCGGTTTTACAAACTGACACGGTCCGGACGAAAACAGCTGGAGGCTCAGGCAACCAATTGGGAGCGGCTGTCCAAAGCTATCTCCCAGGTGATGCGAACCGCCTAAAGGGGGTAACGGTGATGAGTGTGAAGACTCTTCTCTATCGTTGGCTGCATGGCCTCTCTGACGCAGCGAGTCCGGATCTGGAGGTCGAAGCAGAATTGCAATTTCATCTGGAAATGCGCGCCCAGGAGAATATGAGAGCCGGAATGAGCTCTGCAGCCGCCTGGGAGGATGCCCGCCAGCGTTTTGGGAATCTTCACCAGATCAGGGCAATCTGTCTGAGGGTCCGACGAGGAGGGCCCATGGCGAGAACGATTCAGATCTTGCAGCATTGGATCTACCATCCCATGCTCTCCGTCATAGCGATGTTAGCCATGATGGCAGGAATTGGAGCGAGCATCTGCTATTGTCGGGCCGTCGCCGATACCTCGGAGCTCCTAGGGTTTTCAGAACGGATTTTTCTTCTAGGCGTGTTTAGGACATGGCTTCTCACGCATATCCAAGGGTCGCACCAAAGAGGAGTTGCTGAAGTCATGATAATGGCGGGCCTGGCCATCGTCTTGGTGGTCTGTGCGATGCTGATTGCCTACCTTAATGTCGTCAGCCTAGTGAGAGCTCGGTTTCGGCCGGCCGCGCAAGGCGCGTCAAAAGGCAATCATTGCACGATCTAAGTGGGCCGGAGGATTGCCGGAAGGGGAGTTTCTCGCATGCTTGAACTCCTTGAGCTCACCAAGCGGTTTTCCCATACCCCTGTGGTGGATCGAGTCAGCTTTATCGCCAAGCCCTCTGAAGTAACTGGTTATCTCGGGCCCAACGGGGCTGGAAAGAGCACCACGGTCAAGATGCTTACGGGACTCCTTCCGCCTTCGGATGGGGAAATCCTGTACCAGGGGCAAAATATTCAGAAAGACCTCGTCGCCTACAAGCGCCGTCTCGGATACGTTCCCGAGGAGCCGCATCTTTATTCTTATCTCAGTGGGCGCGAATTCCTACAACTGGTCGGCAGGCTCCGATCCATCCCCGACAAAATCTTAACTGAGAAAATCGATCATTTGCTGCAACTGTTCTCACTATTTCCCAATCGCTACAGCGCCATCGCCTCTTACTCGAAAGGCATGAGACAAAAGATTCTGATTAGTGCGGCCTTGCTGCACAACCCGGAGATCCTGGTATTTGATGAAGCGGAGTCTGGACTGGACGTCGCGTCAGTCCTGGTGTTTCGGAGCCTGATCAAAGCACTGGCTGGGCAGGGGAAAATCATTATTTACAGCTCTCACATCCTGGAAGTTGTGGAAAAGGTCTGTTCGAAAGTCGTCATTCTCCATCGAGGACGCGTGATTGCCGATGACTCCGTGGAGCAGCTACGGGTTTTGATGCAGCTCCCGTCTCTGGAAAGCATCTTTCAACAGCTGCTCGTCCAGCCGGATCCTGAGAGTACCGTCGCGGAGATCCTGAAGGTAATGAAACTCTAGTACCACTTGGTGGCGACGAAGTTCAAACTTCGGTCAAATTTCAAGAAAAGAGTCGAACCGCCCAGGACGCGAAGGACGCAAAGATCAGGATCAATGCTTAAGTAGGGCCTAATCACAGGTGGAGGGCCGGATAGTTTGCAAGCCGCGCATCCCCTGTCTACGATTGTTTGACTTGGCGCTCTTGGCGGTCTTGGCGGTTCAACCCTGTCGCCTGGCCTCCGATTTCCTCGGCGGTATGAGGTTGCTCGCTAGCTACAGCTAGTTCCGGAGGGAACACTGAAAGTGGTTTATAGTCGAAGCCAACCCAAGAATGTTATGAACCTGAAGGCGTCTCGCTATGAGAGCAGCCGGCAATTTCACCTTCTCTGGGCGCACTTCTTTAAGCGGTTTCTGCACAATGATCTGATAGCTCCGGAGGGAGAAACCCAAATTACCCTGGTCCATATTTTGTCCGTTCTGACCGTCCCTGGCTTTCTTTTTGCTTATTGGTTTTTCCAGAAGTATCTCGTTCATCTTGCATCAACACCTGGGGTGGTTCGCGAGGAGGCCATTCTTTCAGATCAGGCTCTTCTGATCGCTTTTTCGATGTTGGTTATCGGCTTTCTAGCCATCCTGGAATGGGATGCCTTGTTGCCGGAACCAAGAGACTTCGCAGTATTGACCCCTCTGCCGATTCGCAGGCGAACTTTTTTGGGCGCCAAGGTTACGGCGCTGCTGCTCTTTCTAGGCTTCTTTACCGTGGCCATCAATCTGTTTTCAACACTCGCATTCCCGTGGGCGACCGCCGAGCCGAGAGCAAGTCTGAGCAGAGTGCTTTGGCGCACCGCCGTTCACGTGGTGTCGGTTGGTGCAGC
>QHZP01000605.1 GCA_003224715.1 Acidobacteriota bacterium | reverse complement strand
GAATGTTGATGGCTGAAGTACGCTCTGCCGCTGCCTTCGAGCAACACTAAAAAAAATCATAACACAGCGATTTAGGCACCTAAAGACAAATCTCAGGTTCATCAGGTTCAGTGTAAAGCGGCAGCCCTGGAAACCCGTTCTGCGGGCTAATCTGGAAGGCATATTCTTTATTACTGCGACCCTGAGGGGGCGGGCAGTCGTTGCTCCTGACCATACCTTGCGGTTAATTTTGAAGCTTCTTCTCCAAAAGTGTTAAACTGCCCTTGCCTCAAACAGATTCCAACCTAACGTTGGGGCTCCAAATATTTTAAGTCGAGATAACTCCCTTCTCTTCGAAATAGACCCGATTCCCCTGACGTGACGCGATGAACAAACTTTATCTGGGCCTGACGATCCATTCTCACCAACCGGTGGGCAACTTTGAAAACGTCTTTGAGACGGCCTATCAAAAATCCTACCTGCCTTTCATTGAAATCTTGGAGGGATATCCCTTACTGAAAGTCACTCTGCATTACTCGGGCATTTTGATAGACTGGTTCGAGAAGCAACATCCGGAATTCTTGGAACGGTTACGTCGGCTTTGCCATCAGGAGCGAATAGAAGTCATGACTGGAGGCCACTATGAGCCCATATTGTCAATCCTCCCTGAAACGGACCGTAAAGCCCAGGTAGAAAAGCTTACCCACAAATTGGACCTGATCTTCCAACAGAAACCCATCGGCCTCTGGGTTGCGGAAAGAGTCTGGGAACCAGGTCTGGCCGAAACCCTTCACGATGCCGGAGTGGATTACGTCGTCCTCGACGATATTCATTTTCTTCATGCGGGGTTGGGTCCTGAAGAGTTGATCGGATACTTCATCACCGAGGAAAAAGGCAAAGTTCTTAAAGTCGTGCCAGGCAGCAAGAAGCTACGATACACGATTCCCTTTGCCGATCCCTCTGTGACGATCGATTATCTTAAGGGAATCGCCCGGTCCCATTCGGACGCTCTGGCAGTCATGGGGGATGATTGTGAAAAATTTGGAGTCTGGCCCAAGACCTATGAGCATGTTTATCAGAATGGATGGCTACGGTGGTTCTTCGGGGAACTGGAAGGGAACCAGGATTGGCTCCAGCTGGTTTGCCTCAGGGATTATGTCCAGACCCACAAGCCCCTGGGGCGCATCTACCTTCCCCACGCTTCATATTCGGAAATGATGGAATGGGCTCTGCCAGTGAAAATCCGAGAGCTGCAACAGCGCTGTATCCGCCGCATCAAAGAGGATCCCGAAGCCGAAAGCCTGCTGCCGTTGATGCCTGGAGGATTCTGGAGAAATTTTCTGGCCAGGTACGGTGAGTCGAATTTCATTCACAAGAAAATGTTGGCTACCAGCAGGAGGCTCGAAATTCTGGGCGGCCTGATCCCTTCTGTGATGGCCGAAAGCTATGCCAAACTGCAAGAAGCTTACGATTATCTTCTACGCGCACAATGCAACGACGCTTACTGGCACGGTGTCTTCGGAGGACTTTACGCGCCGCACCTGCGTACGGCACTGCTCTCCAACTTGATTCAGGCCAACCGGCTGGCTGATGAGTTGGAATACCCGGCTCTGGATCCTGCCGAGAACGATTTTCACTTCACACGAAGGTTTGATTTTGACGCTAACGGAGTCGACGAACTGCTGGTCCAGACTCGCAACGCAGACGTTTTTATCGATCCTAGCGATGGAGCCACAGTGCGTGAGATTGACTTTAAACCCTGCGCTGCGCCCATAGTCAACTCCATTAAACGGCAGGAAGAGTACTATCATCGATATCTACCTCAGGTCGCCGGCTCAGGCGAAGATATCAAAACCATTCATGAGCAGATGCAGGCCAAAGAAAGAGCATTGGACAAGGTTTTGAGATATGACCGCTACGACAAAAGCTGTTTCAGAATTTTCCTGTTTCCGCCAGGAAAGTCCATCGAGGACTACGATCGACAGAAGCTGTCTGAAATTGCAACTTTTGCCGCGAGCGAGTTTCATTACTGTATGGATCGAAGCAAAGGCCCAACAACCTATCAATTCAGTAGGTCAGAACAAATGCAGATAGGAGAAAGACGTGAGCGCCTGGAGATATCTAAGAGTTTTAGAATAGAGTCGGCCAAGGTTGACTCATCGCGCTTGTCCTGTGAGCTCAGACTTAGTTGTCTCGAGGGTGACCTTTCAGACTGGGAGTTGGGAATTGAAAACGTGATTAATTTCCTGGCTCCGGATGCGCCCGATCGCTACTTAACGATTCCTTTCCAGCCGAGTTGGGGAGATCGCCCACCGGGAGTTGACGCGGGCTTGGGGACGGGACCTCAGGAGGAATTTCGGGTGCCGCTCAATTGGTTTGGCATCGTGACCCATCGCCCCTTTGCGGTCTTCATTGATCGCTGGCGTCAGCTTGAGGTGAGTCTTTGTTTTGAACAACCCGTGGATTGGTGGATAGTTCCAATCTATACGGTTTCTCAATCCGAACAGGGCTATGAAAGAATTTATCAAGGCTCACAAATTCTGGCGGTGATCCCCAATTTGAATTGGAGTCAAGGTTCAGTTCTAATACACCACTGGATGGAGGTCAGGAAACTTTCAGATGCTGGATGAGGAGTAGAGAAGACTGCATCTACTGTCCGAGCGATGATCAACTGGGCGCTATCAGGTTGCTCGCTAGGGTTACTTTGTGGCAACGAAGTTCAAACTGCGGTCAACTTTGTTAACCTGCCGTCCCCTCACCCCCAGGCCCTCTCCCCTGGGGAGAGGGTGGCCGCAGGCCGGGTGAGGGAGCCGAAATCGGTGCTCTGGTCGTCGGTGGACTAACTTGTTCTCCGCGAAAGAACCTCCGTGGTGTTCTGAATCATTCGCCAACGCTTTCCGAGCAGAGTTATGACGCGCGAACAGCTTTTCTTTGTCATCACGATCTGTGCGGTGTTTTGAATTATCTTTGTTTTGCCGTGTTCCTGGCTTACATCTTGCACCCTCTCAAACGAATGCTGCAAACGAAAATCAAGGACTGCCTTCTTTGCGCTCTAATTTTGATTCTCTTAATCCTGTTTGTCATTATTCTTCCGACGATCTACCTCAGCTTCAAATTAGTAGCGGAAATCAGGTCTAACTTATCGATGGTAAAGGATTCTCCTGAACGCTATGTCTACCTGGAAAAAGTTGAGCAGTTCCTCCAGCGCGTCACCGGTGAACCGACTGACTTGCATGTCTATAAACAGCGGCTGATGGTGCAATTGAGAGGGTTTCTGGTAAAAGTCGCCCCCGATGTCCTGGGCTCTCTTTCTGACCTTGTGCTCGGGCTCTTTATCATGTTTTTTGTTATGTTTTACCTGTTTCAAGGAAGGCGAAAAAGCTTTGACCGTTTTCTTGAGCTGATTCCGCTGGCGCCTAATTTGAAAGACAAGCTCATTGAGGAAATCAAAAGTGTGGCCTGGGCTGTCGTTTATGGCCAGGTGATGACGGCGCTGGTTCAAGGGACCTTGGGCGGAGTGGGCTTCTTCCTTTTTGGTGTGCCGAATCCCGTCCTTTGGGGGTTCACCATGATCATCCTCTCGTTTCTTCCGGTACTGGGAACTTCCATCATTTGGGTCCCGTCAGGTATCTTATTGATCCTCTCCGGAGAGACTTTTCGAGGCATTGGTTTATTACTTTGGGGCGGGATTCTGGTGATGAACGTGGACAACTTTCTGAAGCCCCGATTGATCAGTGGAAGATCCAACATCCATCCGGTAACCGTGCTGCTGGGAGTTTTGGGCGGCCTCAAGCTTTTCGGATTTATTGGGTTGGTAGCGGGCCCTTTGATCTTGGCCTTATTGATCGCTTTGATTCGGTTTTATGAAGCGGAGTATTTGGAAGCAAGGGTCAGGCATAAAGTATAAAAGAGAGACACTCTAGGCGCCTCTCTTTCACAGAACCGCCAACGATACCGTTAAATGTCATAATACAGCGCAAACTCGTAAGGATGAGGCCGCAGGCGAATGGCGTCCACTTCCTTGGTGCGCTTGTAGTCGAGCCAGGTCTCGATCACATCCTTGGTAAAGACGTCGCCTTTCAACAAGAACTCGTGATCGGCTTCCAGGGAGTTCAGCACCTCCTCCAGGCTGCCTGGGGTCGATTTCACATGTGCCTTCTCTTCTGGTTCCAGATCATACAAGTCTTTGTCGATTGGATTGGGCGGCACCAGCTTGTTCTGGATTCCGTCCAGTCCGGCCATCAGCATGGCGGTGAAGGCCAGATAGCCGTTGCACGAGGAATCGGGGAAACGAACCTCCAGGCGTTTGGCTTTCTCGCTGCGCGAGTAAGCCGGAATTCTCACACAGGCGCTGCGGTTACGCTGGGAGTAGATGAGATTGATCGGGGCCTCATAACCTGGGACCAGCCGGCGATAGGAATTGGTCGTCGGCGCACAAAACGCCAGCAGCGCGGGAGCATGCTTCAGGATGCCACCAATGTAATAGATGGCGGCTTTGCTTAAGTCCGCGTAGCCCCCGGCCTCAAAGAAAACATTTTTCCCGCCCTTCCAAATGCTTTGGTGAACGTGCATGCCCGAGCCATTATCCTGGAAAATCGGCTTGGGCATGAGAGTCGCCGTTTTACCATGCTTGCGGGCCACGTTCTTCACCACATATTTGTACTTGAGCAGCTTGTCGCCCATACTGGTCAAGGTATCAAAACGCATATCAATTTCGCATTGGCCGGCGGTGCTGACTTCATGATGATGCACTTCCACTCGGACGCCCATTTCCTCCAGAGCCAGCACCATTTCGCTGCGGATGTCCTGCAAGCTGTCCATGGGCTGAACCGGGAAATAACCTTCTTTGTAGCGTGGCTTGTATCCCAGGTTCGGTTTCTCTTCGCGGCCCGAATTCCAGAATCCCTCGGCCGAATCCAGGTAGTAATAGCCATAGTTATAGGACTGGTCGAAGCGAATGTCATCCAATACAAAAAATTCCGGCTCCGGACCAAAGTAAACCGTGTCACCAATGCCGCTGGATTTCAAATAATTTTCCGCCTTCTGAGCAATGTAGCGAGGGTCGCGGGAATAGGGCTGTAATGTCACCGGGTCTTTCACATTGCAAATAATGTCGAGCGTCGGCACCGTCGTAAAGGGATCAACAAAGGCCGAAGCGGCGTCAGGAATCAACAACATATCGCTTTCTTGAATCTTCTGAAAACCGCGAATGCTGGAGCCATCAAAACCCACGCCTTCTTCAAACATATCTTCGTTGAGTTCACCTATAGTAAGCGCGAAGTGCTGCCACAGGCCGGGCAGGTCCACAAATCGTAGGTCGATGATCTTGATGTTTTTGTCTTTGACGAACTTTATTAGTTCTTTGGGGGTCATTCTTAACTCCTTTTGCTTTTTGAGCTGGTCTTTTGGATTTGGGGTCGGAGAAAAAATGGGAAGTAGCGACTAACCCACGCGACACTGCATGGACCCAAGGAATCACCCATGCGGCTTTGCATGGGCCCCAGAAAAATGGGTGAAATCTTAGTGAGAAACCCCTGGATTGTCAAGATCGAAATTCAAAGAAATTTTCAAGCAAAAAATTAGCTGACACTGCTTTGGAAAAGCAATGAACGCATCAGGAAGGCTCGCTAGGATTACTTGGTGGCGACGAAGTCCAAACTTTGGTCGAGTTTGTTAACCGCCCTCACCCCCAGCCCCTCTCCCTGTTTTGTTTGGGGACATAGCTGACAGTCTTCGGAGACATGGGTGACAGTTTTCATTAAAGGATAATGCTAACAGCTTTTAGAAAAATATTCCTATCTCGAGCAGCAGAAGCTGTGGGAACTGTGGGAAACTCGGAGCACTTGGT
>QHZP01000604.1 GCA_003224715.1 Acidobacteriota bacterium | reverse complement strand
TGCTCTACAAAATGTTGAAACTGTTCGGTGACTGGTGCTAGCTTCTTCATAGGGTGTAAGCTCCTTTCTTATTAGAAGGATTTTTGGTCTTCTTGCTGGAAAACCAAACTTACACCCTCTTCGTTTTTACACAAACAAAGTTACATCACCTGGCCATCGTCAACGGATCCACACGCCCAGGGTCATGTCAAGCTGCTTGTGTAAAAATCTTGAGGGTGGCGTTTTGTCACGCTTGGTGTGGGCCGTCTCACTCCGGCGGCAATTGAGAAAATTCAGTTACGGAAACAACGCCATCGTGACGATAATAGACCCGGTTCGTTTGGAGAATAAGAATATGAACATACGCAGGATCTTAGGGCTCGGAAAGAAGGGCGAAGCATCAGGACCCAACCCTTCCCCCCAGGGGACGACACGGAACGGGCTGCCTATTTCTCTTTCAAGGGTTCAGACCTTCGTCAGTCTCGGAGCAGGCCTCGTGTCGATCATTGGCGCCCTAGTGGCGATCCCGAACTTCTTCAAATCCGGTCCCGCCAAAGGCGAGCTCGTGGCGATTGTGCAGGAAGCCAAGACAGACAGAGCCTTGTCCGACGCGACGATCGAGGTCCTGACGTCGCAGGGTGCCCTCGTTACGACGCTGACGCCGAATTCGCTCGGCAAAGCGACCTGCACGTTGGAGGAGGGTCGCTATCGAGTGCGTGTGAGCCATCCTCGATTTGGTGACGAGATGCGAGAGGTGCAGCTGGTCCCGAGACGAACCACGGAGGTTCGTGTGCCGCTGCGTGCCAGCGTCTCTTTCCCTCGCACCATCCGCCGACTATTCGGTCGCTAGTCCAAGGGGAGAAAGTAGCGACAACAGAGCAACCCCACAACGGCGACCTCAAGGACATTTCGAAACGCCAGTTTTTTCCTCTGAAGTCTGCTCCTGCAGGATGACCAACCCGCAACCGATCGAGCAATCGTGAGAAGGGTAGGCGCGAGGTGTGCGACAAATTTGTGGGCTATTTCCTGAAATGCAGGCCTGTGCCCTTGACGCGACATCTTTATAGTAAGACGCCTACGCTCCTGAACCTTCAAGCCCCAGCGGGGCGTCATGACGCTCCTACGGAGCTCTATACATTTTTTTTGGGCCTGTGATCTATAAATATTTCGCCTCTACGAGGCTCATTGCTTGCGCCACTACCCACAAATTTGTCACCCCTAAGCGCGTCACCGCTTAATCGCCTGACCCCCTGACCCGTCGTTTTTCCTTGACAGCCGGCCCTTTGCGAGAGCAAATAGAGTCTGCTGCATCATATCGCGACCTTCAGTACCCAAATTATGCACCATTGGCACTAGCCTCGGAGAGGGGCTAGATAATAGCCCACGGCGTCAGCTGTGGGATAAGGCAGATGGGTGAATCAGCCCCGGAGGGGTGACAGACAAGGCGGAACAATTTATCTCCCATCCGGATTCTTTCGCCCCTGCCGGGGCTTGGCTCCTGTGACGCTAACCCACGGCGCCGTGGGGTTTGATCTGACGCCCCTCTGGGGCTAGCCAATGACGCCGACGATGCATAACTTAGGTCAGTAACCCTATACATGATCTTCAACTCCTTGACACCACGCAACCAGACCGAATACCCCAGGTATCAAGTCAGTGACGCCCAGAAGATCGCCGGCTCGAACCGCGGCCGTTTCAAGGGGGTCGGCGGTTTTTGTCCTGTCCTTCTATCCTACCGACTCGCCCTGCTTCAAAGTTGCAGCACCACTCTGCGCAGAATGTTTATTAGGACCGCTGCCGCGGCAGGCGCCTGGAGATGTCTCGCCTTTTGGCTCGCGTTTGCACTCCTGGCGATGGCGCCGTGGGCAGCTTCGGCCGCGGACGATGTGAAACCGGACCCGATGTCTATCGAATTGTTCGAGAAAGAAGTCAGGCCCTTGCTCGCGAAGCACTGCATGTCGTGTCACGGGCCGACGCAGCAATTCTCGTCACTGCGTGTCGATTCCCGCCAAGCGCTTCTTAAAGGCGGCAGCCGCGGCCCCGCCATTGTGCCAGGCGACGCCAGTCTGAGCCTCCTCGCAAAAGCTGTCCGGCACGAGGGCCTGAAGATGCCGGTCGGTGGAAAGCTGGCTGCAGAGGAAATCGCCGCCATCGAGAAATGGATCAACCTGGGAGCGCCCTGGCCGGCTGATAACGCTGCCTCGTCCGCAACGGCGGGCGCTCCGGGCTTCTATGAACGAATCAAAAAAGAGCATTGGGCATTTCAGCCATTGCGCGACCCGCAACCCGAGGAGGGCGTAAGCCATCCAGTCGACCGCTTCATCTTCGCGGCACTGCGCAAGGCCGGCCTGAAACCAGCGGAGCCCGCCAACCGGCAAACGCTGATCCGGAGGCTGAGTTTGACGCTGACTGGACTTCCGCCTACGCCGCTTGAAGTCGACCTGTTCGTGCATGACGACTCGCCCGGCGCCTACCCGCGGCTGGTGGATCGCCTCTTGGATTCACCCCATTTCGGGGAGCATTGGGCCCGTCACTGGATGGACGTCATGCGGTTCGCCGAGACTTTCGGCAACGATTGGAATTACGAAATCAAAGGCGCCTGGCTTTATCGCGACTACCTCATCCGCGCGTTCAATCAGGACGTTCCCTACGACCAACTTATTCGCGAACATCTGGCCGGCGACCTGCTCGAAAAACCGCGCATCAACGCCCAGGAGGGTATCAACGAGTCGTTGATCGGAACCTCTTTCCTGCGTTTGGGAGAACTGGGCCATGACGATTGTATTCGTTTCCGCCAGATTCGTACGGACGTGGTTGATAACCAGATCGACACGCTGGGAAAGGCATTTCAAGGCCTGACGGTAGCCTGTGCTCGCTGTCACGATCACAAGCTCGACCCCATCCCTACCTCCGACTATTACGCGCTTTACGGCGCCCTGACGAGTTCGCGAATGGTGATGCGCCATGCCGACACGCCGGACGTCAATGCAGCAGCCAAACAGCGCTTGCGGGACTTGAAACCGCTTATCCGGGCCGAGCTGGCGAAGCAATGGATTCAAGAGACCGGCCTGATTCCGCGGTACTTGATGGCGGCGCATCGCGCCTGGAAAGGACTCTCTCCGAGACCCCAAGACCTCAGGGATCTTTCCCTCGACCGGATCCAGGCCTGGCTCACTCTGCTCGAAAAACAGAAACCTGGAATGGAAGACCCGCTTTATCCCTGGGTCCAATCCGCCGGGCCCGATATTGCAGCGGAATGGCGCAAGCTGAAGTCCCGCTACGCCGAAGAGATGCAAAGCCGCGTTGCTTTCAACCGTGAGAACTTTCGTCCCTTTGGAGATCTGGCCCGAGACGGCTTTGGCGGCTGGCACGCGGATGGAAACGTATCGCTGGACGGCCCATCCTCCAGCGGAGAATTCGCCGTAGCGAGCAACGGGCCGCGTGCCACCACCGGCGTCTTTCCTGCCGGCATCTACACACATGCACTGTCAGAACGGCTCGATGCCGCGCTCCGCTCTCCGCTGGTTCCTAAAGACAAGAAGTTCGTGAGTCTTCAGGTGCTGGGGGGCAAGATGGGTGCGTGGCGGACCATCCTCGACAACTGCATGCTCAGCGAGGACTACACGTTACTTGACTGGGACTCGCCACACTGGGTGAAAATCCCGAATCGCGACGACCAGCCCACGCTGCCCTTCTACCTGGAGCTGGTGACGAAGGCGGATAATCCGAGAATTCCCGACCGTCCAGATCGCCTGAAGGTCACGCAAGAGCAGATCGACTCGCCGTATTCCTATTTCGGTGTCACGCGCGCCGTGCTGCACGATATCGATGAATTTCCGCGAGACGAACTCTCCCACATGGCCCCGCTGTTTGATGGCGCTTCGCCCGACAGCCTGGAGGCGCTCGCGGAGCGATACGTTTCGATCATCAGGCGGTCGCTCAAGCATTGGGCCGACGGAAAGTCCAGCGACGATGAGGCACGGTGGATTAGCTGGCTTCTGGAAAACCGGTTGCTCACGAACACGAATAGCCAGTCTCCGCCACTGCATGCGCTCATTCAGGAATACCGACTCGCGGAATCGCGCCTCGCCAACCCCAGGGCTTTTCCTGGCATGGCGGACCTCGACCCCGGCTACAACTTCCCGGTGCTGCCGGCGGGCGATGCAACCCACCCCGGCAAGCCAGTTCCTCGCGGGTTCCTCCAGCTCATTACAGGAACACCGGATGGATTCAAGGTCTTCGGTAGCGGGCGGCGAGAGATCGCCGAATTGATTGCGAGCCCCACGAATCCGTTGACCGCGCGCGTCATGGTGAACCGAATCTGGCTCCACGTGTTTGGACGCGGTATCGTGCCCACGGCCGACAATTTTGGAGTCTACGGCGAGCGGCCCTCGCATCCCGAGTTGCTTGACTATTTGGCAACGCGGTTCATGCGTGAGGGCTGGTCGATCAAGAACCAGATTCGCTTTCTGGTGCTGTCGGAGACCTTCCAGCAGTCGAGCCAACCTTCTGCGGAATCTTTGACGATCGATCCCCAGGATCGGCTGCTGTCGCACTATCCTGTTCGTCGCCTCGAAGGCGAATCCATTCGCGATGCGATTCTGGCGGTCTCCGGGCGCCTCGATCCAACGATGTACGGCCCGAGCCTTCAGCCCTACCGGGAAGAGCCCAAGGACTATCGCAAACTGCATCAGGGTCCGCTGGATGGCAACGGACGAAGGAGCATCTATCTTAAAGTGACTCGCCACGAAGGCTCGCGGTTTCTCGAGACCTTCGATTTTCCGAATCCGACCGTCACGCGCGGCAATCGCGACACAACCAACGTGCCTTCGCAGGCGCTCGCCCTGTTGAATGATCCCTTCGTCATCAACCAGGCCGGCTTCTGGGCCGACCGTCTGATCGAGAGCCGGGCGCCAACCGTGGAAGCGCGGCTCGATTCCATGTTTCGCACCGCTCTGGGAAGATTGCCGGATGAGGCTGAGCGCGCCCGATTCACCAGTCTGGCGAAAGAATTGGCGAGCCTTCACAAAACGGCCCCCGATCAGATTCTCGAGAGCCGCGAGGTCTGGAAGGACGTGGCACATGCCATTTTCAATCTGAAAGAGTTCATCTATTTGCGATAAAATCTGAAATTATTCCCCATTCTAAAGGGGAAGGTGTGAAAAATTGAGGGAACGCCTGGAACAGGTCCCCCCTCG
>QHZP01000603.1:542-3513 GCA_003224715.1 Acidobacteriota bacterium | reverse complement strand
CCGGCCCAGGGCCGCGTTTCCAGCATAGGCATGATGCCCGAAGCCCCGAATCCTGTCACATGATCCATCAAATAGTGCCCCAGTACCCCGCTGGAGTTGGCCAGGCCGCTGGGAGACTGGCGCGTGGCTGAATTGAAGAGAATGCGCGTGGACTCTAAGGATTGAGCGCAGAGGATGACGATCTTGCCACGCAACTCCCGATTGTCGCGCGTCACACGGTGAACATAGCGAACCCCTGTGGCCCGACCGGTGCTTAGGTCCGTCGTGACATGACTCACCACGGCGTCGGTAATCAGGGTCAGGCGGCCGGTGGCCTGGGCTGCGGCAATGGTGGTGGAAGGGCTGTTGAAATAAGATTGCGAGATACAGCCGCGCTCGCAAGGACCGCAATAGTGACAAGGAGCTCGCCCATTCAATGGCGCCGTCAAATGGGCGGCCCGACCAATAGTGACGACACGGCCAAACTTCTCCTTGACAGCCTTTCGCAGCATGATTTCGCCGCAAGTCATGGGCATGGGCGGCAGGAATTTGCTATCGGGCAACTGCGGCATTCCTTCGGCCGCTCCGCTGATTCCGACAAACTGTTCGACTTTGTCATACCAGGGAGCCAGTTCGGCATAACTGATGGGCCAGTCGTCGCCGTAGCCGTCGCGGCTGGCCGCTTTGAAATCAAGATCACTCAGACGATAGCTCTGCCGGCCCCAAACGAGCGAACGGCCTCCCAGAATGCGAAGCCGGAACCAGTTGAACGGTTTGTCCGGAGGAGTTGTGTAAGGATTTTCATGATCGTTGACGAACCATTCATAGTTGTATTCCATACAGGCATAACAACGAGACTGGATCGGCCGGGTCCTGATGATTTCAGGAGAGTGCCCGCGATACTTGACCTGATAAGGGAGGACGTGCTCGGTGAAATCTTTTTCGGGGACGAGATTCCGCCCTGCTTCCACCAGAGCAACCCGCAGGCCGGCTTCCGTCAATTCCTTGGCCGCCCAACCTCCCGTGGCGCCCGAACCCACTACGATGACGTCAAATACTTCCTTTGAACCAGGAACTGCGCTGGCCATATCTTTACCTCGCAATTAACCCAGATCTTCGCATTTTATTCCCAGCGAAACGCACGCTCAGATACGACCCCCTGTAGGTCCCCCTTGGCAAGAGGGACTTGAGGGGGTGCATGCTCCGACCTTTGATCTCAATGACTTCAGCAGGCTGATACTTGATTTCACCCATCTAAATGAATCATACTCTGGCTGAAGGAATCGTAAAAATGAAAAAGAAAAAAAGTAAAGGTGGAATGGACCGGCGGGAAGTTTTGAGGCGTTTCGTGGCCAGCGCAGGTGCTTCTGCGGCTTTGCCAGTCCTGGGGCATGGCGGAGTGAAGCATGATGTGTCTTTGCACAGCATGGCAGTGTCTCGAGAGAGCGCCCTCGGATCCGCTCAGCCAGCTGATCCCACTTTGATCGCGGCAGGTTGGAAACCGAAGTTTTTCGACGCTCATCAGAATGAAACCGTGGTAGCTCTTTCGGACCTCATCATTCCGGATACCGACACGCCTGGCGCCAAAGCTGCTCTGGCCAATCGGTTCATTGACCTGCTTCTCGGTGCAGAAGCTCCGCAGGCACAGCAGCAATATGTGCAAGCGCTGGGCTGGCTCGACGGCCACTGCTTCTCGCAATACGAGAGGCCCTTCGTTCAGCTCAGTCCCGCCCAGCAAGCGGAGGTCCTGACGCTCCTCACCCACGAAAATGACAATCCGGAGATGGCTCACGGTGTCAAACTATTTCGCATTGTAAAGAATTCAATTGTGGAAGCCTACTATAGCTCTGAGATCGGTATGCTGCAGGAATTGAAGTACGAGACCAATCCCTTCCAGTCGGAGTATCCCGGCTGCAAAAACCCCGACGAACACAAATAACCTGAAAATCCGGAGTTGTAATCACCACCGAGGCATCAAGTACACAAGGCGTTCGGTTGGCGCTACCAAAAGACAAACCGCAGACGCGCGGAGACGCAGAGAGAGAATTTTTAGAACGCAGATCCAGCGGAATGCAGGCCGATATTCATCTTAGCACTCCGACAAAAACTCATGAAAAATGTTCGGCCCCAGTACATCCAAACGAATACTGGCATATAAGTCTTTCTAAGAAACAAGAAACTTACGGTCTTGTATTAAGGGAGAATCCTCTCTCCTGGGCGCTTTGCTGGCCTTTGTCATGCAGAGCGTAATTTTGGGAAAGGTTTTCTCGGTTGATTGGTGACGATATTTGGCTATCGATCTGCGTTTATCAGCGTTCATCTGCGTCCAAGAGTCTTCTCCGCGTGTCTGCGGTTATTTTTCGGTTGAGCAGGTGGCGAGGCGAGGTCATTCCATTCCTCTTCGTCTCGCCTCAGTCAGGATGGCCTCGGTTGCCGTGGCGCCGATTCGGGTCACGCCCAGCGAGCGATACCTCAAAACATCATCCAATGTACGGATACCTCCTGCTGCTTTGACTTGCACGGCAGGGGAGCTGTGTGAACGCATCAATTTGAGATCTTCATCCGTAGCACCCTGGTAAGCGTAGCTGCCATCTTTCCTTTTGACAAAGCCAAAGCCAGTGGACGTCTTTACAAAATCAACAGCGATTCGGCTACAGATTTCACACAGCTTGATTTTGAACTCATTGCTGGGAAGAAAGTCGTTTTCAAAGATCACCTTGAGAATGGCACTGTTTTGATGCGCCGCTTCCGTCAAAGCTTTGATTTCATTCTCAACATAGCTCCAGTCTCGGCTTAACACTTTTCCAACATTCACAACCGCGTCTAATTCAGTGGCTCCATCGTCGCAGGCCATGGCCGCTTCCCTGGCTTTTATCTCGATTCGATTGCTGCCATGTGGGAACCCAACCACGGTGCCCACAGCGACAGCGGATCCTCTTAAGAGATCTGCCACTAATGGTAAGGCGTAGGGCTTCACGCAGACTGAAGCCAC
>QHZP01000603.1:0-491 GCA_003224715.1 Acidobacteriota bacterium | reverse complement strand
GGTCAAGGTGGGATGAAGCAAGGAATGGTCAATCATTTTTGCAATCGCTAGAAGTGACTTTTCCATGATAGCTCCTGTGAAAATAGCCGAAATCCGAGCCCCGACCCTCAGGGAGGGGCAGACCCGGCAATTTGCCTCAACCGCTCCCTAACGGTCGCGGCTCGGTCCAACTTTTTTCATTATCGGCCCTTTGAAAATCCCTTACTGCGGCAATCCGCCTGAAACCAGATAGACTCGCAGAGTAATCGAACCGATGGTCTGCCCCTGGCTTTGGGCCTTCCAGGTGACCTCTTGCCATTGTTGCGATGGATGAGATGGCGTTAACAGAGCCGCTTGCACGGGATAGACATCTTGAGCTGAAACCGGATAGCGGGCCGATCCTGACTGTTCATTCCAGCCGTGGGGCAAGGCGGCCGTCAGAGTTACTTCCTGAGATTCGGACGTACCGTTGCCGATGAGCAAGGGAACGTGGAGGATTTGACCCGGCCCCA
>QHZP01000602.1:9032-11467 GCA_003224715.1 Acidobacteriota bacterium | reverse complement strand
GATCACCTGCCAAACCCCCTTGGCGCCCTGGCCTGTACGCTCGGAAACCCAGCCAGAGGGCAAACCTTGAGTCTTGTCTTTGTCGAAATTCCAGATTCTCGGCTCGGCAAGACTAAATTGGACACTAAGCAAGACTGCCGCGAGGGTTGGCGTAGTCCACGCTTTTCGAGCGTCGTGCGTTCTTGGGCCCATGGGATCTCCTTTCGCAAATTGGGAAGGCTAAAACTCGGAATTCAGTGTGCTGGCAAAGTGCTGATTCCGCAAAGCCGGCTTGCCGGCGCTGGGTCTTTTAAGGGGAGAAGGACCCGAAAGGTGCTCCCTTCCCCTGGCCGGCTTTCAACTTCAATCCTGCCATCATGAGCCTCGCAAATGGATTTGCAGATCGCTAACCCCAGGCCGCTTCCGCCAAGCTCCCTGGATCGCGCCTTCTCGACTCGATAAAAGCGGTCAAAGACATGACGCAGCGAATCAGTTTCAAGGCCGGGACCGTTATCTGACACTTCAAGAACAGCCGCCCTAGAGTTGCTGAAAAGCCTGATGCAGACTTGTGAGCCGGCAGGACAATACTTGATGCTGTTGTCGATCAGGTTCAGCAGCACCTGCTTGACGCGATACCGGTCTCCCTTGAAAGCAATTGGTGACGCGAGCTCAGTATGGAGCTGGATCTGCTTGTCGTCAGCCAGCAGTTGCAGCTGGTCGACGGCACCTGCTACCAGTTCGGTTAAATTGAAGACTTCCCGCTCCAGCTTGACCTCGCCGGAGTCCAGCTGTGCGAGCTCCATCAGCTGGCCAACGATTTGTGAAAGTCGTTCGGTTTCTTCCAGCGTCTGGCTCAAGATCTCGCTGACTTCAGAAGAAGGCTTGTGGGGCAGGGCCTTTCCTTGATGCAGCAATAATTCGAGATTTCCTCGGATAACCGTGAGCGGAGTACGAAGCTCATGCGAGGCATCGGCTGTGAAGCGGGTCATTAGCGTGAAAGATGCTTCCAACCTTTCAAACATTTGGTTCAAAGTTCGGGTGAGGTCTTGAATTTCATCGCCCGTCTGATTTTCTATAAGACGCTCTTGCAGGTTAGAGGAATTGATACGTCGAGCGGTGGCAACGACTTCGCGAATTCGCTCTAAAGAGCGTTTGCTGAGGAAGAATCCTCCAAGGACTGAAGCACTCAGAGCCAGTGGCAGCAACAGCATTCCAACTTTCCATAAACCATCCAGGCTCCCTTCCACAGGTAATAAAGATGCGGCTATTTGAATCTGGTACGAGTCGCCGTTACTCAAAGGATAAGGTCGAATGAAGATCAGTTTGTGCTCACGGGGGTCGAGATCAGCCTTGGGCTTATCCAGGGTTGGGAGGAACCCAAGCTGTGGAGGAGTGAAACTGTGGTCGCGAGGGTTTCCCGATTCGTAGAGAGTTGTTCCCTTTGAACTCAGAATTCGAATGAAGAGGTTATTCGCCTCGGGAGCGTAGTGTTCCTGAATCTCGTCCTGCACATAAGCAATGCCGGAGGCTGGCAGGCCGACCAGCAGGGATTGGGCGATCTGGTTGGTTTGGCTGGCGCATTGTGCCTCGAGAGTACTAATGAGGTGGCGCCTAAAACTCAGATAGCTCGCCAAGGCAAAGATCACGAGCGTTACCGCGACTAGCGAGCCGTGATAGAGAGTCAGCCGAAAATGGATGGAACCTAGATTCACGGCGCCCCCTCCTCACTGAGAACGTAGCCGACCCCGCGAACGGTGTGGATGAGTTTGGGCTCAAAGCCCTGATCGATTTTGTTACGCAAATAGCGGATGTAAACATCCACCACGTTGGTAAAGGTGTCAAAGCTTTGATCCCAGACATGGTCGATGATCATCGATCGGGAAAGTACTTGGTCTGCATTCCTGAGGAGGTACTCCAGCAATGCGAATTCCTTGAGCGTTAATTCGATCTTTTTTCCGCTTCGAGTCACCACTCTCTTGTTGAAATCAACGCACAGGTCGGCTACTTGTAGCAGATTCCGGCTCTCTACGTTTCCGCGCCGCAGCAACGCCTTCACACGTGCCTGTAGCTCTGCGAAGGCGAAAGGTTTCGTCAGATAGTCATCGCATCCCCGTTCAAATAGTTCCACCTTGTCTCGGACGGCTCCACGCGCCGTTAAGACGAGCACCGGGATGGTTCGATTACTCTTGCGGACCGAATCCAACACCTCCTGGCCAGTCAAGCCGGGGAGCATCAGGTCCAGAATGATCAGGTTGTAGTCCTTCGATAATGCTAGCTCCACTCCGCCACTCCCGTCAGCAGCCACATCGACGAGGAATTTTTCCGCTGCCAGACCCCGTCGAATGAAGCTGGCAACTCGCTGATCGTCTTCAATGACTAGAATGCGCATGGCCTACTCACTGTACTCCTGAATTATGAGAAAATCATGAGAATCCGATTAAAAAATTCTCATGAAT
>QHZP01000602.1:0-8871 GCA_003224715.1 Acidobacteriota bacterium | reverse complement strand
CGAAAGGTGGTAACAGTGGCGAATTTTAAATGTGCTCGCCAGTCCAAGACAAGTATCGCGTTTCTGTTGCGCCCGCGTCTCCAGATCGCCAGTCACGCAATTATGAGAGCTTTTTAATCTTATTCTCATCAATTTCTCATAATGGCCCTGTACAGTTAGACCAGTCGCTGGATTGCGGCAGACAACTGGACGAGTATTTCTTTATAACCTTTTCAAACAATCCTGCACTTGACCTGGACGTTACGTCAATTTCAAGTGATGTCGAGAAAGCATCGCCTTCAGGATTGTGGGCGGGTCGACTTCACTCTATACTCTATGACGCCGTTTACCTGGCTCTTGAAAAGATGACGCGGGCTCATCATCAGAGGAAAGCAATTATCCTGGTCACCGATGGGAAAGAAAACAACAGCCGGTAGACCTTTGACGATTATTACGCCTCGGGATCGTGAGAAGCGATACGGTCGCCGGAACTGCGACACGGCAAATTCAGTTCAGGCCCCCCAATCGAAAAATCACTGCTGAACCCAAACTGTTGGGAGAGCGGCGTCGTCAGGCCGAAACCGCTTGAAGCTGAAAACCACAGGAGGGGCGTTGACCCAGAGAAAGCACCGGATTAAGCGAGATTCTCTTCCCTTCCGGTTTCGATATCTCTCAAAGACAGCCCTGTTAGCGTACATGATGATTGTGAGCTCGCCAGCGGGGTTGAGGGGACAAAACCAGCCGCTTCCAGAAAAGAATGAAATAGTTTCATTAACGCTCGACCAGGCGATCGAGTTTGCACTCAGCCACTACCCTTCCGTTCGTGCCGCTCTCGCGCAGGCTTCCGCAACTTCCGCTGGAGTGGACCTGGCTCGCACGGCTTACCTTCCCCGCACAGACCTGGTCTGGCAGGCAAACCGGGCAACTCGGAATAATGTTTTCGGACTCTTCTTCCCGCAGCCGATTCCCTTGCCTATCTCCGGGCCCGTCTTAGGTACCAACAATGGGACCAGTGTGTGGGGAACGGCAACAGGGTTCCTTTTTGGATGGGAGCCCTTTGACTTTGGATTGAGAAAGGCCAAAGTCAACACTGCCAGGGCCCAGGAGGGCCAAGCCAGGGCTGGCGTCGATGTGACTCGTCTGGATGTGAGCGTGGCTGTTGCCGATGCCTTCCTAACGTTGCTGGCATCTCAGGAAGGGGTGCGTGTGGCACAGGCCGGCGTGGACCGGGCACGTGTGTTGGTGGAGGCGATTGAAGCGCTCGTGAAGAGCGAACTTCGGCCCGGGGCCGACGCCTCCCGCGCCAAGGCGGAGCTGGCCTCAGCCGAGACCCAGCTCATCCAGGCCCAAGAGCGTGAGCAGATCAGTCGCGTCACGTTGGCTCAGTTGCTTGGAATCGCGGGAACGGCCGTCACCGTCAAGGAGGGCCCGCTTCTACAATTGCCCCCGCTTGACCCAATCCCGTCGGCTGCTGCCGTCACACATCCCCTTGCGGCCGCGCAGACGACTGCCATTGAGGTAATCGAGGCGCGTCAGAAGGAGTTGGAGAGGTCCTATTTCCCTCGGTTCGATTTCCAGGCTGCCAGTTTCGGGAGAGGCTCCGGGGCTCTCACCAACGGCGATGTCCTTGGTGGACTTAATGGTTTGGCCCCGAATACGATTAATTGGGCGGTTGGCTTCACTGCAAAGTTTCAACTTTTTGACCTGCCGGCCATCCGCAAGCGTAGAGAAATTGAGAAATACAACGTGACGGCCGAAACAGCACGTTTCGATCAGGTGACTCAGAATCTCACGGCACAATCTGAGAAGGCCAAGGCAGAATTAGAAGGGGCTCGCCGGACAGCCGAGAACACACCCGTTCAACTCGAGGCGGCCAAAGCTACTGAGCAGCAAGTGCGAGCGCGTTATCAATCGGGGCTCGCTACGGCAGTCGACGTCGCGGATGCCCAAAGGCTGCTGGCACAAGCAGAGATCGAAGATTCTTTGGCGCGGCTGCGGGTCTGGCACGCTTTACTGGCGGTGGCGGCCTCCCAGGGTAACCTGGAACCCTTTCTGCAAAGACTTCGGCATTGATTTAAGGAGTTCGTATGTGGCTTGTGTTAACTGCCATGAGGCGGCCCATCACGATCCTGGTCGCTGTGATTTCAATTGCTTTATGTTCCATTCTGGCACTTCGCCAAATGAAGGTTGATATTTTCCCGAAACTAGGGGCCCCCGCAATCTACGTGGCTCAACCCTACGGTGGCATGGACCCTGCTCAGATGGAGGGGTATCTAACCTACTATTACGAGTACCACTTCCTCTATATCACGGGTATCGAGCATGTCGAGTCCAAGAACATTCAGGGTGTGGCACTCATGAAATTGGTCTTTCACCCGGACACCGACATGAGCCAGGCGATGGCAGAGGTGGTGGAGTACGTTAACCGAGCGCGCGCCTTCATGCCGCCTGGCGCAGTGCCACCTTTCATCATGCGTTATGACGCCGGGAGTGTTCCGGTGGCGCAACTCGTCTTCTCGAGCGAAACCCGTAGCCCGGGTGAGATGCAGGACATCGCTCTCAACCGGGTAAGGCCGATTTTTGCTACTTTACCCGGCGTGTCGGCGCCGCCTCCTTTTGGGGGCAATCAGCGGAGCATCGTGGTACGCGTGGACCCTGAACGAATGAGGGCGTACCAGCTCTCACCGGAAGAAGTGATCACAAGAGTCAACCGGGCGACGACGGTCCTTCCATCAGGAAGCGTACGAACAGGTGACTTCATTCGGTTTGTATCGACCAATGCGGCGCTCGGCGCCAACATCAACGAACTTTTGGACACGCCACTTCGCTGGGGGCCCAGCCCAACCGTTTATCTGCGGGATATTGGGACCATCTCGGACAGCACGGACGTTGTCGTGGGCTATGCCCATGTGGATGGCCGACGCACCGTGTACTGTAACCAAGCGCGCCGATGCGTCTACTCTTAGTGTCATTCAGAACGTCCGCCAAGCGCTCCCACGCATGCGCAACGCTGCCCCTGAAGACGTAAAGATCGATCTGGTGTTCGACCAGTCGGGGTACGTAGTGAATGCTCTCAGCGGATTGATCAATGAAGGCCTCCTGGGCGCTTGCTTGACGGGACTGATGATACTTATCTTCCTTCGTGACGTCAGGAGCGCGCTCATTGTAGTCGCCACCATACCCTTTGCCTTGCTTTCAGGCGTGGTCTGTCTCTGGATCACCGGCCAGACCATCAACATTATGACCCTCGGAGGACTGGCGCTTGCCGTCGGTGTTCTGGTGGATGAGGCAACGGTGTCTATTGAGAGCATTCATACCCACCTGGCCTCCGGCCGGTCTCGCGCTCGGGCGGTCGTCGAAGCCTCGAGCAAGACCGCGATCCCGCGCTTGCTGGCGATGCTGTGTGTCCTGTCAGTGTTCATGCCATCCTTCTTCATGGCGGGTGTGGGACGCCAGTTATTCGTTCCGCTCTCTCTCGCCGTCGGATTCGCGATGGTGTCCTCGTATGTTCTATCGAGCACGCTAGTTCCCGTCCTTTCCATATGGCTGATTCAACCGAAACATGAAAGCCGCGAGGGGTTTTTCGACAAACTGCGGTCCACTTACCGAGCCTGGGTGAGTTTCATCCTCCGCATTCGTTGGCTTTTGGCGGGCGCCTATTTGGTTCTGGCTGGAGCACTGATTTACCTGCTGTTTTCAAGGATGGGCACGGAGATTTTTCCCGCTCCGGAAATCAGGCAACTCCTCATTCGCCTCCGCGCTCCGACAGGAACACGGATCGAGCGAACAGAAGTATTGGCGCTCAAAGCGATTGAGGTCATCAAACAGGCTGTCGGTCCGGACCAGGTGCAGATTACAACCGGCTTTATCGGCGTCCAGGCGCCCAGCTACCCGATCAATACGATATTCCTGTTTACCAGTGGCCAGCAGGAAGCTGTCGTGGGCGTCGCCCTAAAGCCTTCAGCTGCTCCTGTCAGTGACGCGCTGAAAGAAGTGCTGCGCGATAAGTTGAAATCAGCTTTGCCCACGGTTTCAATCTCATTCGAGGCAGCGGACATCGTCAGCCAGGTCATGAGCTTCGGCTCACCGACCCCCATCGAAGTGGTGGTGCAAGGGCCAACCCTGTCGGCGAACCGAAGCTTTGCCGAAAAGCTGCGTCTTGAACTGGAGAAAGTCTCATCGCTGCGCGATCTGCAATACGCCCAACCACTGGACTACCCCACGCTGCAGGTGACTATCGATCGGGGTCGAGCTGGGCAGTTTGGTGTCGCCATGGCTGATGTGGCCAAATCGCTGGTGGCAGCGACCTCTTCGAGCCGCTTTACTGACCCAAACTTCTGGCGAGACCCAAAAAGCGGAAACGCCTTCCAGCTTCAGCTCGAGATCCCACAAAGTAAAATGGCTTCGATCGAAGACGTTGAGAATCTACCTGTCATGAATCACGAAGTGGCCGGTAATGGTGTTTCGCGGCCCCTGGTGGCGGATGTGGCCAAAGTGGAGTATGGGACAACAATGGGAGAAGTGGACCGTTACAACATGCAACGCGTGGTCGGCTTTACCGCCAACCTTCACGGGAAGCCCTTGGGACAAGCGATTGGAGAAGTAAGAAAAGCCATCTTACGGGCTGGAGAACCGCCACGTGGCGTAAGCGTGTTCACACGTGGGCAAGTTCCAGCCTTTGAAGAAACGTTTACTGGACTCCGCATTGGCCTCCTCCTCTCGATTGTGGTGATCTTTCTTTTGCTGGCCGCCAACTTCCAGTCCTTCAGGCTGGCGCTCGTTGTCGTTTCCACAGTGCCTGCCGTGATCTGCGGCGTGCTTTTGATGTTGCTTCTCACGGGCACCACCTTGAACGTGCAGTCGTTCATGGGGGCGATTATGGCGATAGGTATTTCGGTCGCTAACGCCATTCTACTGGTTACCTTCGCAGAAACTGGCCGTCGCAGCGGCCAGGGTATGACCGAAGCGGCCCTCGAAGGCAGTACCGGCCGGCTTCGTGCTGTGCTGATGACTGCCATGGCGATGATAGCTGGAATGGTACCGATAGCCCTGGGCACCGGGGAACGAGCTCAGGCCGCCCCGCTCGGAAGAGCGGTGATTGGAGGGCTTGTGTTGGCAACCGTTGCGACCCTAACGGTACTGCCCGCGGTCTATATGATCCTGCAATCCAAGGCCAGGCCCGAGTCACCATCGCTAAATCCCAACGACCCGGACAGCAGGTACTATGAGCCTGTTTAAACTCTGCATGCTTTTCCTGCTATCGACACCACTGCTCGCCCAAACTCCGGTTGAATGTGTTCGCGTGGTCTCGAAGTCGGTCGAGCGCCAGGTTCGACTTCCCGGTGAGCTGCTTCCGTACCTCAGTGTTCTGATTCACGCGAAGGTGACTGGGTATGTAGACAACGTCAATGTGGACAGAGGGAGCGTTGTAAAGAAGGGGCAGACATTGGCAACGCTGGCGGCACCGGAGATGGAGAGTCAAATTGCGGAGGCTGAGTCCAAGGCCCACGCGATCGAATTGCAACGCGCCGAGGCAGCCGCCAAACTGGCCGCGACAAAAAGCACTTACGACCGTTTGAAGGCAGCCTCGGCTACACCCAACGGTTATGAGGGTTCGATCAAGGCGGCTCAGTCATCAGTTCAGTCGCTGAAGACCCTAGAGAAATATCTCACCGTCACGGCTCCTTTCGATGGAGTCATCACCGAGCGAACAGTACATCCCGGCGCTCTGGTGGGGCCGAGCTCCGGCATGGGAGTATTGCCTCTGCTCAGGCTGGAGCAAGTCCATCGGCTTCGCCTGGTAGTGGCTGTGCCCGAACCTCAAGTTGGGGGTATCGTCAGGAACGCTCGCGTCCCCTTTACGGTGCAAGCATTTCCGGGAGAGACTTTCTACGGCGTCGTGAGCCGGATTGCTCATGCGCTGGACCAGAAGACACGCACCATGGCCGTGGAACTTGAGGTCACCAATTCCCATCTCAGGTTAGCGTCAGGCATGTATCCGGAAGTTCTCTGGCCGGTGCGGAGGGACCGGCCGGCCCTGCTGGTCCCACAGACGAGCCTCGTGACCACAACCGAGCGTATCTTTGTGGTCCGAATCAAGAATGATGTCGTTGAATGGGTATCGGTAGCGCGGGGAACCGCTGCAGGCGACCTGGTCGAGGTTTACGGACCGTTGCGCGACGGAGATCTCGTTGTTCGGCGTGGAACCGATGAGTTGCGGGAGGGAACGCGAGTCAAGATCAACCTTCCGGCAACTAACTAACCAAGGGCCCTTGATATCCCTGGCTCCGCAAGCTACTGCACCGCTGGTTGCGACAAGAAGTCAGGAGTCAGGAGTCAGGAGCCAGAATGGCTCAGTGTTTTGTCCCAGCCCCGTTAGGGGCGAAATATGAGTAGCCCAGGGTGGAGCGCCAGCGGAACCCTGGGTTTGCGCCCGATTCCCAGTGTTCTCCCTCTCCCCGCACACAGGCGGGGAGAGGGTTGGGGTGAGGGGCGTGAGTTGAGAAAACGAGAACAAAATTCCCGTTTCGCCGCAAATAACGGAGTAGGCCTTTTCGGCGACGGGGCGCCGAAAAAGTGGCCCTTCGGGCAGCCGAAAAGAGATATGGGTCCACCGCCGGAGTGGGGGAGATTTGCCAATTTCCATTTTCCATTTGTCATTTTCCATCGGTGGCACTTAATCTATTGTTTCTTTAGTTTTCTACTCCCCAGCGAGGTCGGCCCGAGCGGTTTTGATCGATGCCGTAAAGATCCGGCACAATTGCTGGTTTTCGTCGATGATTTCAGACAGTAATTCGGCTTTCAACAGTTCGCTCTGGCGAATGATGTCCAGCCAGATCCGACTTTCATTGAGTTCCCGCAGCACGATCGACAGATGGTGGAGGAAGTCAGCGTGGCTGGCCGCCGCCCGGGCTTCGCCGTAGTTGGGCGCCGGAGAAGTGCCACAGCGCAAGATCTGGCCAGCAATATGGCGACCGGCCGGGCTCTTGGGCAAATGGGCCGAAAGCTTTATAATCCGCACAGCGAAATCAATCAGTCGCTCTTGAAGTTCATCGGCTCTTTTTTGGGAGTCGTTCATGGCATACCCCCCAGGAAATTATAGGCCAGGGGAGAGCGGCAGGGAAGGTGAGGGTTGTCCGCATGGCGAATGAGCTGAATCCGCTTTACCCAGAGCTTCTGACGGGCAGTTATGATTGTGTGGATCGCATTGTGCTGAATGCCTATTTTCGTTTGGGGCATAGCGCCGGCGGCTTCCGTTATTGGTGGCAACGGCTGACCGGCTCGGACCAGACGCTGGACAATACTCACTTGATGCGGATGGCGGGTCGTTTCAGTCGTCGCGTCCGCGGTTGGGCTCGCGCTCATCAGATTCCCGTCATCGATTGCGCGGTGGGGGATCGCAAGCATGAGATGGCTGAAGAGCAGTTGGAAAAGACGCAAGTCACTCGGGGTGTATTTTTGATTCTGGTCAGTCGAGCTCCAGCTCCCGTTTGGGAGGTCAGAGGCCGATGCCCTATGTCAATCACTACTCGTTCCATATTCTCGATCCGGACTGGGGGCATGTGACCCTCAAGATCAGTGGACATCCTCCCTTTCCCGCTCAAGTGATCTTGAATGGTCATGAATACGTGGCCTGTCAGGCCCGCCGGGCCGGAATTGACTTTACTAAGGAGAGCAATGGCTTTACTGCGGTTTCCAACGCCGCCGGCTTGGCCCAGATCGCAGACACCTTGTCCGATCCTCGGGCTATAGGGCGGTTGGGTCAAGTCTGCGAGCGTTGGATCTATAGCGCCTGTCTTTGCTTTGCCCTCGACCTGGAGGAGCAGCAGCACAGCGGGTTTCACTACGATTACTCCATCTACCAGCTCGAATACAGCCGGAACCTGATCTTTGAAGTCGGTCACCAGATGGATCAGGTTTTCCAAGCGCTGATTGATCGAACTCGAGCAGCGCTGGACCTGAAAACCATCCGCACCATTGTCGGCTATCGGCGCCGGCCGCGCTATCGGGCCCGGAAGAAGAAGTCGGCTGAGTGGGAAGTCGCGGTCGAGAGACCTGTGTATGATCTGACGATCTTCAAGCTCCATTGTGGCAAGCTGACGCTGAAGATCTATACCAAAGGCGAACGCGTGCTTCGCATCGAGGCTATAGCCCACAACACCCAAGAGCTGGACTGTGGACGCTCCTTAGAGAAGTTTCCCCACCTGGTTTCCAAACTGAAAACCATTCTGGAGCGTTTTCAGCAAGCTCTGTCTTGTATCGACCAGTGCTTCATTGCCGACCAGACTCTGGAGAACCTGACGGCGCCATCCCAGCTCGGTGAGACTCGGGTCGGCGGCGTCGACTTCAATCGGCCCCGCATCCGTTGGGTGGCTGAGGCGGTCTTAGCCCTCTCCTCTGCTCCCGGAGGATTCACGGCATCCCAGTTGGCCCGCCAAGTTCAGCTCATTGGTGGCCCACTGGCCTCCAGTTACGCGCCCCGGCAGGCTTGTTATGACTTGAAAAAACTTCGTGGCAAACAAATGGTTCAGCGCCTCGGCCGCTCCCGACGCTATAAGTCTCTGCCGCAGGGCTTGAAGGTTCTGACAGCCTTGGTGGTGTTACGGCACAAAGTGATTCGGCCGCTGCTGGCGGCGGCCACTGAAACCCGACCGGCACGCGGTGCTCAGAATCCCAGTCGCATCGATCAATACTACGAAAGCCTGCGTGTCGATATGCACGGTCTTTTTGATGAACTCGGCTTGGTCGCATGATCGACAACATTTTTTACAAACCTTGGCGCTAAGCGCCTAATTTCCATTCAGGGCACGGAGTTGACCTTGTATCGTGTTGTCTGTTTCCGTTTGGGATGCGATTCATTCGAGATTTGTCGCCGCGCGCCATCGGAGATTG
>QHZP01000601.1 GCA_003224715.1 Acidobacteriota bacterium | reverse complement strand
GGCGAGTTAAGGCAAAACCAGCCCAGGTTCTCCGGCTCGGGACGGCCATCATCGAGAAAGCGCATCAACCATTCCGGATGAATCTTTTTCAGCAGCTTGTTGTAAATGATCGGATAGTAAGTCAGAACCAAGATCCCCTTTTCGTGTGCCACCTCCAAAAACCGGGGCAGCCGATCTTTCCCAACGATCGGATGAGGAGGGAGCCGCTTGGAAGGGAAACGTGGCCTTCCATAGTCCCAATCGCCCGCTACGATCTGCACCTCCAGGCCCGCTTGATGAATCAACTCGGCATACTCCTCTACCGAAAGGCCCACATAAGACTCCTCTGGGTTCAAGCAGCTGGGATAGCACTCGACCCGGCACACCCTCTTCTCATAGGGCTTCTCTTTGAGCCGCTGGGCGGTAGAGCCAACCCGCTTGAGCGGGCTCGGACTGGTGGCTCGAAGCTCGACAGCTTTGCTTAAAGCCGCACCAACAGCTATGGTCTAGACGAAGTCCCTTCGCGAGACTCTATTGCTCGGCATGAGAGCAAGCTCCTCCGGCAGCCTGAAAATGTCTTGGGTAAAATTCACAGATGATTTCGGCAAAGCGCATTATAGTGCTCGTCACCCGGACGCTTCTACGGCCTTCCAGAAAGTGTCTCCATCGCCGTCATTGTTACCGTCTCAGTGATATCGACTGATTGCGGGCGCCCTTCCCTGTAGCAGTCCGGACTATGCCAGTAACTTCTGCACTACTTCGCCCGCTACGTCAGTCAACCTGAACTCGCGACCTTGGAAGCGAAAAGTCAGCTTCTTGTGATCCAGCCCCAACAGATGTAGGATGGTGGCTTGCAGGTCATGGACGTGAGTTCTGTCTCTGACCACATGGTATCCAAATTCGTCAGTCTCGCCAAAGGTCTGGCCACCTTTGATTCCGCCGCCCGCCATCCAGACTGAAAATGCATCGATGTGATGGTCACGACCCATAAATTCAGTCGGATTGTTCGCCTTGGGGCTCTCGCCCATGGGCGTTCTTCCAAATTCTCCGCCCCATACTACGAGCGTGTCCTCTAACAATCCTCTCTGTTTCAGGTCTTTGACAAGTGCCGCAGAGGCTCGATCCACGTCCAGGCAGATTTGCGGAAGGTTGGAAACGAGATCTGTATCGGAAGAAGCACCATGATGATCCCAGCCCTTGTGATAGACGTTGATAAATCGTACCCCTCTTTCAATGAGCCGTCGCGCTAGGAGGCAGTTATTGGCGAACGACATTTGCCCTGGCGAGCAGCCGTACATCTCGAGGATGGGTTTCGGCTCCCGAGAAATGTCGCAGGCTTCAGGTGCGGCGATCTGCATCTGGTACGCGGTTTCAAGAGCAGCAATCCGAGTGGCAATCTCTGGATCGCCTGTTACCTCCAGTCGACGCTTGTTGAAGTTATTGATGGCTGTAACCGTCTCCCCTTGGGTATTTCGATCGATCCCCGGAGGGTTTGAAACAAACAAGACTGGCTCACCTACGTTGCGCAGCACAGCACCCTGGTAGCTGCTTGGCAGGAAACCATTCGACCAGCACGAAGGACCTCCCAATATGCCGGGATTGGTTCCACGCGTCGTGGAGTGTAGGACCACAAACCCGGGAAGACCTTTTGCCTCGCTGCCAAGGCCGTAAGTGACCCAACCACCCATGCTTGGTCGTCCCGCTCTGATCGACCCTGTATTCAAGAACAACTCCGCAGGCCCGTGGTTGAAATGATCGGTGGTGACCGATCGAATCAACGCGATATCATCCGCACACGAGGCGATGTTGGGCAGAAGTTCAGAAACTTCCATTCCGCACTGTCCATACTTGCGAAACTTGCGTTCCGTTCCTCGTAGAGGCTTCTCAGCCTTGACATAGTCGAGCGGTTGGTCGCCAATCACAGACCTGGGAAGAGGCTTCCCGTGAAACTCGATAAGTTTGGGTTTGTAATCAAAAAGATCGAGCTGACTTGGTCCGCCCGACATGTTCAGAAAAACCACGCGCTTGGCTTTTGCTGCAAAATGCGGCTTTTTGGGCGCCATCGGATCGACGCTCTCGCTGAACAAGTCTTCGTTGAGCAGCGCCGTCAGGGCAACGGTACCCAGGCCTGTCCAACATTCTCTGAAGAAATATCGACGAGTAACTCGCTTTAGATATTCCAATTCCATAAATTTATCCTTTAGAATGCGGGAAAAGAGACATTATGCGGCCTCTCAGCGAGCCAAATAATATCTGCACGATCTCTTATTTCGTTTTTCAAACGTCTCCTTCGTTTGGCTTTGAGAGGTCTACTCTCGTGCAAACGTTTCGTCAAGATTGAGCAAGACCCGAGCAACGCCGTACCATGGCCGGAAAGAGAGCTTTGGCAGCATTCGGATTCGCTTGATACCTGTTGAGGCCTGTTTGAAGCGTCGTTTGAAGAAGTTCTGCCTCGAAGGCATCTGGCTCACGCGCCAAGCACAACCGAAAGGCGTAACCTAAACGCGATCTATTATTGTCCGGCGCTTCCCTGAGAATCCGGAGAGCTAGATGCTGTGCCGCTTCGACGTAAACCTCATCATTTAGAGTTGTTAAAGACTGCATCGGAGAACTGGAACGGTTCCGTCGCACAGTAGTCATATCAGCCGTTGGAGCATCGTAGACAAGCAGACCTGGATAAGGCGCTGCTCGCTTCCAGAAGGTGTAGATTCCGCGGCGATAGCGATCTCTTCCGGTCGCGACCGGCCAGATCAATCTGCGGTGGCTCGACTCGCTGACACCCGGTGGTTGTGGTGGAAACACGCTGGGGCCGCCAATTTCCGGGTTGAGCAGTCCAGATACAACCAGAGCGATGTCTCGAATAATTTCCGCATCGAGACGGTAGCGGGGACTGCGGGCCAGTAGGATGTTTTCTGGATCCAGCGCTCTCAGCCCCGGTGAAACACGAGACGATTGGCGATAGGTGGCCGATGTCACGATCAGGCGGTGCATCGCCTTTAGACTCCAACGTTGACGAATGAATTCGGTCGCCAACCAATCGAGTAACTCCGGATGCGAGGGCTTTTCGCCTTGAGTTCCAAAATCTTCCGAGGTCTTCACCAGACCTCGCCCAAAATAATGCTGCCAGATTCGGTTGACAGCAACGCGGGCGGTCAGTGGATTCTGTTCGCTCACCAGCCAGCGCGCCAGGTGTAACCGGTTGGGCATCCCACTTTCCACTCTCGCTAAGGGAGGCAGCACGGCAGGGGTTTCGGCAGCGACCTTCACCCCGGGTCTCAAATAGTCTCCTCGAATCAGGACATGTGATTGAACCGGCGGATCATTCTCTTCAAGAACCATCGCCGTGAAGTGATCCGGATGGTCCCTATTCACAGGAGATTCCAACAACTCAAGCGCCTGCTGGAGCTGCTGGGATTCGGCGTCCTTCTCCCGAAAAAATCTCTCCAATTCCTGTGCGTCGGCGAGTCCGCGCTGGCCTAATGGCAGCCGCAGTACCGCTTGAACAAAATCCGGCAATGCCTGCCTGTCTTTTTCAGTTAACCCCTTTTCCCAAGAAGCGATGAGCGGTAGCAACTCAGCATTGCGTTTTGCAATCTTGAGTTGCAATTCCGATTTCTGAAGGTCGAAATCGACCTGGACTCGACGGTACCTTTGCACTTCTGCGGGGCTCACTGTTTTGATAATGGGCTCTTCCGGTTGGGCAATGACGGCTGCTCGAGCCGAGTTGTTGAAAAAAGCGAAGAGCTGATAGTACTCCTTCTGGCTGATGGGATCGTACTTATGGTCATGGCACTGGGCACAACCGATCGTCAAACCCAGGAAAACAGTGCCCGTCGTAGCAACTCGGTCGAATACCGACTCGATGCGAGACTGCTCGGGAAGAGCCCCGCCTTCCAAGTTAGCCATTGAGTTGCGGTGGAAGCCCGTCGCGATTTTTTGGTCCGATGTGGCGTTCGGGAGCAGATCCCCGGCAAGTTGCTCGATAGTGAACTGATCGAAAGGCATATCCTGGTTCAGAGCTCTGATCACCCAGTCGCGGTAGCGCCACATGAATCGAGGAACGTCACTCGAGTACCCCCCTGTATCGGCGTAGCGCGCGGCATCCAGCCAATGCTTTCCCCAGCGCTCTCCGTAGTGCGGTGAAGCCAGGAGGCGATCCACCAATCGCTCGTAGGCGTCAGGCCGGGTATCGTCCACAAACTGTTCGACTTCCAAAGGACCCGGGGGGAGGCCGACAAGGTCGAGACTTAGCCGTCGCATCAGGGTGGATTTCTCTGCGGGGGGCGAGGGATCCAATCTTTCCCTTTCCAGCCTCGCCAGAACAAACTTATCAATTGAATTCCGACACCAGGAAAGGTTTTTCACCTTCGGAGGTTCCAGTCGGACCGGTGTACGGAACGCCCAGTGATCAGAATTCAACCGATGTGACGAGGTCGATGGCTTCTCATCTTGCCACGGTAGGTCCAGCTTAACCCAGGCTTTCAGCTCGGCGATCTGATCGGGTTTCAACTTGCCTGTGGGCGGCATTTTGAGAGTGCCCTCATACTCCACTGCATGAATGAGCAGGCTCTGTTCGGGGTTGCCAGGCTGAACGATGGTTCCGTGATTGCCTCCCGCCAGAATTGCTTCACGACTCTCCAAAGAAAGACCACTTGTCGGCTTCTGGTTGTTGTGGCAGCGTACGCAGTTGTTTTGGAGAAGCGGGCGGATTTTCATTTCGAAGAATTGGATGGCCTCAGAGCTGAAAATGGAGCGAGGATTCTGAGAAAGCGCTGGACTCCCCCAGAATGTGAACAAGATCAGAAATCCAATGGAACGACAGGCGCTGGAGACCGTCATAATCAATCTCTTTTCTGAAGCACGAGAAAGATGTTTCTCAATTACCTGTACCCCCGCGCGGACCAGAATCTTAGTTCCTCAAAAGGCATACACGATGGCGTTCATGCCGGCAATCGGGTCCGCTTCGGGGCTTCTCCGGTCGTTAGCCACGCGATGACATCGTCGGTCTGCATGACATAGCCCCAGACCCGGCCGAAATTACGAACCATTGAGGCAGCGTGTATCGCATAACCTTGATATAGATCCTGGCCATGCAATTGAATGGTTCTGGCCAAGTGTTCTCCTGGATCGATGCAATACCGCTGAACGCCAATGACGCCCAGTACTGCCCGATTCATAATGAATGGGAAGCTCGAACCCG
>QHZP01000600.1 GCA_003224715.1 Acidobacteriota bacterium | reverse complement strand
GGTTTTGGCAAACGACCTTTCACCCGTCACTTTGGCCAAGACAGCCGGCAAGGTTCGTCTTATCAGTGTAGTTCCCTCGTTGGACACACCCGTCTGTGACGCACAAACCCACCGCTTCAATCACGAGGCGGCCAGTTTGGGGGACAATGTTGCGATACTCACCATCAGCATGGATTTGCCCTTTGCCCAGAAAAGATGGTGCGGTGCTGCCGGGGTTGATCGGGTAGAGACCCTGTCAGATCATCGCGATGCTTCGTTTGGGCTCGCTTACGGCACGCTCATTAAAGAGTTGCGCCTCGAGAGTCGAGCTATTTTCGTTGTGGACGCCACTAACACGCTGCGCCATGTCGAATACGTAAAAGAGATCTCCACTCATCCAAACTACGAAGCTGCGTTGGCAGCCACCAAAGGGGCCATTGCAGCCAAGGCTTAGAAGGCTCGGAGGATAGAGAATCGAGGATGGAGGATCGCGATCTTCGATCCTCTATCCTCGTTCCTCGTCTCTCTCTCCGCGCCTCAGCGTCTTGGCGGTTTGATTCTTTGGCCTTTCTTTAAGGAGGGTTCATCTTGCCGGATGTCCGAGTGCGTTTTGCCCCTTCGCCTACCGGCTACTTACACGTCGGAGGGGCCCGCACTGCACTGTTCAACTGGTTATTTGCCAAACATCATGAGGGAAAATTCATCCTAAGAATTGAGGACACCGATGTGGAACGCTCCTCGGCTGAAATGGTCCATGGCATTTTGGAGGGACTGAGCTGGTTGGGATTGGAATGGGACGAAGGTCCGTATTTCCAATCCCAACGCATGCAGCAATACCAGTCTGCGGCCAGGAAGTTGTTGCAAGAGCAAAAAGCCTACGCCTGTTTTTGTTCCCAGGAGCTACTCGCAGCAAAAAGGGAAGCGGCCGCAAAAGCCAAGCTGGCCTGGAAGTATGATGGCACTTGCAGGAAACTCTCCGAAGCTGAGATTCGTGAAAAAGAGGGACAGGGACAAGCCCGGGCGATACGATTTAAGGTTCCTTCAGAAGGAAAAATTCATTTTGAGGATCAAGTGTTTGGCACCATCGAGCACGACTTCCAAAATATCGAGGACTTCGTTTTACTGCGTTCTGACGGGATGCCAACTTATCATCTCGGCGTGGTGCTCGATGATATTGACATGCGAATTACTCACGTCATACGCGGCGCCGATCACATTTCCAATACGCCCAAACAGATTCTGCTGTATCGAGCGCTGGGCCAGCCCATTCCTCTGTTCGCCCATGTGCCCTTGATCCTAGGCCCGGACAAGACTCGCTTGAGCAAGCGTCACGGGGCCACGTCCGTGACTGCCTACCGGGATCAAGGTTACCTTCCCGAGGCTTTCCGAAACTTCCTGGCGCTGCTCGGATGGGCTCCCGGAGACGAGAGGGAAAAAATGGGCACCCAGGAGCTTATTCAAAGCTTTTCTCTCCAGGGGATCAATAAGAGCAACGCCGTATTTAACCTGGAAAAGCTGGAATGGCTCAACAGCCAATATCTGAGCTCAACTCCCGCCGCGGAGCTTTTTCCTTACGTCAAAGCTGAAATGGAGAAAGCCGGCTTGTGGGACGCGGAGTATGAAGGCAGCCGGAAGGCGTGGTTTCTAAGTCTAATCGATCTGCTTAAGACTCGAGCCAGACTCTTGCCTGATTTTGTGACCAATGGCCGAGCCTTTCTCAGTGACGAGTATGAAATCGAGGCCCATGCCCCGGAAAAGTTTCTCCAAGAGCCTTCTCTAAGACTTTTATTGCCGGAGCTCGCTTCGCGTCTGGAAGGCCTTCCCAGGTTCGATTTAGAAAGTTGTGAATTCACTTTGCGAGAGTTCGCTGATGAAAAGCAAGTGAAGGCGGGATTGCTCATCAACGCTGCACGTGTTTTACTTACAGGAAAAGCGGTTGCCCCAGGGATCTTTCAGGTCATGCATACGCTCGGGCAAAAACGGACGGTGGAGAGGCTGAGGAAGGCTTTTTGAAAGGAGTCGTGTTTTTTTGTTACCTAATACGAACGCACTAAGAATTGTTACGAATCCCAGAACCGACCCCCCTCAAGCCCCCCCTTGTCAAGGGGGGACGACAGGAGGTGGAATCTCGGATGCAAACAGAATTTAATGCGTTTGTATTTAGTTGCCTCATTTTCTCGACGCACGATTGGCCGTTAGAAACCTCATAAATGGCTTTAGGCATGCAAAATAATTCTGGGGACGATCCATGAAAACCGTTCGCTTCAAACTCTCCTTGATGATGTTTCTGGAGTACTTCATCTGGGGCGCTTGGTATGTCACTATGACCACTTACCTGGGCAGAACGCTCAAGTTCCAGGGTGGCGATATCGGATTGGCTTACAGCACCGTTTCCATTGCGGCCATGGTCTCTCCGTTCTTTGTCGGGATGATAGCCGATCGATTTTTTCCGACGGAAAAAATTCTGGCGCTGCTACACATCCTGGGCGGAGTTCTCATGTACTGGGCCTCGACCCGTCAAACCTTCAGCTCATTCTTTCCCACCCTGTTGGGATACACCCTCTGCTACATGCCCACGCTCGCTCTCACCAACTCGCTCTCATTCCACCACATGAAGGATCCCTCGCAAGAGTTTCCCAGAGTCCGGGTTTTAGGAACCATAGGGTGGATCGTCGCGGGACTGATCATTGGGAGGTTGGGTTGGGAAGCGGCTTCAACGCCAATGAAAATGGCTGCTTGGGTTTCAGTCCTGATGGGTCTGTACTGTTTGATGATGCCCCATACGCCGCCCAATGGAGGCGCTTCATTTGATGAAGGACCGTTCGTTTGCCGTTTTTGTGATTGGTTCATTCCTCATCTGCATTCCCTTGCAGTTTTATTACGCGTTCACCAATCTCTTCTTGAATGAGGTGGGGGTCTCAGAACCAGCCAGTAAGATGACCCTGGGGCAAATGTCGGAGATTTTTTTCATGCTGGTCATGCCTTTCTTCTTCGCTCGTTTGGGGGTTAAGAAAATGTTACTAATCGGGATGGCCAGTTGGGTTACTCGATACCTCCTATTTGCATACGGCAACAACGAATCGCTGGTATGGATGTTCTACCTGGCGATCCTGTTGCATGGCATTTGCTATGATTTCTTCTTTGTCACCGGTCAGATTTATGTCGACCAGCAGGCCCCGGTGAAAATTCGTGGAGCGGCCCAAGGATTCATCGCTTTTGTGACTTTCGGGACGGGCTGGTTCCTCGGATCCTGGTCTTCGGGAAAGGTTGTTCAGTATTATAGCTT
>QHZP01000599.1 GCA_003224715.1 Acidobacteriota bacterium | reverse complement strand
CCGGGGTTTTATTGGTGGCTCGGAGTGCGGAACCAAAGCAGAGGCATTACCGAGATGTTACATACTCCCCGATTTGATGTGGACGAAGCCTGCATACCCGTGGGTGTAAACGTCATGAGCCAATTGGTGGTCCGGTACTTAGCCAAGGCGTTGCCCGCCACTCCTTAGGGTTACTGGGCGGCGACGAAGTTCAAACTTTGGTCAAGTTTGTTAGCCTGCCGCCCCCTCACCCCAGCCTCCTCAGCCCTCTCCCCTGGGGGCCGCAGGCCGAGTGAGGGGTCAGCTGCTTCAGGAGTGCCGACCCTTGGCCGTATGAGGTTGCTCGCTACTTCTTGGCAGTCTCTCTTGGCAAGGGAAGACTGGTAGGAGCAGCTGCTCCAGTTCGGGCGGCTGGCTGGTGTGACGTCGCTGGTTCCGAGTTGGCCCGTTGACTCCGAATCCTTGACCCAGAAAGCCATTCATGCCCCCTTCAGAAGCACCTCGTTCCAGAGATCCTGTGAATGAAAATAGTCGTGTGGCAGGGGTTTCACAATATTCCCCTCTCGGGAGGGACAGCATGCCACCTTTTGGCAGAACCGCTGCCCATGAAAACCGCGCCCTGATAGCCAGCTGTGGGCTCGCAAAAAGGGCTCACCGTGGCTTCCCAGACGCTATTTTCAGGCGAACTGTTAGAGTTCCAATCTCCCTTCTTTTCTTACTGCTTCTCACCACCACAGTTGAGATCGCTTTTCCAGCCTCCAAGAAACTTTCTGGCTCTTTTGAATCCCAGATCTCCAGACTCATTAATCAACCCAAATTCGAGGCCGGGTTTTGGGGAATTCAGATCGTCTCGCTGAAAGATAATGCGATTCTTTATTCCTTGAATGCCAAGAGAAACTTTTTGCCGGCTTCGAATATGAAGCTCATGATTGGCGCTGCCGCTCTCGATAGTCTGGGTCCTGATTATCGCTTTGAAACTCCCATCTATGCCCACGGTAGAATCGACTTGGAAGGCAGATTACAGGGAGACCTGGTCCTGGTGGGGGTTGGCGACCCGAATCTTGAAGGGCGAACCTACGCGATGGAAGAAGAACATCTAGCCAAGTCTTCCTCTCCGCTCTTCATTGAGCGACTGGCCGATCAGATTGCCAAACGACCCATCACCTATGTCGAAGGTGATATCGTGGCAGATGACACTGCCTTTCTCTACGAGCCTTACGGTCAGGGCTGGGAGCACGATGATATCCAGTGGGGTTACGGCGCTCCAGCCAGTGCCCTGGCTGTTAACGAAAATGTCTTTGGGGTTGAAGTCGGGCCGGCTGATGCTGCCGGAGATCCTGCCCTGATCAGCGTCACACCTTTTTTTGAGGGACTCACCTTGATTAACCGGGTTGAAACCGTGGAGAAGGGCCGGCAACCTTCCATTGGGATCGAACGCAGTTTAGAGAAAAACCGGCTAATTCTCCAGGGTGAGGTGTCGAAGGGCTGCGCAAAGTTGGACTATACCCTGGCCGTGCCCGACCCAGCCGAATTTGCCGCCCTCCTGCTGAAGGCAGCCCTCGAGAAACGAGGTATCGTGGTTTCCGGCAAGGCACTGGCCAGGCATCTCTATCCGCTGGACGCCTTGGAAAGAGGGAAGCCCTCGCTTGCCCGAGCCAAGACTCTCCAGCCCAATTATCTGCAGGAAGAAAGGGTGGCCCATAACTTATCCATTGCGTTGATCGAAACCCTCAAGATCATGATGAAGGTCAGTCATAATCTGTATGCCGAAATACTACTGCGCAAGTTGGGAGGGGACTCGGTGGGAGTTGGCTCCATTGAAAGCGGCGTGGCGGCAATTAAAACGTTTCTTGAAAAAACAGGCACTGCAAAAGAAAATTTGCATTTCAGCGATGGATCGGGCATGTCTCGAACCGATCTCATCACGCCCGAATCCCTCACCCGCTTGCTGCAATATATGCACAAGCATCCCCAGGGCCAGCTCTTCCAGGCCGTTCTCCCCATCGGAGGGATCGATGGCACTTTGGAACATCGAATGCGACAAACTCCGGCGGCTGGCCAAATTCACGCTAAGACTGGCACCTCGAAATTTGTGACTACCCTCTCCGGCTATGCGCAGTCCAAGGGCGGTGGATTGCTGGCTTTTTCGATTATGGCCAATAATCATAGTGCGTCTATCCAGGAGGTCCGCGACGTGGTCGATCAGATCTGCACTTTGATGGTGGAGTATGCCCCTCGAAAAAAAGCAAGACATCGAAATTAGAGAAATCCAGAACTACGCCGGCTTTCGAGCCTGCTGGAAACTGCAACAGGAAATCTGGGGGCCTCGGTTTACGGACCTGGTTCCAACCTCGATCTTGATGGTCGCCGCTAAAACTGGAGGCTTGGTTCTGGGAGCTTTTGACGGACCGAAGATGGTAGGATTCGTTTGCGGATTTGCCGGTTGGAAAGGCAGTCGAAAGATTCATTGGTCAGACCTGCTGGCCGTTAAGAAGCCCTATCGGAATCAGCACATCGGCCTTAAGTTGAAACTGCGGCAGCGCCGAATCCTCAGAAGACACGGGGTTGCAGAGATCTATTGGACCTTCGATCCCTTGGAAAGCAAGAATGCTTATTTCAATTTTGTCAAATTGGGCGCCGTGTCAAGCGAGTACGCTCCCAATCTCTACGGCCAAACAAACAGCCCGCTCCATCGGGGTCGCCCGACCGACCGACTCATCGTCCGTTGGAAAATCAAGGATAACGACTCCGAAAGCAGGGGCAGATTTCGGCCAGAT
>QHZP01000598.1 GCA_003224715.1 Acidobacteriota bacterium | reverse complement strand
TCCTGCCGGCCTCACCCACCAGCGAGTCGCAGCAAAAGCTGATGGCCTTTCGAACTGAGGTTGACGACTTTCATATTCATGGGCGCGAAATCTACTGGTTATGTCGCAAAAAGATCAGTGAATCTGGGTTCTCCGGAGCGCTTCTTGAAAAGACGATCGGAATGCCCGCAACCATCCGAAACTCAACCAGCATCAAAAGACTTGCTGCAAAATATCCTGCCCCGTGAAAATCCCCCCTATCAAAGGGGGCATAGGGGGGTGTCCTTCGGGTTTCCAGTCCCATGTTCGCCACAGGACATCCCCCTGCAATCCCTGGAGGTGTGAAAAAAATTCGAACGACCCCCTCACCCGCCCTTCGGGCACCCTCTCCCCTAGTGGGGGCGAGGGAGTTAAATCCCCCCTCTGGTCCCCCCTTGTGCAAGGGGGGACTGTAGGGGGGTTCCCCTCGCCCCAACGGGGAGAGGGGCCAGGGGTGGGGCCAGGGGTGAGGGGGCGAGCGCAATCCTCTCGGTAGCTGATTTTTTCAGACCTTCCCCTTCAAAGGCGTATCAGATTTTCATCCTTCGCGGCGTCGTCGAAGACGACACGAGCGACTCCGTTGAAAATTCCCTCTCAGGATCGGGAGGGGCAGAAGGCGTTGCGGGTTTCTGATCTTACTGAGCTAACCGGCTGGTCTTATTGCGCAACTTCTGACTCTAATTCTTGCTTCGTCACCTCAAGAAGTTTGAAGGGAGCAACTTCTCGGCGCTGGGACTTCTCGTTGCGCAAACGCTGGAACTCAGTCAGTTCTTTCTGTTGTCCTGGGGCGTTGCCCAACGCCTTGTAGACCAGGGAGAACTGGTAGTGGGAAACTTCATTCTCTGGATTTAAAAGGATCGCCTTCTCGAGATGGGGAAGGGCTTTCTGGGGTTCCTTCAGGGCAATCAGCACACGGCCCAAACCAATTCGAGCTTCTTCGAAATCCGGGTAGTTCTCAACCGCGGTTCTGAAGTATCTCTGGGCTTTGTCAAGCTGCCCTATCTTACGATAAATTTCTCCAGCTTCGTAGGCTGCGGCTGCATTGGTGGGATCGAGCTGCAGTTCTTGCTCAAACTCCTTCAGGGCTTCATCCTGGGACGTTCCTTCCTGGGGACGGGCCAGCACGACCCGGCCCAGACGAAAATGGATACCGGGTCGGCGCGGATCCATCGATAACACTTTCCGGTATTCTCCGCTGGCCAGATCATAGTGCCCCTGGCTTTCATGAGCCTCGCCCGCCGCTTGATGCAGCCAGACAGAGTCTGGCGCAACCCGAGAGAGCTTTCGCATCGTTTGGTAGGCAACGTCGCCGTACAATCGTCCCGTGTGGTAAAGCACCTCCGGATCCTCCGGATAAAGATGATTCAACTCCAATGCCACTTCTGCAGCCTGCTGGTGGCGCTGCAGTCCCGCATAACTCCGCTGAAGCTGCAGACCAATTGAGCGTCTCACATCTGCATCCGGTGGGTGCCGGAATCCTTTTTCCAAGCCAGGCAGCGCTTCCGTGTAGTGTCCCAGCTCTGAATGACACATCGCCAGGAGAATGTCCACATTGGGCAAACCGGGCTTGAGCTGTAAAGCCTGACGAAAGGCCGGAATGGCGTCAGCAAATCTTCCTTGCTGGTAATAAATCAAGCCCAGCTTGGCGTGTACTTCCGCCGTCTTTGGGTCCAGTTGGGAGAGCTTCTCATAGGCCTTTGCCGCATCTGCCAGACGTTTTTCAGCCAGCGCCTTTTCTCCTTCCTGAAAGTAACGCTCTTGCAGAGCAGTTTGCTGAGACTCAGTATAAGTGGGAGAGCCAAGCCACAGGAGACTCAGGCAGCAGAACTTCGAAAATTGATTCCCAAAGTTCATAATCCTAAGGCGCCTCAGAAGCTTCAACGGTTTGAGCTGTGATAGGTGTCTGCTGCACCTGCCGGTAAATGCTGGCAATGGACGAAGAGGCCTCTCGAAGTTTCTTGAATAACGCCATCTCTTCCCTTGCTTCCTGACTTCGTCCCAGCTTGCCGTAGGCCTGGGCCAGCCGGTAATGGGCCACTTCGTTTCCCGGATCAGTCCGCACGGCGTCCTGCAGAAAGGGCAATGCTTTGGCTGGTTGCGCCTGGGATATCCAGACTTTGCCAACAGCGATCTGGGCGTCCACAAAACTCGGTTGCAGTTCCAGGGCGCGAGTGAAGTGCTTCAGGGCTTCTTCGGGTTGAGAGCCCAGCCAGTCAATCTCCCCAAGCTGATATTCCGAGTGGGCCGCGCCCGGATTGGCGGACAGTTCCAGCTCGAATTCCTTTTGGGCCTGCAAGCGCGACGTCTCTTTCTGTGAACTGTGGAGAAGGGCCACGCCCAAAGCGTGGTGAATTCCAGGAAGTTTCGGGTCGATCTCTAAAGCTCTTCGATATTGCTCGACGGCTCGAGAGAAGTCACCCTCACTTTCCAGCAGCTCTCCGGTCACCTGATGCAAGCGCGCAGAGTTTGGAGCAGCTT
>QHZP01000597.1 GCA_003224715.1 Acidobacteriota bacterium | reverse complement strand
GACCCTCGACGAGTCGGCCGCCCGTTCGTTTGAAATTGTCTTTATTCCCGGCCTGGCTGAAGGAATCTTTCCTAAGAAAACTCTCGAAGACCCGCTCCTCCTGGACGAGCATCGCCAGAAACTTTCATCGGCACTGGCTCGTCGGCAGGATAAGAGTGAAGAAGAAAGACTCTTGCTTCGCATTGGCAGTGCGGCAGCACGATGCAAACTGGTCGTCTCCTATCCGCGGATGGATGTTGCGCAGGGGCGCGCTCGCGTTCCCTCTCTTTATGGCCTGGAACTGCTGCGAGCAGCGGAGGGGCGACTGCCGGATCTCGGCCAATTGGAAAGGCAGGCAGCCGAGGCGGCCCAATCGCGGCTGGGCTGGCCGTCTCCTCGCGTTCCGGAAAAGGCCATTGACGAGACGGAATACGATCTGGCCGTTCTCGATGGTTTGCTGCACGACCCGCGTCAAGCTGTCAAGGGTAAGGGCCGCTTCCTGCTCGAGGTCAACCCGTATCTGGCCCGTTCGCTGCGGGCCCGCCACAAGCGGTGGAGATCGCAGTGGTCCGATGCGGATGGCATTGTTGCCGTCGACGCCATGACACAAGAGACGCTCGAACGCCATCGGCTATCCAGCCGGCCTTACTCGGTCACAGCTTTGCAGACCTATGCGGCCTGTCCTTATCGCTTTCTTCTCTATGGGATTCACCAGTTGCGGCCGCGGGAAGAAGCTGTCGCTATCCAGCAACTTGACCCGCTCACCAGAGGGCAGCTGTTTCATGCCGCTCAATTCGAGTTATTTCGAAGACTTTCGCAGGCAGGATTACTCCCAACCAGGAGGGAATACCTTGATCAGATTCTCAGCCTGACCGATGAAGTCTTGGATCAAGTGGCGGCTGAATATGCTGAAAGATTGGCGCCGGCCATTCCCCGAATCTGGGAAAGCGAGATCGAGGACCTTCGAGTCGATCTCCGCAGCTGGATTCGGGAAGTTGTTAACCAGGACCAGAATTGGAAACCTATTCATTATGAGTTTTCCTTCGGGCTTCCGCTTGAGAGAGACAGGGACTCGGAGAGCCAGTCCCAGGAGGCGGTAGTCATGGACGGAGTCCGCCTTCGCGGCTCGACTGATCTCATCGAGTATGACGAATCCCGGAAGGTTCTAAGGATTACGGACCACAAGACAGGGAAGCTGCCGCAGGCAAGGCTTCAGTTCATCGGTAACGGTGAGATTCTGCAGCCTCTGTTGTACGGCCTGGCAGCGGAGAGCCTTCTGGGCATCCCGGTTGAATCGGGCCGTCTTTACTATTGTACCCAGCGAGGAGAGTTCCAGCAGCAATCCGTATTGCTAAATGACCTCTCTCGACGCGCCATTCGGCAGGTGACCGGGACCATCGATCAAGCCATCGCACGCGGTTTTCTTCCTGCAGCGCCTCGCAGGGATGCTTGTCAAAACTGTGATTACCACCTGGTGTGTGGCCCGTATGAAGAAATTCGTACCAGGGGCAAGCCGCGGAAAGAGCTGGGGCCGCTTGAGGAGATACGAAAGATTTCATGAAGAGTGACAGTCGCACAGCCTCAGACCAGAGTGCCCGCGAACGGATACGCTGTTCCCTGCAGGAAAACTTCATTGTGGAAGCAGCGGCCGGGACCGGAAAGACCTCAGAACTGGTGCGCCGTATTGTGGCTGTGCTCCAAAACGGCCTGACCACGGTAGGCCGCATTGCGGCGGTGACCTTTACCCGTAAAGCGGCTGGGGAGCTGAAGCTCAGGCTACGGCAGGAACTGGACCGGGCCCGACGCGAAAGCAATGAAGCCACTCAGAATCGAAACCTTGAAACGGCCATCGCTCAGCTCGAAGAGGCCTCCGTGGGAACGATTCATTCCTTTTGTGCCGACATTCTCCGAGAGAGACCTGTAGAAGCCGGGATCGACCCAGGATTTGAAGAGCTCTCGGAAGACCAGGCCCCCCGGTTATTCGAACGCGCTTTTGGAGAATGGATCGAAAACAAGCTCAATGATCCACCGGCGGGATTACGGCGGGCCTTGAGTCGCTCGATGAGCGGGTATGCCGGCGACAAACTTTCGCCCCTGGACCGAATCAAGGAGGCTGGATGGAAGCTCGCAGAGCGGCGTGATTTTCCCAAGCCGTGGCGGCGTGAGCCCTTCGAGCGCGAAAAAGAGATGGATGGCCTGGTCGGGTCGGCGAGTGAGCTTGCCGAAAAGAGCAGTCAGTGTAAGAAGCCAGCCGACGAACTGTTCAAGGCGCTTCGGCCGGCGCGGGACCTGGCCGGCCGTATTCAAAGGGCTGAAAGAGAACGGCGGCGCGATTACGACGAGTTGGAAGGGCTGCTGCTTACCCTTTTGAGAGAGCTCAAACGGAATCAGAAGAAAGGCAAAGGGTTCTTCGCGCCAGGAGTCGATCGCGAAACCGTGCTGAAGGCTCGCGAGAACCTCATCTCAGGTCTTGAGGAGTTCAAGGTCAAAGCCGATGCAGACCTGGCCGCTCTCCTGAAGGCCGAGCTGCACGGCCTTATCCAGCGGTATGAAGAGCTGAAGGCCCGGTCCGGCGCCCTCGACTTTGTCGACTTGCTCATTCGAGCGAGGGACCTGGTTCGTGACCATCAGGGAATCCGTCTCTATTTCCAACAGCGATTCTCCCATATCTTTGTGGACGAGTTCCAGGACACTGATCCGCTGCAGGCTGAGATCCTGTTGCTGCTTTCCTCCGATGATCCGGAAGAGAGAGATTGGCGAAACGTTCGTCCCGTGCCAGGGAAGCTGTTCCTGGTCGGGGACCCAAAGCAGTCCATCTATCGATTCCGGAGGGCAGACGTCCTGTTGTATCTCGAGGTCAAGGAAGCGCTGATGCGAGCGGGTGTACGGCTGCTGCATCTGAGCCAGAGCTTCCGGGCACTGCCTGCCATTCAGCAGTTGGTGAATGCTGCTTTCGAATCGGAAATCAACGGGGTTCCGGCCCGCTCAGGAAAACCACCCCAGCATTATTGTCCTTCCGGTACCACGGCCCTATGGGGTCTACAGCGTCACCAACGAGGCTATCGACAGTTGTCTTCCGGATACAGTGGCAGCGTTCATCCATTGGCTGGTTGAAGAAAGCGGCTGGAAAGTTTCGAGCCTGGCAGATTCCGGAAAGTCAATCCCAATTACGCCCAGCCACGTGTGCGTTTTGTTTCGACGCTTCATCAGTTGGGGCGACGACGTGACTCACGCCTACACTCGAGCTCTGGAGGCACGCGGTATCCCTCATCTTCTGGTGGGTGCCCGCTCATTCCATCAACGGGAAGAGGTGGAGACCATACGGGCCGTGTTGAATGCGGTGGAGTGGCCGGATGATGAGCTTTCCGTCTTTGCCACACTGCGAGGTTCTCTGTTTTGGATTCCGGACGCGCTGCTGCTTCGGTTTCGTGAAAAGGTGGGGAAACTCCATCCTTTTCGTCCTTTGCCCGATACTCTGCCGGAGGAGCTAAAAGTGGTTGGCAGTACGCTTCAGGTATTGGCCGACCTCCACCGGCGGCGCAACCAGCGTCCGATGGTGGAAACAATTCATGAAATCCTGGAGTTGACCAGGGCCCATGCGGGATTCGCTCTCCGGCCTGCGGGTCACCAGGTCCTGGCAAACCTGCAGCGGATTTGTGACATGGCGCGAAGTTTCGAGATCGGCGGAGGCATTTCGTTCCGAGGTTTTGTCGAGCAGCTCGAGAGGGAAGCTGAAGGACCCACTTCAAATGAAGCGGCGGTCCTTGAGGAAGGGGTCGAAGGGGTCCGACTCATGACGGTGCACAAAGCCAAGGGGCTGGAATTTCCGGTGGTTGTGCTGGCGGACATCACCTGCAAGCTGTCGTCCGGGAAGGCGGACAGGTACGTGGATGCCGAACAAGGATTGGCGGCCACTACCATCCTGGGTTGTGCTCCCTGGGAACTGAGGGATCACGAAGATGTCGAGATCCGAAGAGACGAAGCGGAAGGTGTTCGCATTACCTACGTGGCCGCGACACGAGCCCGGGATCTGCTGATTATTCCCGCCATTGGCGACGGAGCCAGGGACGGCTGGCTGCGGCCTCTGAACAAGGTGATCTATCCTCCCAGGAAGCAGTGGCGGGAATCGGAAGTTGCAGTGGCATGTCCCCGATTTGGGGAAGCCACCGTGCTGGAGAGACCCAACCCGGGAGAGCCGGAATCCTCAGTCAAACCCGGATTACATAAGCCCGAAGCCGGTGAGCATCGGGTTGTATGGTGGGACCCGGCAGTCCTGAAGCTGAATGTCGAGACCCATTTCGGGCTTCGACAGGAAGAAATCTTGG
>QHZP01000610.1:8570-9263 GCA_003224715.1 Acidobacteriota bacterium | reverse complement strand
TGGTGCGTGGGGCGGGGTCGTAGGCATCCCGCCTGCGACCCGGAGGATCCCGTTGCCGCCCGAATTCACGGCAAGCCAGGTTTTCTCATGGGCCTCAAGGTGGGCTTGAGCCTTCATTTCTAGCGCGAAATAGCATCATGATGGCTGATTCGAGAGTTGATTTTTGATTTGCGAATGCCATTTCCAGAGGAAGTAAAGCGGCGGATAGACGAGCAGCTCGAGTAGGAAAGAGCTGGCGAGGCCGCCGATCAAAGGACACACCACACGCTTCATCAAATCCGCTCCCGCCCCTGCAGACCACATCACAGGCATGAGCCCCATGAAGGCGGCGGTAACCGTCATCATCTTGGGACGGACGCGCCTGACAGCGCCATTAATGACGGCTTCTTCCAATTCAGTCTTGTTCTTCAAAATCCCCCTGCCTTTCGCCTCCTCATAGCAAAGATCCAAGAAGAGAAGCATAAAGACACCTGTTTCCGCATCCAATCCCATCAAGGCGATCATTCCCACCCAACTAGCGATGGAAAGGCTGTAGCCCAGGCCAAACATAAGCCAGATGGCTCCAATCAAGGAAAAGGGAACTGCCAACAGGACGATGGAAGTCTTCATCATCGATTTGGTATTGAGGTAGAGCAGACCGATGATTAGTAACAGTGTAAAAGGGATTACCATCTTGAGTCTCTCCCTTATTCG
>QHZP01000610.1:0-8443 GCA_003224715.1 Acidobacteriota bacterium | reverse complement strand
TTCATCGCGAATCATGGTCGGTCCACTGACCTGCCGAATCTCGGCAACGGACGAAATGGGAACCTGGTTTCCATTGGGAGTCTGAACGAGTAATCGGTTAAGCTGTTCCAGATTGTCCCGAAGTTCCCTGGGATAACGGACGTTGACTGTATAGCGGGCGCGTCCCTCAATGACGGTCGTCACTGTCTCACCTCCGACCGCCGTTGTGAGTATGTCCTGTACATCGCCAACTGACAGACCATAACGAGCCAATTGATCGCGATCCAGACGGAAGTCCAGGAAAGATCCTTCCGACACTCGCTCGGCATTGGCAAATTGTGTTTCCGGAAGAGTCTTCAACAGCGTTTCCACCTGGATCCCGATTTCCTGTATCTTCATCAGGTCAGGCCCCAAGACCTTGATGCCCAGCGGTGTGCGCACTCCCGTGGTCAACATATCCGTTCGCCCCTTGATAGGCATGGTCCAGGCATTCACCACTCCTGGAAACTTCACTTTTTGGTCCAATTCGGCTATCAATTCTTCATAAGAAATCCGGTCTTCCCAGATTCGGCGAAACAAAACGGCCTTCACCCACTCCGGGAAACCATTCGAATACCATCGCCGTTTGTGGCGCCACTGGGAGCGGGGCTTGAGAACGATGGTCGTTTCAATCATGGAAAAGGGTGCAGGGTCAGTCGAAGTCTCAGCCCGGCCGGCTTTTCCGAAGGCCTGCTCTACTTCGGGAATCGTCTTCAATATTTTGTTCTGCTTTTGCAGAACGGAAAGAGCTTCAGCCACCGAAATTCCAGGAAGGGTAGTGGGCATATACAGGATGGTCCCTTCATTAAAGGGCGGCATAAACTCTCTTCCCAACCTGAAATATACTGGAATCGTGGTCAACACGAGCAACACGGCCGACACAATGGTTGTTTTTGGGTATTTCAAAACCAGTCGTGCCAGCGGTTCATAAGTCTTGAACAAGAAACGCGAAATCAATTGCTTTTCTTCCGTGAGGTATCGCCCCACGGCGATTTGGTTGATCACCCACGCAAGCCAGGGCGACTTAAAGCGGTAACCATCCATCCGTGCGAAAATCATTCGTAAGGACGGGTCGAGCGTGATAGTCATAATCGCTGCGATGATCATGACAAACGTCTTGCTATAGGCCAGGGGGCGGAACAGCTTCCCTTCTTGATCCACCAGTGCGAAAACGGGGAGGAATGCGGCTGCGATGAGCAGCAGGGAAAAGAAGACTGAAGGGCCCACTTCTTGAAGGGCTTGCAATCGAACTTGATGAAAATCACCTTGCCGGCCCTCCTCTATCCACAACGCCAGCTTGCGATAAGCACACGAGAACGCCAATTGAAAGGACAATGCCTGCCATCGACATAATATTGACGTTGACCCCGAGCCAGTGCATCGGGATGAACGAAAGCAAGACGGAAACCGGGATGGTGAGAATAGGGACGGCAGCCGACGGAATATGACGAAGAAACAGTAGAATCATCAAGCTGACGATGACCATTCCCATGATCAATTCTTGCTTCAAGGTACTTAGACATTGCTCAATCAATTCGGAGCGGTCGTAGGTGACGGCAATTTTGGTGCCGGGGAGCAAGGAAGGCTCAATTTCCCTTAGCTTCTCTTTTAGTCGATGGATCACCTGGAGGGCGTTTTCATTGTGTCGCATGACCACAATGCCCCCGACAACCTCTCCCCGCCCATCCAACTCAGCCACCCCGCGTCGAACCTGGGGACCGATTTCCACCCGAGCAACGTCGCGCAACAAAACCGGGGTGGTTCGAACCACGGGGTCCCGCCCCATAGCTGCACTCTCTGGAAGGCTTGCGTTCAATACAATCTGTTCCAGATCCTCGACTTTTTCTATATACCCTCGTCCACGGATCATATGCTCCCTGCCCGCGAATTCGATTAGACGTCCTCCTGTCTCTAAATTGGAACGCCTCACTCCTTCAACCACCGCCATTAGGGGAATGTTATAAGCCTGCAGCTTGTAAGGGTCGACCGTGACCTGGTATTGCTTTTCAAAACCTCCAATGGTGGCCACCTCGGCGACGCCGGGAACTGATTGCAGCAGATAACGCAAATCCCAGTCTTGAAAGGAGCGTAAGTCGGCCAAAGAATGTTCGCCACTCTGGTCGACCAGGGCGTATTGGAATACCCAGCCCACACCAGTGGCATCGGGTCCGATTTCCGTTTTCACCTCGTTGGGTAGAGAAGGGGCAACCTTGTTCAGGTATTCCAAGACCCGACTTCGTGCCCAGTAGATGTCTGTCCCATCCTCGAAAAGAACATAAATGTAGGAGAAGCCGAAATCGGAATAACCGCGCACCGCTTTCAGCTTTGGCGCTCCCAAAAGGGCGCTGGCAATGGGATAGGTCACCTGCGCCTCGATTAGGTCCGGGGAACGATCCCACTTCGAGTAGATGATGACCTGCGTGTCAGAAAGATCCGGAATGGCATCGATGGTTTGTTGACCCAAAGTCCAAATGCCATAGCCGACCCACACTGCCGTCAGCAGGAGGACCGCAAATTTGTGTTTGGCGCACCATCCAATGAGTTCTTCAATCATGCCGTCTCTGTGCTGAAGAAATTCAATATGGAGCCAGGCTGGCTGCCCGTCTTCGTAAAGGCGTGTCACCCAAACTGTGCATCGCCGGCGTCATTGGGTAGCCCCGGAGGACCCGCCGCGACGCCTGACCGGGAGCCCGAAGCGCTAGCGAGGGTCATCGCGCGGCTGTCCCTCGCTAGCGCTTCGGGCTCTCAGTCCGTCCCCAAAACGAGAACAAATACGGTCTAATACCAATGGTGTATGATTTGGGTGGCCAGCCTTCACCTCTCTGTTTCCAACCGTGCACTCATACGATCTGAAGGGGTTATCGCTCAATCACAAGGGTTCTAACTCCCCTCTGGGAAACAGGGGACTGGAAAAAGAGGGGTAGAATATTAGTCCTGCGGAGGAGTCTGGCGGCCATGGTTGACTGGCGCGGCCCTCAATTTCGATTCGGAGTCGAGGAGGAAATTGGCCGCAGTCACCACTTTTTCACCGGCAGTCAGACCTTGTTTGATCTCGTAAAGCTGGCGAAGCCTGGAGCCGACTTTCACTTCACGCGGTTCAAAGATACCGTTGCCTTGGGCCACAAAAACGACTGATCGTTCGCCTGTGGCCAGGACAGCACTTTCCGGGACCGTCAGACCTTTGCCAAGGTTGCACCGGATCCGGATATCGGCAATCATATTGGGCATGAGCAATGGGGAGTCGTTGGGAAATTTTACTTTTACTTTGCCGGTCCGCGTTTTGGTATCAAATGTGCCTTTCCAGATTTTGCCTGGTTTAAAATTGAATGTGATTTCAGCCGGTTGCCCTACTTTGACAAACGGTAAATCCATTTCCGGGAGCTCGCCCAATACCGAAACCGTGGACAGATCCAAAATGATATAGAGAATGTTGCCGGCCGTAACCTCTGTGCCTGGCTTCGCCAGGTTGCTTACCCATCCGCTGGAAACTGATCGAACGATGAAGGCCGGGAAAGGATGCCGCGTCCTTTCCAAGTGAGCTATTGCGTCTGGGCTAACGTCCCACCGTAACAGGCGTTCCCGCGCAGAATCGAGTTGACTCCTCTCTGGCGTGGCGGTTTGGGAATCTGGACGCGAAGGCTTTTCATTGCTAGTTAGCGCCGTCAAATAGTCTGCCTGGGCGGCGGTGAATTCTTGGGAAGTCATAGACAAGATCGGGTCGCCTTTGTTGATGTGCTGAAACTCCGAGCTAGCAAACAGCTCCCGGACAGACACAGCAAACTTGGCCGGAATCGAATTCGCGTTGTCAGGCTCGGAAGAGACCCGGCCCGCTAGCCTTACAACCTTTTCCAAGTTCATTACCCTGGCCTTCCCGAGCGTAATACCCATCATCTGCTGCTGCTCAGGATTGATTTGGACTGAGGAATAGCCGGGTAAATCTTGAGAGATTTTTGTCGAGGATCCATCTGATTGGGATCCAGGTGGTCCGTCTGGTTGAACTGTGTCCGGCGGCTCTTGCAAGGGAACAAGGCGCATATTACAGATGGGACAGTCACCCAATTTATCTGAAATGTAGTCAGGATGCATGGGACAATGATATCGAAGCGGGGCCTTTTTTGCAGGCGAGGGCTTTCCGCTCGGGTGATCAGAAATGGACCAGTAGGTACCGAGAGCGATGAGTGTTGCTGCAAAAAATCCCAGGATGAAATTCTTCATCTCCGCGCACCCTCCACAGGAACACCTCCCACAGACTATCGTCCTCTCCTTGATTATAAGTTGCATTTGGTTTGTCAACAATGATTCAAAATGATGGAGACCCAAGGTCGTCAACGGTGCTCCGGGGGTGTCTGACCCTGGGTTGGGATGCAGAAATCCTTTTCCAAATGACTCGTAATTACACTAGAATGGCCCCAGTCGGCAGGATCTGTCTCGCTTCACACGAGTTAATCGCGCCCGGATGGACCTGATTCTCAATGGTATCCTTCTGATCTCCGTGCTGGGAGGCAGCGCTCTCATTACGCGCTGGTTTGCACACCACATGTACCGGCGCTGCCAAAACTGCGGGACGCTCAATGCGCGACGCCGAAGCCACTGCAAGGGGTGCGGCCAGGAATTGAAAGGAGAAGGGAGTCGCTCTATGAAGAAAGCCGTGTGGTTGGCAGTGATTGTGGTTTGGACGCTTCTACCTGCGTTTGCCGAGGAGAACGTTGACCTGTCCGTCATTCACCGTATCAAAGAGGAAGCCTTCACGACCTCCAAAGTCATGGACCATCTTTTCTTTCTCACCGATGTCTACGGCCCGCGGCTGACAGGTTCGCCAAACTTCAATGCCGCTGCGGATTGGGCCATTCGGCGGCTGACCGAGTACGGCCTGGTGCAAGCCAAGCTGGAAAAATGGGGACCGTTCGGGCGAAGCTGGTCCTGCACGCGTTTTTCCGCTCAACTGCTCGAGCCCGGGTACGCGCCGCTGATCGGTATTCCGTTGGCCTGGTGTCCTGGCACTAGCGGTCCCGTGTCCGGCGAGCCGATCATCGCTCCCATCTGGTGGCACAATGTACCCCCTAAGAAGATCGAGGAAGAGCAGCAAAAATTCTTCCAGAAATACCGGGGAAAACTGAGAGGAAAGATGGTCATGCTTTCTCCTTCCAAGCAGCCTGAACTTCCCAAGGCGCCGGCCAGCAAGAGGCTGGCCGAGAGCGACCTGGGAGAACAGGCCAGGGCCCCAGAACCAATCCTGCCACCCCCTTTGTATGATCCCTTCGATCCGAATTTCCCCGATGACCCCAAACAGCTTGAAGCTTTCTTTACTCACGCGCCCTGGTCGGTTCAGAACGAGTTTTTCGAAAGGCTCAGAAAAATAAATGCGAAATTGGGTAAGTTCCTGAGTGACGAAGGAGTGCTGGTTGTCTTGACCAGCGACGATCGAGGCGATAGCGGTACCGTGTTCGGAGAACGAGCTGGATCATGGGATCCCAAGGATCCCGTGCCCCCTCCAGCCATTGTATTGACTGCCGAACACTATAATCGCATCGCCCGCTTGATCACGAAGAAAGTGCCGGTCCGAGTCCAGGTGGATCTTGAAACAAAGTTCAATGAGGAGCCGCAAGCTTCCAACTTGACTGCGGAAATACCGGGCGGCAAAAGGAAAGACGAACTCGTGATGGTCGGCGGCCATCTGGATTCATGGACCGGGGGCACCGGCGCCACAGACAACGCGGCCGGCTGTGCGGTGGTCATGGAGGCGGTTCGTATCCTCAAGGGGCTGGACCTCAAGCTCGACCGCACAGTCCGGCTGGCCCTCTGGAGTGGAGAAGAACAGGGCCTTTTGGGCTCCAAGGAATATGTCAAGCAGCATTTCGGCAATCCCGAAACCATGGTCCTGCTGCCCGAGCATGCCAAACTGAGTGGCTATTTCAATCTTGATAATGGAAGCGGAAAGGTACGAGGCGTGTACCTGCAAAACAATGATGCCATGCGCCCTCTATTTGAGGCCTGGCTTGCTCCCTTCAAGGACATGGGCGTAACTACCATCAGCATCCGCAATACCGGCGGGACCGACCATCTACCGTTCGACGCCGTTGGTCTGCCAGGGTTCCAGTTCATTCAAGACCCTCTGGAGTACGGAACTCGAACCCATCACTCCAACATGGACGTCTATGACCACGTGCAGGCCAGCGACCTGATGCAGGCTTCGGCCGTGCTGGCCTCGGTTGTCTATCAGGCGGCCACACGAGACTCCATGCTACCCCGCAAACCACTGCCAAAACCCTCGCCCAAAAACAGGGAATAGGGGCCTTCGGATTTTAGATTTTCGATTTTGGATTCCTCGGATCTTGGATTCACGGGTCAAACCTTGTTCTTGGTCAAGAGTGATTCAGAATTATGGGGTGCGCGACAAATTTGACGGGTTGAAATGCAGGCCTGTGCCCCTTGAAGCGAAGGGAGCCTCGTAGAGGCGGCATCTTTGTAGAAAGACGCCTACCCTCCTGACGCTCCAAGCCCCAGCGGGGCGTCATGACGCTCCTACGGAGCTCCGTCCATTTTTTGGGCCTCTGAACTATAAATATTTCGCCTCTACGAGGCTTATTGCTTTTTCCATTTGCGCGATTGATTCAAAAGGGAAAACAATTTTCTCAAGTGTTGCCCCTAAGCGCTTAGGGCAAGAACTGATATCCCGGCACATCGTGCTCGTCGTTGACGTTCCTCCAAATCCAGAAGCCGAGCACCTCAGAACAAGCCCGCTGGCTCACCGGACAACTCATTTATGTTGGCGGCGGATGGCGAATGCCGCTGTGATCGATTCTGGAAGGACTCCGGGCAAGCGTGGTTAATGCGGGCCTTGGGTCTCATTCTTCACCTGCAATTCCCTCAAAGCCTGCCGGGCCCCGGCATGATTCGGATCCTGCTTCAATGCCGTGCGGAATTCCTCAATGCAACGAGAAGAGCCCGGCCAAACTGATAATGAGCTTCCGGCCAGTGGGGCGCTAGCTTGAGGGCAGCTGGGAAGGTTTGGATGGCAGCTTCAATCTCCCCCTTCTGCAGTAAGGCTCCAGCCAGGTTGAAATGGGCCTCGCCAAGTTCAGGGTTGATGGCCAGCGCTTTCCGAAACTCGGCAATAGCGCCGTCGTAATCTCCCCTTTCCGCTAGAACTACTCCCGATCGCACAGCGCCCAGGGCCAAGTCACGTTTAGCTTCTGCCTCACGAATCCGCTGGGTTCGCTCCAACTCCCGCGTTGAAGTCGAGGCGTCACCTTGTTTTTTGGCTAATTGAGCCAGCGCGTAATGCGCCGCTGCCAAATTTGGATCCAGGCCGATGGCTTTCTCAAGAGCGGCCTTTTGTGCCTCAGGCCGATTGAGGTTTTGCAGCACGTGGCTGAGCTCCAAGTAGAATTGAGCAGAACCGGGTTGCAGTTCCAGGGCAGTCTGAAGTTCGGCCTCTGCCTTCTCAAGATCACCCAGTTTCGCCAGAACCTTGCCATGCTCGAAATGGAGCTCTGGATTTCGTGGATGCATTCTGGTGGCCCGGTCCAGCAGGTCCTTCGCCTCGGTGAGGGCGTCGCTTTTAGTAAGAACCCGGGCCAATCGCAATTGAACATCTTCATTCCCGGGGGAAAACTTCAGAGCTTTTCCGTATTCCTGAATCGCATCCTGAGGTTTCCCGGCTGCTTCCCATAACTGACCGAGGTTTGCCCTGGCCTCGGTGAAGTCAGGCCTCAAATCGACAGCACTGGCGAAGCAACTCCTGGCTTCTTCCTCCCGGCCCTGTTGGACTAAGGCCAATCCCAGCTGAAAATGGGCCTCGGCTGACCGGGGATCGCCGGTCAAATACTGCTGTAACTGGCTGGTGGCCTCATTCATATAACCTTGTCTCACCAACACGCCCGAGTTCGAGGCGTGCTTTATGCAAAGACGGGTCCAGAGCGAGCGATTGTTTTAGTTCGGTTTGGGCTTTCTCGAGTTGGTTCAGCTTTGAAAGCAATCGACCGTAAACGAAGTGTGCCTGGGCAAACCGGGGTTTTAGTTCAATCAGGCGAGAAACCTGCTGGATTGCCAGGTTGAACCTGTTTTGGGCTTCATATGCCAGAGCGAGATTGTAGAGGGCAGAAGTGAAAGAAGGGTTAAGTGCGATCGCCTTTTCGAAACTGATTATCGCCTGGCCTAGACTCCCTTGCTTACGCTGGACAACGCCGAGATCGTTCCATGCTTCAGTAAAGCTGGGATCAACCTCGACGGACTGTCGCAGTTCAAGGACCGCTCCTGCTGGGTCGCCGGCCTGGTAAAGGGAGAGCCCTTTTTGGTGATGAGCTGAAGACTCCGGCCTTTTCTGTGACGCCGCGGTTGGGGAATTGGCCGTTTGCGTTGCAGCAGCGAAAACCGAGTTGCCAGAAAACGAAACGATCGCCAGTAGAATCCAGAAAAGCCTGGG
>QHZP01000609.1 GCA_003224715.1 Acidobacteriota bacterium | reverse complement strand
CACGAACGGCTTCGTTTTGTAGGAAGCTCCCCGGTCTAACGTCAAGAAAACTTCATCCAGTGGAGGGATCTGTCAGGTAGAATCATCCCTTAAACCCAAATTCCGAAGTTGTAAGGATTAAAAATATGGCACGCACTGCGAACGAGCCACCCTCACCCGCCCTTTGGGCACCCTCTCCCATGAGGAGAGGGAACAAAAAATTAGATGGACTCTCCCCTCGCCCTTTGGGAAGGGGCCGGGGGTGAGGGTTTGGAGCTAAATGCGAGAGTGTAGCTCGATTCAACTGCGGAATTCCGGTTAAAAAGGCGACCGAAGCCGTCGAGAGATTGGCGCTCCTCAGAGCCTCCCCAGAGCAATCGCCGCGGCTTGGGCTGTGGATTCAATGTCATTTTCCGTATGAGCGCTGGAAAGAAACCAGGTGCCCCGCGACGTAATGCGAACACCCTCCTCCATTAGAATTTCTACGAACCGGGATTGTCGCGAGAGATCACACCGCAAATAATAATCTCGATAATTGGTGAGTTCTGGCTGGTCCGTGAAAGTGGTATGAAAGACAGACCCCAAGCCTTGAACGTGCAAATTGGTGCCGGCTTGCCGGCCCGCTTTACGCAATTCTTCCATCAGCCTCGAGCCGATATGGTGGAGACGCTCATAGGCGAGGCCGTTATCCCTTCCTAATTCTTCCAAGGTAGACATAGCGGCAACGCAGGAAACAACATTGGTGTTGTAGGTCCCGCCATGCATGACCTCTCCCTTGCCAAAAAGGTCCATGATCCTGGAAAGACCGGCCACGCAACTGATGGGGAATCCTGTCCCCAGCGCTTTGGCGAAGACGGCGAGGTCTGGGGTGACCTTCAAATACCCCTGGGCGCCAGCTAAGCCGATCCTAAAGCCAGTAATGACTTCGTCAAAGATCAGCACGATGCCGCGGCGAGTGCACAAATCTCTGACTTCCTCCAAATATCCGGGCTGCGGCAGGATGACACTGCTGTTGCACATGATCGGCTCCATTATGATGGCCGCAATATCATCCCCGCCGGCGTCCACCGCCCTTCTCAAGACTTCAATGTCGTTCCAGGGCAGGATTTGCAGATGCTTGTAGGCAAGCTCGTCCTGACCCCGGCTTCCGGGAATGGTAGCAGGTGAATCATAAGGACCCATGACTTGGGCTTCAGGATTGATACTCACATAGATGTTGTCACACCAGCCATGATAGTGCCCTTCAAACTTAATCACCTTGTGCCGCCCGGTATAAGCGCGCGCCACTCTCAAAGCGGCCTGAACGGCTTCTGAACCCGTCAGGCTTAGCCGCACCTTTTGGGCACAGGGTACGAGACGCGAAATCTCCTGAGATAGTTTGACTTCAACGCGGTGCTGACCTCCAAACAACTGTCCGTTACCCAGCGAACTGGCCACCGCCTCAATGACCGTCCGGGGGGCGTGGCCTAGGATCGCTGGCCCCATGCCCAGCGCATAATCAATGTAAACATTGCCATCCACGTCATATAACTTCGATCCCTGAGCACGGTCATAGAACAATGGGACAGGTTTCATACCGAGGCGAAAATTGCTGTGCACTCCACCGGGAGCGAATTGTTTCGCCAGCTCGAAAAACCGGGTGGATTCCTGGCAGCGCTGCTTTCCCGTGTGCTTCATCTGGTCCTCCTACGAAAATAGGGGAAATCCGAACCCCGACCGTCAGGGAGGGACAGACTGCCCGATTGGCTCAACCGCTCCCTAACGGTCGCGGCTCGGTCCAACTTTTTCACGCTCTGTGGCGCCGCCTTGAGCGGCATGGGAAACTCCGTGAAAATCCCACTTTGAGGGGGCTGTGGCGCAAGCACCCGGCGGGGTGCCCCTGTTCCGGCCGGTTGGACATCCCTCGCGCCCTCTGCGAGAGCGCTCTGCAGATTGGCCATTTCAAGTAGCGACAGGCATTCTTGCCTGTCTTAGCGGCTTCAGAGACGAATTGGACAGGCCGGAATGCCTGTCGCTACGCCCTTTTTTGCCGCTGAAATCGCAAGATGTCCAATCTCTAACGCGCCCTTTCCGGGAGCGCTGTCATATTTCATCTAGTGGGAATATAGCGCACCCGATTCATGGGACAACGACCGGACTTTTTGAGAAATCTATTCCCTCCCCAATACACGGTCAAGCATATTCTCCATCTCTTTATTCAATGCCGTTATGCGATACGCCCTGGGCGTTGCGGATGAATTAAGCGTTTCGTTGCTCGATCGAGATTTCATGCAACGAAGCCTCTCTTTCCCATAAATCAGCCCCGGTTGCGGTCCAGCCGCTACCCTGGGACAGCAATCTAGGCACCTTCCCAATTCCCTGAAGGGGATAGATACCAAATGCCTCGGCGTATTCATCCCCTTCAGGAAGGGAGCGAATGGAAACGGATCTCTTCCCAGACATGACGCGTATTGGGATTCCTGCAGTTACGAAGTTCCGACCATGAAACGCCGGTTTCGCCGCCGCATCGCGGCGCTTGACTGTAGACCGGCCTTTCAAGGCCGGTACCTTAGTGCCCCCGTCGGGAACCCGCGCCGCGTCAGCGGCGCTTGAATCTCGCACCCCGTTGAGGTTTGCCATCTCATCCGTCGCTCTGCGACTGGGTATGGGGTTGGGTTGCCGAGACCGGCCCTGAAAGGCCGGCCTACCCTCAGATGCCGCTACGCGGCAATGAAAATGTCCAAACGCCCAGGGTTGTGCGTTGCCGCACAACCCTGGGCGGATTTATGCATCCCCTTCGGGGAATAAGAAATGTCCAAACCCGAGGCCTCTCCCTTGCGGAGAGAATAGCTGAAGCGACGGCGGTCGCAGAGCCCGGGTGAGGATCATCTGCTTGCGAGCCG
>QHZP01000608.1 GCA_003224715.1 Acidobacteriota bacterium | reverse complement strand
CTGGGATTGTGGATTTCGGATTTACCGCAACCGCTGAGAACCACGCCGAGAAACAATGTTAGAAGGGCAAACGGCCAAGACGTCGGTTTCATATCAACAAAATCATGCGCGATGGGAGGGGGCCCCTGACGCCATAGGCGTTAAGTTAAGAATGTGAGGCGCGCTCCGCGCGGCGACCAGCGCGGGTTTAACAGGGAACCGGACGGCAAACCTCAAACTTTTGATCGCCAGACCGCCTCCCACATTGATGTTTGTTCTCATTCCTATCTGTTACTCAACAGCTAGGCCTCCGCAGCTTGTCGCTCTGAGGTGAGTTGTTGATTCACCGCATTCGAGGTCACGGGATAGGTCGAGTGATGGCGCCCTCCGAGGCGGATGAAACCAAGGCCATATACTTCGCAAAGACACCCGAGGTGTAGTGCGGCTTGGGTTCCTTCCATTGGGAGAGACGTTCTTTGAGGATACGGTCGGAAAGTTCAACATCGAGATGACGATTCTTGATGTCGAAGACAACCATGTCTCCTTCCCGGACCGCAGCAATAGGCCCGCCTCGGGCTGCTTCGGGAGCCACGTGGCCCGCCATCAGTCCGCGAGTGGCACCGCTGAAACGACCGTCGGTTAATAAAGCAACCGTTTCGCCCAACCCCACACCTACCAAGGCTGCAGTTACTCCTAGCATCTCGCGCATGCCGGGACCTCCGCGTGGACCCTCATAACGGATCACCACCACATCGCCCGATTTGATCTCCCTCCCTGTCACAGCGGCCATGGCATCTTCTTCCCGATCGAAAACTCGGGCAGGTCCCCGATGATAAATTCGCTCGTGCCCTGCAACCTTGACCACGCAACCCTCGGGAGCGAGGTTACCTCGAAGGATCACCAGTCCGCCAGTGGGTTTAAGGGGATTGGTTAGCGGACGAATCACTTCTTGTCCAGGGGTCTCGACTGCTTTCATGGCCTCGTCTCCCAACGTGCGGCCGCTACTGGTCATCTGAGTAGGGTCGATGAATCTTCCCTCTAAAAGTCGCTTAGCGATCAGAGGCACCCCTCCAGCTTTGTCCACATCCACTGCCACATACTTACCTCCTGGTTTTAGATCTGCCAGCAAGGGGGTTCGAGAACTGATGATGTCGAAGTCATCGATTTTGAGCGGAACGCCAGCCTCACGGGCCATGGCCAAGAAATGCAGCACGGCGTTGGTGGAGCCGCCCGTTGCGGCCACACTGGCGATGGCATTTTCGAAGGCTTTGGGTGTAAGAATGTCACTGGGCCGAATATTTTGTTTGAGCAGATCCATAACCAGCTTTCCACATTGTTCACTCAAGGCTTCTTTGCGAGGATCGGTGGCCGGAACACTGGAGGACCCCAGCGGGGATAGCCCAATGAATTCCAGTGCCGTGGCCATTGTATTGGCAGTGTATTGACCTCCACAGGCACCGGCCCCGGGACAAGCGACATTTTCAATTTCCAACAGTTCTGCTTCCGTCATCCGGCCTGCGGCCACTGCCCCCACGGCTTCAAAAACATCCTGGATGGTGACATCCCTCCCGTTGTATCTTCCAGGTGCAATAGACCCGCCATAAAGAATGAGGGAGGGAACATTCAACCGAATTAAGCCCAACGCCGCTCCCGGAATGGTCTTATCGCATCCCACCAGAGCAACAATCGCGTCGAACATATACCCTCGTCCCACCAGCTCAATAGAGTCGGCCACCACCTCACGACTCACCAAGCATCGGTGTTCCACCGGCCGCGCGGACGCCTTCCTTAACTTTTGCTGCCAGGTGACGCAGGTGGAAGTTGCAGGGCATGGTTTCAATCCACGTATTAGCTATGCCGATTATGGGGCGTGCCAGATCTGCTTCGGAAAAGCCGATGCCTTTCAGATAGGATCGTGCTGGGGCGCGATCGCGCCCCTCCAAAATGATGCGACTTGGATACTTGGGGTTAGATGTCATCAATACCTCCTGCTTGACGATCTTCTTCGCAGCAATACGTAAAGGGCTCCTCCACCACCGTCGCATAGGCGAGCCGAGGTATAAGCTACGACGTGACGGCTCATTCGCCGGCTGCTTAGCCATTTTTGGACATGTTCTTTCAGCACGGCGTGCCCGTCGAGTGAATGTTGGCCCCGACCGTGTATGATTCGAATGCAGCCGTGACCGAGCTGAAGGCTGCGGCGGATGAATTTCTCAAAATTTTCTTTGGCAGTCTTAAGCCTGAGGCCGTGTAGGTCGAGATGTGCCTGGACGGCAAAATGTCCATTACGCAGGTTTTCCAGCAAAAGGTAACCCTCAGGGTCGGGTGTGCCTTCAACATACTCACCGCTCACCCTCAAATCGATGGCCCCTTTGCCCGCCACAAATTCAGTCAAGAGCTTCAAACCTTCGTCCTCGCTGTCAGCGGGATTTTGAATTTCCAGCGGGATGCTAGGCGGTAAAGGAACATTACTCCATCCCAGCGGGAGCACATCCTTCATGGAGATTTGAAAAAGTTCTTCATCAGAGAGGTCTTCCGATAAAGTGAGCACCGGTGGCTGCGGCTTGTCTGTGGGAGGAGAGAGCTCCACCTTTCTCTGGCGAACCAACTCAGCCAGGGTCTCGAAAGCTCTATAAGTTGCAGGTTTCATTGCTGGCCTGTTCCTCCTGAGGTTTGTCTCGGTGCTTCAAAAAATCATCTTAGCTGATCGTTTTGCAAATGTAATCTCTTTTTGTTGCCGAGGCCAGAGGCGGGACTCGAATATTTCATCTGAGAGGGTCCCTGACCCTCCCTCACGGTCGGGTTACTGAACAGGCCCAGGTTTAACTCAGTAGCTCGCGCGTCAGCAAGGGCTGTTTCTCAACCCAATCACTTACCGGACTTTGACGGGACCCTGTTTTTTTTCAGAGGGCCTTGACAAAGGAGGTCGTTTAATCTTATCAAAAAGGCATTTCTGGTCAGGTTCCAGGGCCAACCGGGGAAGGGAAGAAGCGGAGCTTGAGGGCCCTGGCCAACAAGCTCAGTAAGGGGGGCTAGAGGTTATGTGGTGGAGGAGAAGACAACCGGAAGTTACTGGATTGCCCGTCCAGTTGAACGCAGCAAAAGCCAACGCTTGGTCTAAGGTGGCGGCTCATTATGCCGACGTGCGCCAAAGCCAGGGACTTTTGTGGAATAGGGCAAATCATGTCGACCTTCAAAACTTCTTTCTAGACCGGCACGAAGAGCTCAAGCGAGAATTTCCCAGAGAATATGGAGAATTAGAGAGATCACTGGTGGAAGAAAATCTCGCTAAATTCAAGGCAGGCGCTCCACCGCTGTCCCAGCCTCTGGCTCTAGACTTTACAGGCAAAAATGAATTCGAGCAAAGCGCAGCCTGTTGGGACCAGTTACTAATGGTGTATTGCCGTATCCATGCTCGCCTCAAAGTCGAATTAAGAACCTGGAACGAAAAGGACTTTCAGGAATTTGAAGCAGCTCTGGTTGACCTGAGAAAGGCGGCTCAGCAGCCGTCGGCTATCGCTACGGCCAGTTGAGCTAACTGCGATAGACTGATCTCTGCCGCCAGGACTTTTCTTAAACGCTTATCGCACTACGACGTGCGTGCCTTCGTATCGGTAAGGTTGCTGTATATATTTCTGGGCCGTTTCCTGAGCACCTTGCGTGTTATCATTCGTGTCCAAGGCTTGCTGATACTCTTTTAGAGCGCGTTCCCGCTGGCTCAAGACGTCGTAAACCTTTCCTAGATTGATGTGGCACCATACCTCAATCCATTTTGGCTCCAAATCTCCGTTGAGAGCCTCACGAAAAGAGTTAGCGGCAGATTGATAGCTACGCTGTTCAAAGAAGGCTTCTCCAATCCTATAAAAGGCCAGCGAACTCCGTTTGTTCAATTCAATCGCCTTCTGATATTGTCCAATGGCCTCTGTCGGTTCGCCGAGTTTTTTTAGCTCATCCCCTTTGCCAATGAAGGTGGCCACTCGAATTTCGTCAGAGATCCGCAGGATCTTTTGGTTAGGGTCGATCTTGGTGCTGCGCGGTTTTCCAAAAGTAGAGACCGAGAAATTCGATTCCGGGCCGACCGCCTCCACTTTCTTAAGTTCCGGCTTGCCGTCGGTCTCCACGAGGATTTCAACGGGCATGCGGAAAGTGTCAAGGTCCTGTTTGATGGTTCCTGTTACCTTGAAACCGTCTTTGACACGGTAAGTGGTAAATTCGTATTGGAATTGAGGAACCCCGTTTTGTTCAATCCACTGGGAAAAAAAATAGGTCAAATCCTGGCCGTAAATCTTCTCGGCCAGAGCTTTAAAATCCTCGATAGAGGCTTCTTTGTAGGCGAAGTTATAGACATACTCCTTCAGCAATTTGAAAAACTTCTCATCACCCAGCACCCCACGCAACATGTGCAAGACATAGGCGCCCTTGCTTTTCAGGATTGAGTTATATTCGGGGGAGTACTCTTCAAGCTGATAGGCATTGCGGATCGTGCTTTTATCCTCGTGCAACAAAGCCGCCACGGCCGTGTCCTTTAGTTCCTGTACAAATCCGGCTTCGCTGGAAATGCTCTCTTCATAGAGTAAAGCCGCATAGCCGGCAAAGCCTTCCTTCAGCCAAAGGTCTCTCGGACTCTTGGGCACGATTAAAGCTTGCCACCACTGGTAAGCAATTTCTCTAGCCAGCAGATTGCCGTTGGGCGAAGACTCGAAGGCACGGTCGGCCAGAAATTCAATGCCCGGCGCTGAATATCCCAACAGT
>QHZP01000105.1:5435-20193 GCA_003224715.1 Acidobacteriota bacterium | reverse complement strand
ATAGCGTCATCAAATGGGTTAATGACGAAGCCGTCACCCAATATCTTTCCGACGTCCTTATCTATCCGGTCTCCCGGGCTGATGAAGTGAAATGGCTGGAAAGCGTCTCGATGACCAATCATCGCGAAAAGGTATTTGCCATTGAGACGCTGAACAGGGAACTCATCGGGTCGATTGGTTTGCACAACCTCAATTGGGTTGAGCGAAAAGCAGAATTGGGAATCATGATAGGGGAAAAAGATTTCTGGGGCCGGGGTTATGGTTCAGAAGCGGTGCGACAAGTTTTGCGCATTACTTTTGAAAAGATGAATCTGAATCGAGTTTATTTGAGGGTGTTCGAAAACAATCCTCGAGCGATCAGGGTTTATGAAAAATGCGGATTTCAAATTGAAGGATCCTTGAGACAAGACCACTATTATGGACGCCGCTATTACAACACCTTGATCATGGCCATACTCAAGGAGGAATATTTCGAGAAATTCAAGAAGCAGCCAGGCGCGGAAAACCCTGCTCAAGGCTCCGAGAATGATTAGAGAGCAGCCCCGGAAACGCCACTAGGCGTGAGCTCTTTTGACTGGCAGTGGAATCAGGGCACGATCGACCAATTCCTCGACCTTTACTTCGGGAAGATTTTCAACCGTGGCAACTTCGCTGATGATTAAGTAGCGTGCCCGGTCCAACATTTTCTTCTCTCGAAAAGAGAGGACTCGATGGTGGCTGAGAAATGAGAGGCACTTCAGAACATCGGCAACGTCAAAGATGCAGCCTGTCCTCATTTTTTCGGAGTTTTCCTTAAACCGGTTTTTCCAATCGGGGTGATTGGAAACTTTGGCCGTTTTGAGGTGATCGAGGACTTTATTGACCTCATCCTTCTTGATTAGCCTCCTCAATCCCACATCCTGCACATTGGCGGTAGGCACCATGACCATCATACTGTTGGAAATGATCTTGAGGTGGTAAAAAGATTCCTGATGGCCGGATATGCTACAGACATTGATCCGTTCGATGACACCTACCCCATGATTGGGGTATACGACTTTGTCTCCAACTGAAAAATTCATGGCTACTTTAGTAGGTAGGTAGAATAGTTAGAATAGTTAGAATAGTTAGAATAGTTAGAATAGGTAAGGGTAAGGGCTTCTCTTAGAAGTGAAAGCATATTACGATTCTATGAATCTTAGCGTTGCAAGTCAAGCTCTAAAATTCCTGAGATGCCCGAAAGGGCAATGCCTCAGTTATGGGTGGCGAAAAGCACCAAAGGTGGAGCGGGCGCTCTGCGCACGCTGAATCAACGCGCGACGGAGCGCTCGTTGCACCCCCTATAACTGAGAAGGTGTGAAAAAATCAGATATCGAAAGGATTGGACTCGCCCCCTCACCCCTGGCCCCTCTCCCGTTGGGGCGAGGGGAACCCCCCTACAGTCCCCCCTTGCACAAGGGGGGACCAGAGGGGGGATTTACCTCCCTCGCCCCACTGGGGGAGAGGGGTGAACGCTTGAGAAGCGTTCACAAGGGCGGGTGAGGGGTAGTTCGGAATTTTTTCAGACGTTCTGAGGCATTACCCGAAAGGTTAGGGTTCCGTCAAAGTCCCTGACCCTCCCTCACGGTCGGGCTACTGAACGGGCTCAGGGTCAACTCAGTAGCCCACGCGTCAGCAAGGGCTGTGCCTCAACACAATCACTTACCGGACTTTGACGGGACCCTGCCCGAAAGGTCCCATTCCTTGACAATTGGGGAGAAAGCCGCTACCGTGGGCAGACTACAGCGTAGCCTCTGAGGTCAACCATAGAAACCTTCCCATGCTGAGATCTTGGCGAGTCTTCAGTTATATAAGACCCTATCTGCCCGTTTTCACTGTTTCTTTTATATTGATGGGAGTGACTGCCTGCCTGGAGGCATTGCTAGCCCTGCTGATTAAACCGATTTTCGATAACATTCTTGGCTTTGCCCCCAATTCTGTTCAAAGTCAGATTTTCACGCTGCCCATTTCACAAAAGAAAATCTTCCTTGAACAAATTAATCCCTTCCCCTTTAAAGAAGTGTGGCTGGTGCTCGGTTGTCTGATTGTAATTGCCACGTTGTTTAAGGGACTAGCAGAATACTTTTCCACTTATTTATTGAACTATATGGGACAGTCTATAGTCATGGACTTGAGGAATCAGCTTTATGAAAGAGTGCTAAATCAATCTTCCAGTTTCTTTCACACTCATTCCACCGGAAGGCTGATATCCCGGATCACCAACGACATCGAAAAGATACAATTCGCCAGCTCGACAGCTTTAGCAGACGCTTTAAAACAAGGCTTAACCTTCCTAGCCTGTTTGTATCTGGCCTTTGCCATCGATTGGCGGTTGGCATTAGCTTCCTTTCTTCTTGCTCCCCTGGTGATCTATCCCTCTAAATTCTTTGGGAAAAAAATTCATAAAAGCAGCCGGTCCAGTCAGGACAAGATGGAGGAAATCTCCAATATCCTGCAGGAAACCATCACAGGGCACCGGATTGTGAAAGCGTTCGGGATGGAAAAATTTGAATTGAGCAAGTTCAAGCAAGCGACTCGACGATTGGCCAGGATCAATCTGACTTGGGTTCGCGTCCACGCCATCGCGTCCCCTTTTATGGAATTGTTGGGCGCTATTACAATTGCTCTGATGCTGTTTTACGCTCAGAATCGAATCTCGAACAATCAAATGACCGCCGGTTCTTTCGCTGTTTTTCTGGTTGCTTTGCTCAAGATGTATGAGCCGGTCCGTCGCATCAGTGGAATTTACAACACCTTTCAACAAGCCAAAGGTGCTTCCAGCAAGGTTTTTGAAATAATGGAAGAGCCGCCGGAGGTGACAGAAAAATCTAATGCGATTAGACTGTCTCATTTCCGCCAGGACATAGAATTCCGCAACGTCAGTTTCAATTATAATGACAGCCGTTTGCCCGTGCTGAGAAACGTAGACCTTAAAGTGAGTTTGGGCGAAGTGATCGCCTTGGTGGGCACCAGCGGCTCGGGGAAATCAACGCTGGTCAATTTGATCCCACGGTTCTTCGACCCAACCGATGGACAAATCCTGATTGATGGAATTGATATTCGAGACGTCACTTTAGATTCTTTGCGGTCGATGATTGGTATGGTGAGTCAGGAAACCGTTCTTTTTAATGACACGGTTCACAATAATATCTGTTACGGCAGAGAGCATGTTGGTGAGGACGAAATAATTGCCGCAGCCAAAACTGCCTTGGCCCACGATTTCATTGAGCAACTCCCTAAGAAGTATGACTCCATAATCGGCGAACGCGGACAAAAACTATCGGGCGGGCAGCGCCAGCGCATCGCCATTGCGCGAGCCATTTTGAAAAACTCTCCCATCTTGATTCTAGATGAAGCGACGTCTGCCTTGGACTCAGAATCAGAAATTCTCGTCCAGAAGGCTCTTTCCAACTTAATTCATGGACGCACGGTATTTGTCATAGCGCATCGCCTTTCCACCATTCGCCAGGCCGACAGAATAGTGGTGATTGACCGAGGTCAAATCAGTGAAATAGGTACCCACACAGATCTGGTGGCGAGAGGTGGAATCTACCAGCGACTCCATGCTCTGCAATTCGTCGAAACTGACACGGCCCAGGTTTCATGAACATTCAAGGCCTTTCTTGTTATGGCCCGCTTACCCTGGACGTAGCGAGCAATCTCACCCCGCCGAGAACCTAGACAATGCTCGCGCAGGGACGCAGAGGCGCAGAGATGAAACAAGGAGGATAGAGGATAGAGAATAGAGAATCGAGAGTCGAAGTTAACGGTTCTGGCGATCCTCAATCTTCGATTCGCTATCCTCGATAATCTGTGGAGGCTTCTATCACCATTCACAAAGAGCTGGCTCATGCGGGATGGGATTACGCGGGCTGTCAAAGAAAGACGACTTGACTGTTTCTTGAACTTCTTCCGCGGTAAGAGACTAGAGTTGGAACAATATGATTAGGAGCATGACCGGATTTGGTCGCGGGCACTTTGAAGATGATGTGCTTGCCTGCACGGTAGAAGTTAGATCCATTAACCACAGATTCCTGGACCTTCACATCAAACTGCCCGCCGAACTTCCCGCCTTAGAGGTCAAAATCAGGAGACTGGTGCAGTCAAAGCTTAAACGCGGCCGTGTCGATTTGAACATGAACATTGAAAAGAATGAGTCGGCCGGTTTTGACCTTAATGTCTCGCTGCTCCAAGCCTATCTCAACGTCGTGGAGCAGTTAAGGAGGGACTTCAATATTTCAGGTGAGCTGGATCTGGTGCAGCTTCTCAGGATTCCCGGCATCATAAATCTGGAATCCTTGAAACTTTCCGGCAAGCCCTTAGAGCGAGTGGAGGAAGGAGCCACAAAAGCTGTCATCAGTGCCCTGGAAGACTTGAACCGTATGAAGATGGAAGAAGGCAAGGCGTTGCAGGCTGACCTTCTGAATCGGTTGAATACTATTAGTGCAGAAGTAGGGAGAATTGAAAGCCAAGCCCAGGATGCCATTAGCGCCTATCGGGATCGATTGGCGAATCGCCTCAAAGAGCTCTTGAAGGGGGTCGAAATTGACCCCCATCGCCTCTTACAAGAAGCTGTGCTTTATGCAGAACGAAGCGATATCACGGAGGAAATAACACGTTTACAAAGCCACAGCGAGCAATGTAGGACCCTGTTAGACTCTGCTGAGGAAGTGGGAAAGACCCTGGATTTTCTGTCGCAGGAGATGTACCGAGAGGCCAATACTATTTTGTCAAAAACCACTGGCATCACCGGTAATGCGATGAGCATTGCTAATTCCGCCATTTCAATCAAGACGGAAATTGAAAAAATTCGTGAGCAAATTCAAAACCTGGAGTAGGTGTCCTGAAAATCCTCCCTTGAGGGGGGTAGCAGCCCTTGGGCTGCGGGGGTGTCCTGTTGGAAGATTCCGTCCGGCTCGCGACAGAGAGACATCCCCCCTGCACCCCTTGAGGTGTGAAAAAATTGAGCTGCAATGTAGATCTGAGCAGCCCCCTCACCCCTGTCCCCCCCCTGTCCCCTCTCCCCAGTGGGGGCGAGGGGAAAGAAATAAATGACTTAACTCCCTCGCCCCCACTGGGGGAGAGGGGTGAACGCTTGATAAGCGTTCACGAGGCCGGGTGAGGGGGTGCATCGGAATTGTTTCACACGTTCCGAAGGGGGAATAATTCTCATTTATTGGTCGAATTAGCATGAAAGAAAAAGGGAAAGTCTTTATTGTCTCAGCGCCATCGGGTTCGGGGAAATCCACCCTCGTCGCTGAGCTCTTGAAACGATTGCCGGATCTTGTTTTTTCGGTTTCTTATACGACCAGGGAACCTCGGGGCAAAGAAAAGGATGGAGTGGAGTATTTCTTCGTTTCTGACGAAACCTTTAAGAAGATGATTGAAGAAGAACAGTTCGTTGAATACGCTAAAGTATTTGACCAATACTATGGAACTGCCAGAAGATTCGTGGAACAAGTCCTGGCCGAGGGTAAGGACCTGCTCCTCGATATTGATACGGAAGGGGCTTCCCAGGTCAAGGAAAAGCTTCCTGATGCAGTTTCTATCTTCATTATGCCTCCCTCGTTTGAGGCGCTCCAAACACGCCTGGAAAAACGCAGGCTTGATAGTGACGAAACGATCCTGAAGCGTCTCAGATGGGCCAGCCAGGTGGAGATTCATCGATTTAGCAGTTATGACTATGTGATAATAAATGAGGATCTTGCTGCCTCAATAGATCGGCTCAGATGCATCATTTGTGCCGAACGCTGCCGTCGAGAACGAATGACTCAGCGCATAGAAAGCATCATCAAAAACTTTGGAGGTGTTTGAATTGACAAATAATATAGGCAAAATTGATAGCAAATTTCGTTACATCATTCTGGCGGCGAAACGGACTCGGCAGCTCCAGGCTGGAGCAAGACCAGCCCTCACGATTCAGTCCAAGAAATTCACGCGCATCGCACAGGAGGAAGTGACCTCCGGGCTCGTAAAATACGATATTGTTGAAGAGGCCACCAAACCCAGTAAAAAACGAAGTCCCAAAGAGGCCAAAGAAGGCAAGGTACATTGAAAAATGAGAATCCTGCTCGGGATCACAGGGGGTATAGCAGCATACAAGTCTGCTGAATTGGTTCGACTGCTGCAAAAACGCGATTATGACGTTTTTGTCGCGATGACCAGGAATGCCCAAAGGTTTATCACTCCGTTAACGTTGGCGACATTGAGTGGGCATCGTGTCATGACAGATATGTATGCTGAGGAAGAAGACCCTGGAATGGATGTGAATATTGAACATATCCGTGTTGCTGCTTCGGTGGACTTGCTCTTGGTGGCCCCGCGACAGCCAATATCCTGGCCAAATTTGCGCATGGAATTGCGGACGATTTCCTTTCCTCCTTGTTTCTGGCAAGCAAGGTTCCGGCAATAATTGCTCCTGCCATGAATGTGAATATGTGGTCCCACCCGACCGTTCAGGACAACATCCGGAAATTGCGATCTCAGGGAGTTAATATCATTGACCCGGAGGAGGGCTATCTGGCCGAAGGGATTATGGGGAAGGGCCGCCTGGCCGGCTTCGATAAGATTGTGGAGTCTGCGGTAAAGCTAACCCATCTTCAGCAAGACCTTAAGGGGGAGACCATTCTGATTACTGCCGGACCTACTTGCGAGGACATTGGTCCGGTTCGTTACATAAGCAATCGCTCCTCGGGCAAGATGGGCTATCAACTGGCCGCCGCCTCTCAGTCGAGGGGCGCCCAGACCATTCTGGTGAGCGGTCCGACGCATCTGGACCCGCCGGCAAAGGTTGAACTTGTCACAGTGCGGTCGGCTTCGGAAATGAGAGAGAAAGTCCTCCAAAATTGGTCTCGATCCAGTATCCTGGTCAAGGCCGCCGCAGTGGTTGACTTCAAGCCACGAGAGTTTTCTGCTCAAAAAATCAAGAAGAACCTCCAAGGACGTTGCTTGGATTTGGTGCCTACTCCTGACATACTGTCTGAGTTAGGGAGACAAAAGGGGGACCGGATCCTGGTCGGTTTTGCGGCCGAAACAGAAAAGGTTTTGGAAAATGCGCGGAACAAACTAAAAGAAAAAAATCTGGATCTCATTATTGTCAACGATGTGACTCAAGAAGGAATAGGGTTCGACAGTGATGCCAATGCAGTCACCATACTCACTCGTGATGGGAAAGAATTTAATGTGACGAAGAGGTCCAAACGAGAGGTAGCCAACGAGATCCTGGACTATATCGTGGCTTTAAAGAACCGGCATGGCTGAAAGCAGACGTAGTTTTTATTTGCAGCAACTCAAATCGCGCCTTGAGTTTTACCAGGAAATAGGCCTCGAAGGGCTTTTTCTAAAGCCCCATCTCAGCCAGGAACCCCCGCAGACCTACTCAGAGGAAGACGTTTCTCAACCGGAAACGAAAGCGGTTAAGGAGAGCCCAACAAATTCTTACGCTGCAGAAAGCCCCCAGAGTCTATCCTTGTTCGAAGAGGATTACAGTCAGATGAGCACCGATGAGTCCCTGGAAAAAATCCGCCAGGATATCGGAGATTGCCAGCGCTGCAAGCTTTGTTCCACGCGTACCCACATCGTTTTTGGATCGGGTAATCCGGAGGCAAGACTGGTTTTTGTTGGCGAGGCTCCAGGCGCTGATGAAGATGCCCAGGGGCTGCCCTTTGTTGGAAGGGCTGGCCAATTACTTACCAAGATCATTGAGTCCATCAACCTGAAACGGGAAGATGTTTACATTTGCAATGTGATCAAGTGCCGGCCTCCCAATAACCGTTTTCCGGAGAAAGACGAGATTTCGACCTGTTCCCCATTTCTTCTGCGGCAACTGGAAGTTATCAAACCCAAGATCGTTTGCTGCCTTGGCGCAGCCGCAGCCCAGACCATCTTGAAGACAAAGTCTTCTGTGGGCTGGATTCGCGGCCGGTTTCAAGATTACAGAGGGGCAAAACTGATCGTCACCTACCACCCGGCCTATCTACTACGAAATCCCGAAGCCAAGAAGGATGTCTGGGAAGACATGAAGAGAATCAAGGCCCTGCTTGAAAGCAATTGAGCTATAGTACAGGACTTCATAAATACGCGTACGAATGGAGTCAACGATTCCAGAAATACGACGTATTTCATGTCCATTCGTGCTCGTACTCTTGCTCCTGCTCGGCTTCCGCCGGCTAATCGAGCAAGAGCATGAGCAAGAACACGATGATATTTTCGCAAACAATCGGTATGGAAGCGGAAGCCTTTCAATGAGTTGAGGGCATGTTTCTTGAAGTAGCTTTGCCACTACCTCTTCAGCAGACGTTTTACTATCGTTGTTTGGTTCCGGAATTCAGTGGAATTCAGCTTGGCCAGAGGGTCCTGGTTCCGTTTAGCAGTCGAAAATTGACCGGCTATGTAGTCAACAAGCATGTTCAGCTTCCTTCCGATTCCCCGGCTGAAACCAGTATCAAGGAAGTTATTGATGTTCTGGATAACGCCACTCTCATTTCCTCAGAGCTTTTCAGGCTGGCCCAATGGGTCTCGGACTACTACTTCGCTTCCTTAGGTGAAGTCCTTAAAGCGTGCCTTCCACCAAGAATCAATTTTCGAAGCCAAAAGAAACTTTCCATTACTTCAAAAGGGATGGAAGCTCTTGGAGATCAGGGCCACGAACCCTCTTTGTCCCCGGCTGAAAAGAACATCTTGCATGTGCTAGCTGGGCGAGAGAGCTTGAATTCGCGTCAACTGGAGAAGTTAGTCGGCTCCAGGATTAAGGAAAGCGATTTGAGAAAGCTGGCCTGCCGGAACTTTGTTCAATTCGTGCAGCTGGTCGATGAGAAGGTCTTGTCCGAAAAGCTGCAGCTTGTAATCGCTCTAAGAACAGATTCCCGGGGAGCGTTAGAGCAGACGAAGTTGACACCCTTGCAGGTTTCTGTAGTTCGGGCTTTGGAAACGCGCGCTGGCCCGGTGCTCCTTTCAGAATTTCAGAGAGAGCACAAGGTTTCCCATTCCACCCTGCAGTCCCTGGAGCGGAAAGGAATCATCCGTCTTTGGAAGGATAAAATCAAGCGTGATCCCATGAAAGACCTCGGTCATATCCCACCTCCGAAAAGCCGCGATCTGACAACGGAGCAAAGACAAGCGCTGGAAAATATAGATGCAACTGCCCAATCTTCCAATTTTGCAGCCGTACTTTTGCATGGGGTTACAGGGAGCGGGAAAACAGAAATCTACTTAAACCTGATTGAGCGCATGTTACAAGAGGAGAAAGACAGTTTAATCTTGATGCCGGAAATCGGGCTAACTCCGCGTGTGGTCCAAGAGTTTCGCTCTCGTCTGGGCCACGACGTGGCGATTTTGCACAGTGGTCTATCCGACGGGGAACGCTTTGATGAATGGTGGCGGATTAAACGAGGTGAGGCTAAAGTGGTGGTTGGAACACGCTCAGCTGTCTTCGCTCCCCTTCAAAACCTTAAGCTGATTGTGATCGACGAAGAACACGATCCTTCCTACAAGCAGCAGGAAAGTCCTCGCTACCATGCCCGGGATGCCGGCTTGGTTCGAGGCAAGATGCTAAATGCTCTGGTGATCCTGGGTTCGGCCACCCCTGCCGTTGAAACCTTTTATAACGCCAGGAGTGGCAAGTACCAATACATTCGACTTGCTTCTCGCGTTCACTCACGACCTTTGCCGGAAGTCAAGCTGGTCAATATGCGAATGGAGTTTTTGGAAGCGGAGGACCGATCGATTCTGTCCAAAGCTTTAAGAACCGCTATCCAAGATCGCCTTGATCGTAATGAACAGATCTTAATTCTCTTAAACCGTCGAGGGTTTTCGGCCTTTGTCCTCTGCCGGAGTTGCGGGCAAAATATTCAATGCAGGAATTGCAGTATCTCGTTGACGTACCATAAGGCGAAGAACATTCTTCTCTGTCACTACTGTGCCTATGGGCAGAGGGTTCCGAAGCTTTGTCCACGATGCAGCAGCGAACACCTTTACTTCCTCGGTGAAGGGACAGAAAAACTGGAAGCTCTCCTCGAGAAGAACTTTCCCAATGCCAAAGTCGCTCGCTTAGACCGAGATTCGGTGCAGAAGAAAGGTGCCCATGCCAGAATACTAAGCCAATTTCAAAACAGGGAACTGGACATACTGCTTGGAACCCAGATGATTTCCAAAGGGCATGATTTTCCCAACGTGACCTTGGTTGGAATTCTTTCGGCCGACCACACGCTCTCCTTCCCTGATTTCCATGCCGCAGAGCGCACCTTTCAATTGCTTTCGCAAATGTCTGGGCGGGCAGGGCGAGGCGATTTTCCTGGAGAGGTGATAATTCAAACTTATTATCCCGAACATTACTGTTTGCAGTTTGTGGCCTTGCATGATTATGAGGGCTTTTATGAAAAAGAGATTCGCTTTCGCAAATTCATGCACTACCCCCCTTTCACCGCTGTCGCCAACATCCTGGTTCGAGACAGGAACCTGGAGTCGGCGGCCAAGAGCATCAATTGTCTGGGGAACCTGGCGAATCAGTATACGGCGGAGCACCTGCGAATTCTCGGCCCAACCTTCTCACCTTTGGCTCGGCTCAAGTCAGAGCATCGATTCCAGCTAATTATCAAAGCAAGAAGTCGGGCCCGTCTAAGAGCGGCTGTCAGAGAATGCTTGCGGTTGGGGGCTGAGCAAGGGGTGGATTTGAGAAAAGTTCATATTGATATTGACCCTGTCAGCTTAATGTGATGAGACCGTTCTGTGCGAGGTGGTAGAGGTCTGATATGAAAGCCCGAAGCGCCAGCGAGGGTCAGCCGCGATTACCCTCGCTGGCGCTTCGGGCTGTTACCCTCGCTGGCGCTTCGGGCTCTCAACGGTCGCGCCCCAGGAATAGCAAGGGCGCAGCCTTTGTCTAATTAGCAGCCAGTGCTCTTTCAAAGCCATTTGGGAGGGCAACTTGGTAGCGAAGAAGTTCAAACTTTGGCCAAGTTTGTTAAGCTGCCGACCCCTCACCCGCCCTTCCGGCACCCTCTCCCCTTGGGAGAGGGAGATTATCAAAAAAGAAATACTCTCCCCTCGCCCCCGTTTGCGGAGAGGGGTGAACGCTTGATAAGCGTTCACCAGGCCGGGTGAGGGGTCGGCTGCTTCGGGAGGACCCGGCCCTTGGCGGTCTGAGGTTGCTTGCTACATATAAGCGCGTTTTCCCACGGAACTAATGAATGATTTTTATGGGGGTAAGTGAAAAACTCAGGAGAAAAATAGCCAGTCCAACCACTGAAATTATTTTGCGGCCCCGCCCGAGTGGCATCGAATTATCCATTGTGGGGGGATGATTGAGTCCCAGGACAAGAGGAATGACGGCCCACAGGATCCACCAGGTCCAGAAAATCATTCCCACTGGAATCATTACAAAGACAAACGCCCTTGAGACAATTCGATGATACGCACCGAAGAGCGAGTAAATAATATGCCCGCCATCAAGCTGGCCAGAGGGCAGGAGATTCAAGGCGGTCGCAAAAAAACCCACCCAGGCCGCAAAAGCCACGGGATGAAGAATAATGTCCATCCCTTGCGGGGGACTGAGGTGGAATAATTTGGCAACCAACTGAAAGATTAATGGCTCACCCAAGACCAATTGCAGTGATTCTGGTTTAACTGGAACTATCTTGGAGTGTGGAAGTGAGATCATCAAAGCCGGCACCGCAACAATGAACCCTGCGATAGGTCCCGCAATGCCCACATCAAATAAAGCTCTACGATTTTGGAAAGGCGACCTGATTTTGATAAAGGCTCCCAGGGTTCCAATCAGATTAGGAAAGGGAATGAAATAAGGGAGGGTACTGCGAATCCCATAATAACGACAGGCCAAGTAGTGACCCATTTCATGAGCCATGAGAAAGCCGAGGACAGTGAAAGCAAAGGGAAGCCCCAGGCCCAGCGCTGCAGGGTTTCCTGAGAGGTACCTAAGCAAGTCGGCCTCACTCTCGATAGGCGCGTTGATTTTGTATGAGATTGCTAACTGAGCCCCAACAAAAAGAGTGGAAAGGAAGGTTAAAGCGAACAAGATTAGACTGAGCTTATATTTGGGTCGATAAGTGGGGTCAAGTGCGGTCGTGATGGAGATGGCGGGAGCTTGAGAATCCACTTGGCTCATGGAATTATTGCTCACCTATACATTCCAGAAAATATAAAAGGCGAGTTGACCAACTCGCCTCTTCTAATCCCACTAAAAATCTTATACCTATTTCGAACTCAGAACAAAAGAAATTTTCTCCGCCGTTCTATGCAGAAGCAACCTGAAACGATTTTGACTTAGACAGATTGCAAGTCCTTGCCCGGCTTGAAACGAACGGCTTTGCCAGGAGGGATAGACACTTCCTCCCCTGTCCTGGGATTTCTGCCTATTCCCGTTTTACGAGGTTTGATAGTGAATACCCCGAAACCTCGAAGTTCAATGCGATCACTCTTTTGAAGTGCTGCCTTCATCGCCTCAAAGACTGAATCTACAGCCATCTCAGCCTTGGTTCTGGGGATACCGGTCCGGTCAACAACCTGATTGATGATGTCTAGTTTAATCACGGCCACCTTCCTTAAAGAGAATCAAAACCCAGTTTAGTTGATAAGTTCAATGTTGTCAAGAATCCTCTGGGATTCTCGGCTCTGTAAGTGAAGCTTCCCATAACGAGCCGGCAAAGATTTCTCGAGAACATTTGAACTTTTTCCATAAGCTAATCCATTCATCGACCAAAGGTTATTTTTCTCTTAGTATTTTTTCAGGTTGTGTTGAGAAGGATGGATCCGCCTTTTCAGATGTTTACCCTCGGAACGTACCCTGGTTGTCAACTTTGTCTTGACCGGTCTGGCTGCCAATGCTAATTTTGCAAGCGTTCGAAATGCATCTCTTAAAAGTACTTATTCATTGTCACACTTTCACTTGGCTGGAAGGAGACCACAGATGGCTGAAAAGGGTCACCCGGCTGCACCTGAAAATGTATCTCCAGAGAGATTCAAACCCTATGTTGCAGACGAGGACAACATCGCAGAATTTTCGATTAAAGCTGTTTTCTTGGGTTCTTTGTTTGGAATCATCTTTGGGGCATCCACAGTTTATTTGGCCTTGAGGGCTGGTCTCACCGTTAGTGCATCCATCCCTATCGCGGTGCTGTCCATTGCGGTATTTAAACGAATTGGGAAATCTACCATCCTGGAAAACAACATCGTCCAAACGATTGGCTCAGCCGGTGAATCTATTGCTGCGGGGGTCGTCTTTACCATTCCAGCCCTCATTTTCTTATATCAAGGGGAACAGTTCTTTCGCTATGGCCAGATACTAATTCTTTCTCTCATCGGAGGAATTCTAGGTGTTCTCTTCATGATTCCTTTGCGCCGATCACTTATTGTCAAAGAACATGGAGTGTTGCCCTACCCTGAAGGCACTGCCTGTGCGGAGGTCCTGGTTGCGGGGGAGCGTGGCGGCGCACTGGCTCAGAAAGTTTTTGCGGGATTAGGTATCGCGGTACTCTACAAATTCTTAATGAGTATCCTGGGCCTTTGGAAAGAAGTTCCGACTTTCGTGACTAGTAGATCCAGCCAATTTCCCAACGGAACCATCAACGGCGAGATCACTCCGGAATATCTGGGAGTGGGTTACATTATCGGCCAACGTATAGCGGGCTCAATGTTTGCAGGTGGGATGCTTTCGTGGCTGGTCTTGATCCCGCTGATTACTATCTTTGGTGACAAGCTCCAGGAAACCCTCAAGCCAGGCTGGGGTGACAAGCTCATTTCGCAAATGGACCCCGTTGAGATTTATCGGGGTTACGTTCGCTATATCGGGGCTGGAGCAGTAGCTTGTTCCGGGGTGATTACTCTTTTGAGGTCCTTACCTACCATCATTAGCTCTTTCCGTGATAGCCTGGCCGACTTTTCCACTCAGAGTCGGCAGGCGTCGCTGGTTTCCAAAAGGCGGACTGAGCGAGACATCCCGATCACTTATGTGGTGGGCGGTTCTGCTGGGTTAGCCCTGCTGATGTCGATTCTGCCTCAAATTCCAGGCCATTTCCCCGGCAGCCTGATTATGTCAGTCTTGATCGTAGTATTCGGATTTTTCTTTGTTACAGTCTCTTCTCGAATTGTCGGCATTATCGGATCGTCTTCAAATCCGATTTCAGGCATGACCATCGCAACCCTTATGGCTACTTGTCTGATTTTTGTTGCAATTGGCTGGAGCGGCCCGGACTATCAGGCCGTGGCACTTTGTGTAGGTGCCATCGTCTGTATAGCGGCTGCTAACGCTGGGGCAACTTCCCAGGATTTGAAAACCGGTTACATGGTTGGCGCCACTCCGATTCGGCAGCAGGTGGGGCTAATTATTGGCGTGTTAGTCTCTGTAGCCGCAATAGGTGGCACGCTCTTATTGCTGCACCATTCAGCTTATGGCCCCATCGGTTCGGTCAAGCTATCTGCCCCTCAGGCCACCCTAATGTCCACGATTATCAAAGGGATGTTGAGTCGAGAACTCCCCTGGGGACTGGTTATTATTGGTGTGTTTGTTTCCGCGGTCCTGGAACTGTGCGGGGTCAAATCCTTATCTTTTGCTGTAGGGGCATACTTACCTCTGTCCACCACGTCGACAATTTATGCAGGTGGGCTTGTGAAGGCATTGGTGGATAAGCTTTCCAGGAAAAAGGATGCAGATGAAACGGAGTTAAGTTCGGGAATGCTCTACAGTACGGGGCTCGTAGCCGGGGGTTCCCTGGGTGGCATTGCCATCGCC
>QHZP01000105.1:0-5414 GCA_003224715.1 Acidobacteriota bacterium | reverse complement strand
CAAGCTGCATTTGGAAGAGAAACTGGGTGGGGGAGCTGATCTATTAGCTTTGGCGGCCTTCACGGGCCTTGCCCTTTTCCTGTACCGAGCGGCAAGGCAGGAGAATTGAGTTCAAAGTTCAAGTCGCGCAAAGTCCAAGGTCCAAAGTCCAAGGTCGGACGGTTCGAGAACCACAGTTCCAGCCTGGGCCGGCAGGCGAGCCTCACTGCATAAAACTATAGAGAGTTCCGGCCACTAATGAACGGACTGGGCAGAAACACTGCGAATGGTGGCCATTTCGATAATACTCGCATTAAAGCCGAATCGACCTCGATCAAAAGTGTTGTCGGACCAGGAGTCCACTTCAATGCCGTTGATGTAATGCGTGATTGTATTGCCCTTGACAACCACCACCACTTTGTAAAATTCCTTATTTTTGACTTTGAAGGGAAGAGAGGTGACCCCGGCCGCACCCGGTGCGTCTTCCTGCTTCAGAGAATTCAGATATTTGCCGTCAGAAAAAATGTACTTCACCAGTGAATTTTTAGGGATGGCCTTGGCTTTTTCTGATCCCAGTTTGAAGAGATAGAAATTGCTTGAATTCTTGGCCCGTACAACCCAGCCTGCGGACTCTTTATTGACCTTAACTTCAAATTCCATTTTGTAGTTGTCCCAGTTCTCGCCTTTCTTGAGAAGACCAAGTCCCTGGACCCGCAGAGCCGAAAGTTCTCTGTCTTTCACAATTTCCCAACTCGAGGGCGCATCCCATTGAACCAGTCCTTCGGTAAAATTATCCCTGAACTCCACAGCCTGAGCACGACGAAGTGCCTCCTCGCGAGCTCTGGCTTCACGAAGTTCTTCTTCATGTCGCTTGGCCTCGGCTTGCCTCTGCTTTTCCTGTTCAAGCCGTGCCGTCTCCAGGCGCCTTTGCTCCTCTTCCTGCTGCCTTTGGGCCGCTTCGTTGGCTTCTGCTTCCTGCTTCTTTTTGGCTTCTTCTTCGGCTTTGCGCGCAGCCTGCAATTTTTTCAGTTCCGCTGCCGAAGGTCCCACAGCAATGAGTTGGGCATAGAGATTAGGATTGGCGACTATCCACTCGCTAATGCCCTGCTCATTGTCTTTCAACCAGGCCTCCGCAGTCTCGTTAGTGACGGCAATATCATCGGGAGTTTCACGCTTTCCATCCGGACCCATCGAGCGAACGACATAGGTCTTGTTGGTCAAATCGACGAGATAAAGTATGTTCTGTCCCCATCCGTCCTGGATATTCGCGACCTCAGAATATCCGCGGTTCAAATTGGTGAGGGCGCCAGGTAAGGACTTTTTGGCTTTTGAATATTGGTTAATGGCTTCCAGGATTGCTGCAATCTTCCCGATCGTGGTTCGCATTGCATCAGTTTCAGGACCTGAAGGAGGAGGCGGTGGCTGAATCAATGACTCCGCTGGAGGGGAAGGGGGAAGTTCCTCCTTCCTGCTTTTCTGCATTAGCGCCAGAGCAAGAATGAGGAGAATAATGAGTATCAGAAAGCCTCCTGCAATCCAAACTTTCTTGGGCGTAAGAGTGGAAGGAGACTCTGAAATAGGAGAAGGAGCATCCGGCTTCTGGACTCCCTTAAGAGCTTCTTTTAGTTCACGGAGAATCTTTTCCTCTTGTTCTCTAGACGAAGTTTTGTCGCCAGCCTGTGGTCCTTCTGTGGTTGACTGAGACGCTTTTCCCAGTCTTACCCCACATTTCGTGCAAAACACGCTGCCATCGCTTTGTTCGGCGCCACACTGGAAACATTGCATAAGGGCATCCTCCTTACCGCTCCCGCGGATTCATGCCTCTTTTACCTATTTTAACCTGATCCAATGCTCCCTGTACCTCAACTATATTATTACATAAGAAGAACAGCCGGTGGCTCAAGCATGTGGTTCTGACGTCTGTTTCACCAGGATTCTAACAAAGCGCCGCTTGCCGACTCTCAAAATGTAGGAAGAGGACTTAGATAGATCAAGCTCAGCTTTGACATCGCTCACTTTTTGATCGTTCAGGATTACAGCTTCTTGTTCGATCAGCCGCACTGCCTCATTGACGGAGCCAGCCAGCCCCAACTGCGCCATGAGTTTCGCCAGTCGAATTCTCCCGGCGCTCCCCGACAATATCTTTTCTTCCATTTGAACAGGGTTCGATCGGTCCCGAAAGACCCGATTAAACTCTTCCTCTGCCAGCGCGGCATCCTGCTGGGAATGGAATTGGCTGACGATGAATTTTGCAAGATTAGCTTTGGCTGTCATCGGATGCAGTTTATTCTGGGCAATATCCGTCCGAAGCTGCTCAACTTCTTTGACAGCTAAGTTAGTGCATAACTCATAGTAGCGGTACATCAGCTGATCCGAAATCGACATGATTTTGCCATACATGTCCTGAGGGGGATCATTGATGCCAATATAATTGCCGAGGGACTTCGACATCTTTTGAACACCGTCTAACCCCTCCAATATTGGCATGGTAAGGACAATTTGAGGCTCCTGATCATACTCTTTCTGCAACTCTCTTCCGACCAGCAGATTAAATTTTTGGTCTGTTCCGCCAAGCTCCACATCGGCCCTGAGTGCCACAGAATCGTAGCCCTGCACCAGCGGGTAAAGCATTTCGTGAATGGAGATCGGCTGATTGTTCTTGAGCCGATTACTGAAATCGTCCCTTTCCAACATGCGCGCGACCGTGTAACGGGAGGCCAGGCGAATGAAATCTTCACTTTTCATGGCAGACATCCAGCGGCTATTAAAGTCAAGCACCGTTTTTTCCGGGTCGAGGAGTTTGAACACCTGTTGCTTGTAGGTTTCCGCATTTTGAAACACTTCTTCTTTGCTCAGCTGCTTTCGCGTCACGTTGCGACCACTGGGATCACCGATCATGCCGGTAAAGTCCCCAATCAGGAATATCACTGTGTGACCCAGGTCTTGAAACTGCTTCAGTTTGCGAATCAACACAGTATGTCCGAGATGCAAATCCGGCGCGGTGGGATCAAATCCCGCCTTGACTCTCAGGGGCGTTCGGGTTTGAGCCGACCGTTCTAATTTAGTTTTCAATTCTTCCAGGCGTATAACTTCAACGACATTTCTATTGAGATATTCGAGTTGCTCAGCAATGGTCAACCGGATAGCCATGGGATATTTCAATTCAAGAAATCACTGGCGAGTTATTATCGATCCATTTTGAGGCTGGCCTTTGTCGATGAGGTAATGCCTCAGAAGCTGTGAAAAAATTCCAATGACCCCCTCACCCGCCCTTCGGGCACCCTCTCCCCCAGCGGGGGCGAGGGAGTTAAATTTAATGTTTGTTTCCCCTCGCCCCAACGGGAGAGGGGTGAACGCTCGAGAAGCGTTCACAAGGGCGGGTGAGGGGCGAGTCCAATCCTTTTGGGATCTGATTTTTTCACACCTTTTCAGTTATTCATTCAGCGTGCGCAGAGCGCCCGCTCCACCTTTGGTGCCGTTTGCCACCCGTGACTGAGGCATTACTCGCTGATGTCCTTTCATCGTGCCTTCGGCGTACCACTCAGGTACACTCCGTGGTCGCCACTCTCAGGACGCGACGTCCCTCCACCCGAGTTTGATTGTCTAGCACCAATTGAATGGCTCTTGAGTAAATCTCGTGCTCCTCCGCCAAGATGCGAGCCGACAACGTCTGCTCGGTATCATTGTCCAAAACGGGTACAACGGCCTGCAAAATGATCGGACCCGAGTCCAGGCCTTCGTCGACGAAGTGGACCGTGCAACCGGTATACTTGACGCCGTGTTCCAGAGCTTGCTGCTGAGCGTTTAGTCCGGGAAACGAGGGTAAGAGGGAGGGATGGATGTTGAGAATCCGATGTGGGAAAGACTTTATAAAATATGAGCTTAGCAAGCGCATGAATCCTGCTAGACAAACCAGGTCCACTTGTTCCTCTTTAAGCGTAGAGACCAGTCGCCGGTCAAATTCTTCCCGGGATAAACCTTTTGAACCGATGAAAATGGCCTCGAGCCCACGCTGGCGTGCTTTTTCTAATCCAGGAGCCTGGCTCGCGTTGCTGATGACGACAGCAATTTGGGCATCCAGCTCGCCTCGCTCAATATGGTCTGCAATGGCCTCAAAATTCGAACCTCGCCCTGAAAGCAAGATTCCTAAACGTCCCCTCATTCGTATACAACCCGCGATTTCCCAGAGCGGATTTCTCCAATTAAATAAAATGCTTGCTTTAGCTGAGTAAAATGCTGCTGAATTTTCGACACATCTTTTGGGGAGATAATAATAACCATTCCGACGCCCATATTAAAAGTGCGAAACATCTCGGCGTCCCCAACCTGTCCCAGCTTTTTCAGGACCTTGAAAATGGGAAGAACTGGCCAGCTCCCGAGACGAATACAAGCTTTACACTTTGGAGGAAGAATGCGCGGGATATTTTCTGTAAGCCCTCCACCGGTGATATGGGCCATTCCCTGAATCAATTTCCTGTCGATCATAGGTTTTAGAATTCGAAAATAATTGAGATGTGGCGCCAGCAGAACTTTGCCGACCGTTTGCCTCAATTCGGGGAGTCTGGTATTAACCGTATATCCAAAGTCTTCCAGCAAGAGCTGGCGGGCCAGCGAGTAACCGTTGGTGTGCAAGCCTGCAGAAGGAAGACCAACAATGACATGACCGGGCCGAATGGCACTTCCGTTGATGATTCTCGTTTTCTCCACGATGCCCACAATGAAACCGGCTAAATCGTACTCTCCCGCCTGGTAGAACCCGGGCATTTCGGCCGTCTCCCCGCCGATCAGGGCGCAGCCTGCTTCTCGACACCCTGCCGCAACACCCTTCACCACTTTGGCAATGACTTCCGGGATCATTTTCCCAGTGGCAATGTAGTCCATGAAGAACAAGGGAGCCGCTCCCTGAACCGAAATATCATTCACACAATGGGCAACTAAATCTTTTCCCACGGTATGGTGAATGCCGGTGGCAAAAGCAATTTTCAATTTAGTCCCAACCCCATCAACACTGGAGACCAGAACAGGTTGAGAGAATGTATTCCGCTGCAAACGAAACAGGCCGCCAAAGCCACCAATGTCTGTTAAAACATCCCCCGTAAAGGTGCGTCTCGCCAAAGCCCGTATCTTTTTTTTGGCCAGGTTGGCCCCGTCAATATTAACGCCTGCGTCACGGTAGCTGGAAGCAGGTTGAGACATATGGGGAGACAGGCTAAGACAAGATTTCTCGAGGGTGGTCTTGGATCTTGAAATTATCTTCTTGAGCTGATTTCAACCAAGGCACTTTCGGGGAATTCAACGGGATATTCCCCGGTATAGCAGGCAGAGCAGAAATGGCCTTCGCCTTCGGTATCACCGCAAGCGCGCAGCATCCCTTCGTGGCTCAGGTATCCGAGAGAGTCTGCTTCTATATACCGGCAGATTTCCTCTACTGAGTG
>QHZP01000596.1 GCA_003224715.1 Acidobacteriota bacterium | reverse complement strand
GCTTTGGCGGTAGCGTATTACTTAAGTTATAAATCTTCAATTGCTCTAGCGTCTTGACATGAATCACCCCAACTTGACCCATGCGAATCTCGGCCACATCCTTGAATCCCCAGTCGTCGTGCTTCAGCTCCTGAGACAAAATTTGCGATCCCGTTTGAGCGATCATGAGTTCAGCGGTCAGCAATCTCACCACGAAGACCACACCCGACCAAAAACATCTGATCAACCTGGCTGTCCTCCATCTTTGACGTATAGGTTGATCAGACCTTGAATCGAGTTTCAAAGTATGAGATGGTGCGGCATATGAAGATAAGAATTTCATGCAAACAAGTTCGCTCGTTTCACCTTGGGAAGTTACCGGGGTCAGAGTGTATTTTCTCGAGAATATACATCGGCAGATTGGGGCTATGAACTGTATCAATCAGGCATGATTTATACACGACCTAAGCAAAAAACTATTCGTTTCGGATTGGGGGTAATCCTGATGGCCTTGGGAACTCACTTGGGTGCGGCTCAAGTCAGGCGTCCCATCACCTTTCAGGACCTGATGAAGATCCAAAGGATTTCAGATCCCCAGGTTTCCCCCAACGGGCAGTGGATTGCCTTCGTTCAAACCACAGTAAAACTTGAGACCAACAAGAAGACCAGCTACCTCTGGCTGGTGCCTATCCAAGGGGGAGAACCACGCCAGCTCACTCAGGGTGATGGTTCGGACAGTCGACCACGCTGGTCGCCCGATAGCCTGTCCCTGGCTTTCATTTCCAGCCGCAGCGGAAAATCGCAGATCTGGATCATCCCGGTAGACGGAGGTGAAGCTCACCAAGTCACTTCGATTCCCACTCAAGCTGATGGTGTTATATGGTCGAAAAATGGCGACTGGTTGCTTTTCACATCCAAGGTCTACCCGGATTGCCCGGATGAGGACTGCAACCAAAAGCGCCTGGAGGAAGTCTCCAAGAAGATGGTAAAGGCCCAAATCATTGATGAGCTCTTGTTCCGCCACTGGGACGAAAATCGGGAGGGCAAATATACTCACCTTTTTCTCGTTCCCACCAAGGGAGGCAAAGCTCGCGACCTGACGCCGGCCAAATTTGATTCGCCTGCGTTTTTCCTGGGGGCTCCAGACGGCTACTCAATCTCTCCTGACGGTACCGAAGTTTGTTACACTTCAAATCGCACGGGACCGGCAGCCTGGACCACCAACAATGATCTTTATCGTGTATTCGTCTCCGGTGGTGAAACCAAGAATATCACCAAGGACAATCCTGGCTCTGATGCTGCCCCGCAATATTCTCCCGACGGCCGTTACATCGCCTATACTTCACAAGCTCGGGATGGTTACGAATCCGATCTCTTTCGCTTGCGGATCTATGATCGGCGAACGGAAAAAGTGCAGGACCTCACCCTCGGGTTTGATCAATGGGTGAATAGCTTCGTATGGGGACCAGATAGCGACACCATTTATTTCACCGGCCCTGAACGCGGCCAGCAGCCCATTTTCAAGACTTCGGTCAGCCGGGCCCACGTGGAAAAGGTATTGGATGGCTTTAACGACAATCTTCAAGTGAGTCCCGACGGCAGATGGCTGGTCATGACGCGAGAGAGCTTGACGCGGCCCGCTGAAGTTTTCCACTGGCCCCTTGCTGGTGGGCCTCCCGCTCAAGTGACCCATGCCAACGATTCCCTTCTAGCTGAGCTAGACCTGCATGCGGCTGAATCCGTGACGACCAACGGTGCCCTCGGTGCGACAATTCACAGCCTGCTGATTAAACCTCCGGGATTTCAAGCAAACAAGAAATATCCTGCTCTGCTGCTGATCCATGGAGGGCCACAAGGCGCCTGGGACGATGCCTGGGGCTATCGCTGGAACGCCCAGATGTTTGCGGCTCACGGCTATCTGGTGATGATGCCCAATCCGCATGGGTCGACAGGCTACGGCCAGAAATTTGTCGAAGAGATCTCCGGAGACTGGGGCGGGGCTTGTTACCAGGACTTAATGGCTGCCGCTGACTACCTCGAATTTCTGCCTTACGTGGATAAGTCGCGTATGGGGGCAGCAGGGGCTTCGTTCGGCGGGTTCATGATCAATTGGATCGCCGGTCATACGAATCGCTTCAAGGCACTGGTCTCTCACGATGGCGTGTATGACCAGCGCAGCATGTACGGTGAGACCGAAGAGCTTTGGTTTCCCGAGTGGGAATTCAAAGGCACGCCATGGGAGAAACCACAGCTCTACGAAAAGTGGTCACCTTCGAACTTTGTGCAACGAGTTCAAACGCCCATGCTGATCATCCAAGGTGAATTGGACTTCCGCGTCCCGACCGGCCAGGCCTTTCAACTCTTCTCAGCGCTCCAGCGACGCGGCGTACCCTCCAAGCTACTTTATTTCCCCGACGAAGGACATTGGGTCTCAAAACCGCAGAATAGCCAGTTGTGGTATAAGACAGTGCTCGAGTGGTTGGATCGACACCTGAAACCTGAGCCAGGACAGTATTAAGCCCTATTTCATTCCAGCGACTTCAGGTCTCCGATCTAATTGGTCGTCAGCTCATGATCCTAATTCCGAGAGCTTGACCGGTCTCCGTTCCTTGGCCGACAGATCAGCCGCGAAGACGACTCGATGGCTTTCAAACGCAATATCAAAATTGGTCAAAGGCATGGGCTCGCCTTTGCCCAGGCTATCGACAAAAGCTTGGAACTGCGGTTGGTAGGGATGGTCGCTGACGTCCCCGGAATCAATCAGCGCTGTCTCCAGGGTGCTCCAGCGTTCCTTGGTAATGCCTTTCAATTTCTGGCTGTAAAAGCGATTATCCAGAAGGCTGCCGGCGCTTCCTACCAGGTGAATGTGGAAATAATAAGGTTGCAAGCAATCTATCACCGAAGCGACTTTTCCGACCTTGCCATCTTTAAACTTGAGGATGGTCACGGTAGCAGTGTCGTACTCGTAAGGTTGAAATAGGACATTCTTGGATCGGCTGCTATAGGAAGTTACCTC
>QHZP01000607.1 GCA_003224715.1 Acidobacteriota bacterium | reverse complement strand
GCGCCCCAAGCCACCTATAGAATTGCAGCTGAATCTAGCGGTTTCAGAGGGCGCGCGTTATGTACTTTGAGTAAGGCTACACGTGATGAGGTTGTATCTGGGTTCTATGTAGCGGTTGCGTTACGTGCTGTTGGCCGTTACGCACTGCGTCCTAATCTATTCAGCGCCGCATTGATGTTATAAAAACGGCTAACGCATCCGACAATCTACAAACCAATTGGATTGCTCGCTCCACAAGCCCTTGACTTTTGTTGACTGGTATGTTGCTTGACTTAGATGAGCCGACAGGCAAGAATGTCTAATATTTTTCTCGGCAAAACGCAGCGAATTTTAACGGTCATCGAATTATGCCTAGTCTTTTTGAATTAGCCCTGGCCTATACCAAGGTTGGGATCTCTATCATTCCGATTTCGCCAAATGGGGTAACTGGGCCAAATGGCAGTAAGGATACTCCTTTCGATTGCAGCGAGTATATCTCACGGCGGATTGCAACCCCGGTGGAGCTTTGTGAGTGGTTCGCAGGTGGGAGCCCGCTCGGCTTGGCGGCGGTGCATGGCCCGGTCAGCGGCGGGTTGGAATGTTTGGATCTGCTCTATGCAGCCGTGGTCAAGCTTTTTCGGCAACTGGTGACCTTGCAAGGTGGGGACAATCTACTCGAAAAACTTCCCATCGCGCAAGCGAGTGTCGAAGGCAGAACTCGCCTGTATTACCGCTGTCCGAGCCCTGTCTGTGAGCACACATGGCTGGCCCAGTTTGAAGTGCCCAGCGAACCCGGTGTGAAGCTGCTTCAGTTGCTTGCGTTTGTCCACGGGACGGGTAGCTGGACGGTACTACCAGGCTCACCTGCTGCCTGCGACGGATCTAACGCGGTTTATGAGTGGGTTGACAGGGGCCTTAGCGAAGTCCCGACCCTTACAGAAGACGAACGGGAGTTATTGCTTGAAAGTGCCGGCTGTCTAAATGCTTGGGTTGACCGAAGTGCCATTTTGGCCCCTGCCTGCCCCGACGGGTTCGACAGCAGCGTAAGCTGGGAGAAAATTTTATTCCCCCTGCGTTGGAAGAAGATAAAAGATTTTGGAGAGATGGCCATTTGGCATAGTCCGGAGAGAACAAAGCCGGGTTACTGCGCCGTCAGTGGTATTGGATTCAACAGTGACCTCCTTTACTTGGTCGGGACAAGGAGGGCTTACACGAAGTTTGGCGCCTTTGCGTCATTTTACTTTGGCGGCGACTTCGAGAAAGCACGGTCCGTTCGGGTGCGACCAGCCCATCCCTGTCGCTGGGAAACCCCGAGAGGCATGTGTTACTTAAAGGCTGTTAGGAAAGCACAACCTCCGGTCTCCTGCATTATGCCGACGACCGGCGACAGACGGCACTTTATACCCCAAGCGATCAAGTGTTTTCAGCGGCAAACTTACTCGAATTCGGAACTGGTGATCCTTTGCGACGGAGAAGACGATCTTTCCGATCTCATTCCATGTGCTGATCAGAGGGTGCGTTACTTTTATCTGGGACGCGAGCGCCAGACTATCGGCACAAAGCGCAACTTGGCCTGTGAAAGGGCCAGAGGGGAATTAATCGCTCACTTTGACGACGATGACTGGTTCCACCCGGACCGCCTGAGTTTTCAGGTCGGTGCGTTGCTGGCGGAAGGTGCAGACTTCTGCGGGCTTCCGTTGATATTGTGTTATGTAGTCTGTAGTGGAGAGGTGTTGGTGAGTCAGATGCCGGCGCTATTGCACCCCAGTCTGTGGCATGAGTTGCCCGCCGGGGCTTCGTTCTTATACCGACGTGACTTTTGGTCCCGTTCGCCGTTCGCTGATGTTTCGCTGGATGAAGACGGAATTTTTATCCGGGCGGAAGGGCGACAAGACCAAGCGGTGATGGTGTCCGACTATCGGCTTTACGTGGCTATTATTCACGGCGTCAATACGTCTGATTACCGTAGAGATTCATCGTACTGGTCGCCCTGGCCGGGCGACCTCCGGGAGATCATGGGTGCCGATTTGGACTTTTACCTGTCTCTGCGACAAAGGTGAAAATGAGCGCGTTTCTAGGAAAGGATAACTCCCTGCGCGGGTTGTTGTCGGTAGGCAACCCGAACCCTGAGGTCGTTATGGCTGGATTGATTGGATAGATGAAAAGCTATATCGCACTGTTTCGTTCTCTTTTCTACTTCTACGCAATGAGGACAGCGGGTTCATGCTCCATGTTCCTTGTTGACAATCAATCCTCCAAACTAGGTTCCGACTGAGGCCCAATCCGTCACGGTCTCGTCAGGATGTGAGGAATTTAGCCAGCGTGCACCCGAGTGTGTCGGAGTTTCATTTCGACACAACTTGTTTCTTTTCTTCTCTGCAACTCGATTCCTGGAGCGTAATTCGATGAAAAAGGGGATTGTCGCGAAAAGACTCGTAGTTCTATCACTGGGTACTTATATGTTTTGGCTGTTCCTCTGCAGCTTCGCTCTGGGCCAGAGTGGCACCTCCTCCATAAGTGGAACGGTGACAGATCCACAGGGCAAGGTTGTGGTCGGTGCCACTGTAACACTCAAGAATAGCGAAAGAAACTTTACTCGAAGTCAAATGACCAACGACAGGGGCGGCTATGTCTTTACTTCGGTATCGCCCGGCCTTTACCTAGTGGAGGCAGAAGCGGGTGGGTTCAAGAAATTGACGATTGGCGAGGTGCGCGCCCTGGTGGATATACCCACCAACCTGGACCTGCAGCTTGCAATTGGCGAGATGAATGAGGCCGTCACCATCACGGCGGAGGGCGCCGAGACGCGCCTCAATACTCAGGATGCCACCATCGGTAACAATTTCGACACCAACCAGATTTCGCAGTTTCCCTTGGAATCG
>QHZP01000606.1 GCA_003224715.1 Acidobacteriota bacterium | reverse complement strand
GCTCGAACGACTTGGGAGCATAGTATCCTTGTCGATATTTGAGATGAGCCCCCGGAGTGTTAACCTGGAGCTTGATCTGCCGAGAGCTTCCGTCCCGCCTCGAGTTTGAAGAGTAATATCCCAAAACATAGTAGCTCTTGGAATCTTCTCGCACGGCTTCAAAGACCTGGCCTAAATTGTTGGTATCCAGGATAGCCCTACCGCCGGTGTCCAACGCCAGGCTGGTCAAGGTCTCCTGAGAGTTAGCGATGGACACATACTGATCGCGAATGGCCTTGCCACTGTAGTTGGCCGTTCCGGAGGCGCTCCCTTTGCTGGCGTCCCCGGCCGGTGGGGCAGCAATGAGTCCGCGAGCATCAACGCTATAAAGCGAGACGTTCGATTGATTGAGTGCATCAATCGTGGCTCTCAACTGAGCTTGATTTTCAACTCCGGTAGTGGACAGACCACTGGAGAAGTGCACCAAAAACTTCTTTTGGGGGATTTCTCGAAACATCTTTCCCGTAATTTCGATCGCAGAGAGCTTGCGATCGGTATTAAAAACATTGAATTGGGTCTCGTCGGCCACGAAAGTGTCAGAGAGATCTTCGGAACTGGTGTTGCTGACATCGGGGTCTATGGTCCCTGCCTCCGCCAGGTTGGCGGAGTCTCCCAGGTGGAGTCGTTGAACGGTCTGCCTTAGGACTTCACGGTCATTCGTAAAATCCAGCAATATTTTGACAGTTGCCGTATTGACCACAACAGCCACCAGGTCTGACGGGGTAAGCTGTTTCTCGATGAATTCACGAACAGTCCTTTGGGCCTGAATCAGATCTTCCACAGGCATCGAACTGAGGTCGAGAAACAAAATGATGAGGCGATGGTTTTGAAAGGCTTCGCTCGGGAGTGAAGCCGCCGGAGTACTGCGACTAGCGCCGCCGCCGACAGGTTGGTCTGGTAGGGGCGCCTCGTGACTCGCTTCTACCCGCGTGGAGAGATCTTCAACATCAAAGGTAACGATCGTCTGCCGGGCGTTGTCCTCATAGACGGTGAAATCAGTGGGCCTCAGATTCTTAATGGGATTTCCTTGCTTGTCCGTCACTACCGCATCGACGATTACGAGGTCTTCGTAAACACGAAGGGTATAGATGCTTCCAGGTTTTTCAGATGAATCTTTGGTTTGAGAGTGAAGCCACCGCGGGGAGGAAAAACTGAATGACAAAAAAAAGAAGGCGCCAAACAAAAAGTAACGGAGCACTCCCGCTCTGTCTTTTCTCTTTGCTTTTAAAGTTCTTCTCGAGATCAAAAATTAAACCTCAGAGTAAACTCGATTTGCCGCATCTGCCTGGCACTGGTGAGATGCCCGTAGTTCGAAGCATCGACGATAACTCCCAGCCCATTGAAGTTGGGTGTGTTAAAAATGTTGGTGGCCTGTGTCCGAAACTCCAACCGCTTCCCATCCGGAGAGAAGCGAATGACCTTGGCCAACGCCATATTGAAATTTAGCGTTCCTGGACCAATGATCGTATTGCGTCCAGCATCCCCAAAACGGCCCGGTGTAGGAAGAGTAAAGGCATCAGAATTGAAAAAATGAGCCACAGTCTGCAGTGACTCAGGCAACTCAACCGGCAGACCGGTCGCATCGGCTCGTTCCGACTGGTTAGCGCCCGTTCCACTGTTATTAATGGAATTCCCCAGGATTCTGGCAGTGTAAGGACTGCCCGATTGGAGCGTGGTAATCCCGCTGAGAGACCAGCCACTGAAAATTCTCGCAGGCAGCCCACCGTGTGACAGGAAGCGCTTGCGTTCGCCGAAGGGAAATTCGTAAACGTAATTGATATTCAACTGATGACGCATATCGAAAGTTGAGAGGCCTCTTTCGGCTCGCAGGTTGTTGTCAATCAGTGCCACGGTCTCCTGACCGCCGCCGATACTGGAGGCATTGTCGATGGATTTCCCGAATATGTAACTTGCGTTGACCGACACTCCGGAAGTAAAGCGCCGCTGGAGCCTGATTTGCAACGAATGGAAAACAGAGGCTGCTCCGGAAGTTTCATATAAGAATCCTTGGGCGTTGGAGATGATCCGGTTCGGGTCGGTCTCTAAAGGCGAACCCGCCGGGGCCCGGTTTGGAGAACGGAGCAGGTCCAGTTTCGTTCCCTTAGAGCCATTGTAGGAGAGAGTCATGACTAGATTGGGTCGCAGTTGCTGCTGAATGTCGAGGTTCCACTGCTGCACATAACCGATTCGCAGATGGCGGTCCACCACATAACTGTTGAGAACGGTGAATTGGGGGTCTGCCGGAAAACCATTGGCCAGAGTCAAGATCCGATCAGGGCGAGTGATGAGGTTGTTGCTAACGGCGAACGGAGGCTGGCTGGCTAGTTGAGTGTAGAGCTGGTTGTAGATGGAAGCGTTATAGAAAATCCCGTAGCCGCTGCGAATGACCAGGTTGTGATGAGGAATGGGCTTCCAGGCCAGTCCGATGCGTGGCGCCACGTTGTTGCGGTCGGGATCGATCAGAGCGCTCGGAAACTGACCACTGTAAGGCCCAGCCGTGCCGGGCACCACGACGGCTGCCCCTGTAAAATTGGGAGCGATATCCAAATTGGCGATGCGCCCGAATTTTTCCGTCAAAGGGGTGGCCAGTTCGTATCGTACTCCCAGGCTTAAGGTCAGTTGTGGTGTGACTCTCCAGTTATTTGTGAAAAAGAG
>QHZP01000104.1 GCA_003224715.1 Acidobacteriota bacterium | reverse complement strand
TTTGCGATGATGCTAATGTTAAGCATCCGACCATCATTTCTGAATCGGGTCGCGCCGTTGTAGCCTATCACAGTGTCTTGGTATTCAGCGTCTTGGGGGTTTCCGGTTTTGACAGCTTTAAAATTCCCGATTCCCTTCCCAAAAACGCTCCTCCCCCTCTGACGGATCTTTTTTGGATCAGCAAAAACATATCCAAGAAAAATTTTGTGGAAGCTTATCACGACGCCGTGCAGCTTCGCGAAGATGCCCTCAATCTCTTTAATCTGGGATATCTCACTTTGGAACAACGCAGTGTGACCGAGAGTCTTTATTGGGCCGTCTGCAGCAAAGTGCTGAAGCTGGTCATTGAGCTGGATTACGTTCCAGATGAATTGAAGAATCTGGAAAGCCAGATCTCTGATACCTATTTTTGTAACTACTCCATCTTTCAATCTATGCCTGACAGTTGGGCGATTCGCCAGCTTTTTCCGGTCATGCCGATTCACCGCCTAAGCGAAGAACCGACCCGGCGAGCGATCCTGGCAGATATTACGTGTGATTCCGACGGGAAGGTAGATCGCTTTATCGATTTGCACGATGTCAAGAAGGTTTTGTCTCTCCATCCCTTCAGCGGCAAAGACTATTACCTAGCGGCATTCTTGGTTGGAGCTTATCAGGAAATCCTGGGGGATCTGCACAATCTGCTGGGGGATACCAACGCCGTGCACGTCAGCCTGGAACCGGATGGTGAGGTGAGTGTTGATCATGTCGTGAAAGGCGACACAGTCCGGGAGGTTTTGAATTACGTCCAGTACAATCCCGACGAATTACTGGCGCTCATGCGCAAAGACGTGGAACGGGCTGTTCGTGATAGGAAAATTACCTTGGAAGAATCAGCCTTGTTCCTGAAGTTCTATGAATCGGGCCTCTACGGCTATACTTACCTGGAAGACGCCCACACGCGCTAACGTCAAACATGACACCTGAAGCGCGAAAACCTGAAAATCGCAATATTGTCAGGTTTCACGCATCACGTTTCACTCGTTTACACATCGCAGATTCGAAATGCCTGGGTTAGAGACGTCATGGGATCTCGCTTGGGGATGAATTCCTGCGCGAGATATCCTCCATAACCCTTTTCCACAATGGCGTTGCAGATTGCCTTGTAGTTTAATTCTTGAGTGTCATCAATCTCGTTGCGCCCAGGGTTTCCGCCGGTGTGAAAGTGGGCAATGTAGTCCCAATTCTCAGTGATCGTCCGGATTACATCGCCTTCCATAATCTGCATGTGATAGATATCGTACAGCAGCTTAAAGCGAGGAGAGCCCACCTGCTTGACCAGCTTGACTCCCCAAGCCGTGTGATCGCACATGTAGTCCTTGTGATTGACCTTGCTGTTCAGCAGCTCCATACAAACGTTGACACCCTTCTTCTCTGCCAACCCGACCACTTGCTTGATAGCGATCAAACAGTTCTCCATCCCCTCTTCGTCTGACATGCCATTGCGGTTCCCAGAGAAACAAATCACACTGGGAATCCCCATTTCGGCGGCCAGTTCAATGTGTCTTTGCAGGTTGTGGATCCAGCGCTCGTGATTTTCCTTTCGATTGAGACCGCTTTCAATGGGTCCGGCCCCTGAACCCATAGCGCAGGTCAAGCCGTACTTCTTAAGAACTGGCCAATCGTCCGGTGCGAGCAACTCAACTGACTTAAGGCCAATCCTGGCCGCCTCGTGGGCCAGTTGCTCAACCGACATGTCCTTGTAGCACCATTTGCAGACGGATTGTTTGAGGTTGCCATTGATCTTTCCAGAAGGTTGACGCTCTTCTCCCAACGATAAGTCTGAAACGATCGAACTACCGATCACGCCAGCGGCAACCGTTTGCAAAACAGAACGACGGCTGTAATGCTTTTCCTTGCTCATACGTTTTTCCTCCTTTCAAAGAAAAACTAATTCATAACAAGGGCCACGGCAGCTAAGTCGTAAGCTTGCCGAAAATCAGATGTATTGCAAGAGACCTCGGGCGATTTGTCCGTGCGACAAATCGCCACAGAAAATGCCGTCAGAAAAAAACTAGTCATCCAGGACAACGTTAATATCGTGACTGAAAAATATATCATCTCGAGTCCCCCCTTCAAAAGGGATTTTACTGGCGAGGTGAGTTGGGATCCCTTTTCATCCAATATATAGTTCTTTCCGTGTGCCTGACCTTCACTGTGCCGAGGATTGTGAAATATTTGCGAAACTCTGTTTCAAAAACTTCTTGCGTGTAATTCGGAAAGATATCTCCTCTGCTCAAAAGTAGCTTCTTCACTTGGCAATCGTTCTTAGGCACGAATTCGATTATCAGCCACTTGCAAATTTGGCTGAAAAAGTCAGCCACCTTGTGCAGGGATAGATTGTTGGAAATAGCCAAATGATGGACCAAAGCCAGGGCCAGCACTGCCTCTCCAGGCTTGCGCTTTAGGAAAGAGATTCTTTCCTGATTTTCCCATCCTAGACTCGGGCTTGGATTGGTTAAGTCAAGCAGCAGAGGGAGAAGGTCCGTTTCTTGGTTCTTAATGCATTCAAAATAGTTTTTTTCAACGCAGGCAGAATCCATATCGCAAGAAATAGTTAGTATCCCCTTATCGCTGGCGATTCGACTAAACAGGCCCACATTGGAGCCAAGATCCCAGACACATTGTGGCTTCGGGTTCATCTTGTCCAGGAACTCTGACACAAGCTGCTTCTTGTGGAGCAACGCTTCAGAAGCGTAGCTGCTATCCAAATAATAATTAGACCATTCTGTATCTGGCGGTTTCCAGCTTAGCTTGCTGACTGAAGACTTCAAATTATCTATCAGCCCAAGAAAGGCGAGGCGTGTCATTGTCTTGGAATTCGCCCTTATCGCCCTTCTGGCGAAGCGTTTTTGACTCTTAGCATGAAGATGAATATGAGTGAGCAAGGAAAACTTCATATAGGTGGAAAAGGGTAGTAGCGAGCTCGCTAAATCCAGAGGGATACCATCTATGTAAACTCGCAATAATTGGCCTAATCGCACATCCGCGTAACTCATCAACGCCAACGGGGCAAGAAAATGTTGACAAAACTGCCGGTAGGCCACCCACGGTTGGCCTTCGCGATACGTCTCAAAGGAGAGTGTGTCGATGAGTACAGGCTTACCTTTCCTAAATTGGATATTGTAAGCGCTGCTATCTTTGAGCGACATCCCAAAGTCAAGCGCTTTTCCCTGAATTTCAAGCGTGATCAAAGCCGCATCTTTAAGCTGGCTAAAACTCCATTCGTATGGGAAGGATAGAAATGGAATAAGCTCAGGTTTAATTACTTTGTAGGCTTCGCTGGAGGCTGCATATTCAGTGGCAACCTCTTCGTGTGGGATCAGGAGTTCAGACTTCACCAAAGTGTGGTAGAGTCCAGAATCAATTAGGCGGTCATAGTCGTCTTTATATTGGATGTTGACCTGACGATATATCAAGTCGCCCTGAAAATAGAGAAACCCGCTCGGATCTCGAAAGGAAGAAGGGACCGGCTTCTTGACTCCTGACTTTTCTTCCGAATTCATATCTCGATGAGTTTGCCTGAGAATTTCACCTGGAAGATCACTGCTGCAGAAGTGAGTATGAATGATCGAATTGTGTTGCGCGAGATTTTCAATCACGCCATTTCAGGATTCTCGCGAGTTTGGAAGGAAGCGCTTGTTTGGTAAGGAAACTCCGAATTCGGGTCCAGAAGATCTTAATCGAATACAATGCTCCAAGTAATCCCGCGATAAAAAGTTGCAAAAAGTAACTTCCACTGCCTGGATCTATATAAGCATAGACTCTTTGAGGAAATACGAAATTAACCAAAACCAGTAAGATACCCCATTCCGCCAAGCGCTTGAGGATTATCATTACAAAGGGCTCCCAAAAATTGAGGGTTGGGAAAATTTGGTTTGTCAAAACAAACGTACCTTAGGAGGATAGCACTAATTCGAGAGCTGCGATACCCTCAAATCGCATGCCGTCCCTGTCTTGAGACATTTGTATAATACTGGGTGTGCGGCAAACTTGTGGGGTAATGACAGAACCACTGAGCCTCGTCGAGGCGAAATATTTATAGGTCACAGACCCAAGAAATGGAAGGAGCTCCGGTAGGAGCGTCATGACGCCGCGCCGGGGCTCGGACCTTCAGGAGGGTCGGCCTCCTTCTACAAAGATGCTGCCTCTACGAGGCTCCCTCCGCGTCAAGCGGCACAGGCCTGGGTCTCAGCGAATAACCTGCCAATTTGTTGTACACGCTATAATGCTTTTTTTCTTGACAAGTTCTGCTCCAAAGGCAGTCAATTATGCGGTCGAGTTGACCCTGCAGCCTACTTACTTTGAAGCTCCCTGGGGTGGTTACAGACAGTCCGGATTTGGCCGCGAGCTTGGCCCCTGGAGCATCGAAGAATACCTGCAGACCAAACAGGTCCACATTAATCTGAGCCAGCAGCCCATTGGGTGGTATTGAGATGTCGGCCATTCAGTTGCGAACTCCTATTCCTGGCCCACGTTCACGGGAATTGATGAGACGTCGCACGGAGGCGGTTCCCAGAGGTGCCTATCAGGTGACACCCATATTTGTCGCGGGAGCCAAGGGCGCTGTGTTGGAAGACGTAGATGGCAACCGGTTACTCGATTTCGCCGGCGGGCTCGGTTGCCTCAACGTGGGTCACCGCGCCGAGCGCGTGGTAGGATCAGTTCGAGTTCAGCTCGAACGATTCCTGCATGCCTGTTTTCATGTGACTCCTTACGAAAGCTATATCCGTGTGGCGGAACGGCTGAACGGACTGGCTCCCGGCAACTTCCCGAAGAAGACACTGTTGGTCAACAGCGGTGCCGAGGCTGTAGAGAATGCCATCAAAATCGCCCGGGCCTATACGCGCCGGCCAGCCCTCATCTGCTTTGAAGATGCTTTTCACGGCCGCACCTTGCTGGCAATGTCGCTGACCAGTAAGACTCACCCATACAAGAGCGGCTTTGAGCCATTTGTCGGAGATGTGTATCGCGTCCCTTACGCCTATTGTTACCGTTGTGCCTATTCGTTGAAGTATCCGTCCTGCGACATTTTCTGTGCCTGCCACCTGGAAGACACTTTTAAGCGTGTCGTCGCGGCTGAATCAGTCGCCGCGGTTATCGTGGAACCAGTGACAGGTGAAGGCGGATTCATAGCGCCTCCCCCGCAGTTTCTTCCGCTCCTGCAGGAAATCTGCCATCGCCACGGGATTCTGTTTGTCGCCGACGAAGTACAGACTGGGTTCGGCCGGACTGGGAGCTTGTTTGCCTGCGAACGCTATGGCCTCGAGCCTGATCTTCTGGTGACTGCTAAATCACTGGGCGGCGGATTGCCGCTGGGAGCCGTCACCGGCCGGGCTGAAATCATGGACGCCCCCTGCATAGGGGCGCTGGGCGGGACTTTTGGCGGTAACCCGCTGGCATGCGAAGCAGCCTTAGCGGTCTTGGAAACCCTGGAACAGGACCAACTGGCGGAGCGGGCAAAGCATCTGGGTGAACGCTTCGCTGCACGTGCCCATACCTGGCAGCAACAATGGCCGCTCGTAGGCGATGTCCGGGGCCTTGGCGCAATGCAAGCTATCGAACTGGTTCGTTCACCCCAAACCCGTGAACCGGCTGATGAAGAGACGAAGGAGATTGTGCGTTACTGCTACGAGAGAGGTCTCATTGTGCTCCCTGCCGGCTCTTACAGTAATGTGGTCCGCTTGCTGGCACCCCTGGTCATCACCGACGAGCAATTTGATGAGGCTCTGCAAGTCCTGGAGACGGCAATAAAAACCGTTTACGAGAGGCGAATGCCCACAAACCGCGACCCAACAAGCGTGAAAGATTCGTTGTAGAAATGCTAATCCTGAATTGACCCAGCACTCTTCGCGAGCTTGGCGGCTTCACCGTTCCGTTATCCTTGGCGACTTTCCGTTTTAACAAAATAAGGAAAACAAATATGCCAACGACTATCACCGACGTCGTCGCAAGAGACATCCGGTTTCCAACCTCGCGGGCTTTGGATGGCTCTGACGCCATGAATCCGGACCCGGACTATTCAGCCGCTTATGTGGTTCTAAGGACAGACAACTCAATGGGGCTGGAGGGCCATGGGCTCACCTTTACCATAGGCCGGGGAAATGAGATTTGTGTAGTGGCCATCAATGCCCTTAAGCCTCTGCTGGTGGGCCAAACCCTGGAGAGCTTCACGGCGGACCTGAGAGGCTTCTGGCGCCGGATCACCGGGGATAGTCAGCTGCGCTGGATTGGCCCCGAAAAGGGTGCCATTCACCTGGCGACGGCTGCCGTAGTCAATGCAGTCTGGGATCTCTATGCCAAGACAGAGAACAAGCCTCTCTGGAAGCTGCTGTCGGACATGGACCCGGAGCAACTGGTCGCCTGCATCGACTTTCGCTATATTACCGATGCCCTCACTCCCGAGGAAGCACTCGAGATACTGAGGCGCAACCGGCCCACCCGGTCAGCTAGAGAGGAAGAGATGCGGGACAAGGGCTTTCCAGCCTACACCACTTCGGCTGGCTGGTTGGGGTACTCCGATGAGAAGCTGCGACACCTTTGTCGTCAAGCCATCCGGCAGGGTTGGTCTCATTTCAAGATTAAGGTCGGTAGAGGTATTGAGGATGACATCCGCCGCTGCACCATCATTCGGGAAGAAATTGGCTGGGACAGGAAGCTCATGATGGACGCCAACCAGTGCTGGGATGTGGGAGAGGCCATAAACCACATGAAACGCCTGGCAAGATTTGATCCCTGGTGGATCGAAGAACCCACCAGCCCGGATGACGTCCTGGGCCATGCCGCCATTGCCAGGGCCTTAGAGCCGATAGGTGTGGCGACCGGGGAACACTGTCAAAATCGAGTCATCTTTAAGCAACTCATGCAAGCCGGCGCGATCAAATTTTGCCAGATCGACAGTTGCCGCCTGGGTGGTGTGAATGAAATCCTCTCAGTCTTGCTGATGGCCGCCAAGTTTGGTATCCCAGTCTGCCCTCACGCGGGAGGAGTGGGCCTCTGCGAATACACCCAGCACGTGTCGCTATTCGACTATGTCTGTGTCAGTGCTTCGCTGAAAGATCGCATCCTGGAATACGTCGACCATCTCCACGAACACTTCTTCGATCCTGTCATGATGAAAAACGGTCACTACGTCCCCCCCAGCCGGCCTGGCTTCAGTATCACCATGCTTCCGAAAGCGCTCGATGAGTTTGAGTTCCCCACGGGCAAGGCGTGGAGAGATAAATAGGCCACGGTAGCAAGCGGGCAAGATCGCCGGGCATCAGTTTCCTTGCCCCCAATTGTCAAGAAAGGCAATGTGCGGTACACTGGCTTCAGTAAAGGAGACAGTATGCAGAACGATGAACGACGGATCGCGGTATTTATCGACTTTGAAAATGTGGCTATGGGCGTCCGGGAGAGCAACTATGGTAACTTCGACATCGAGCTCGTGCTAAAGCGACTGGTGGAAAAGGGGAAGATCATGGTCAAACGGGCCTATTCCGATTGGCATCGCTATTCTGAATTTAAGCGAGCCTTCCATCAGTCGGCTATCGAGCTGATTGACGTCCCTCAGACGCGTTACAGCGGCAAGAACAGCGCTGACATCCGCATCGTGGTAGATGCACTCGACCTGTCACACCAAAAGGACCATATTGACACTTTTGTGCTGGTCTCAGGCGATAGCGACTTCTCGCCCCTGGTTTCCAAGCTGCGGGAGAACGGCCGCTATGTGATCGGCATGGGGGTGAAGCAGTCCTCCTCGGACCTGCTCGTCAACAATTGTGACGAGTTCATTTACTACGAAGACCTGGTCAGACCCACTACGGCTGCTCCTGGGTTGGATCCCAAGCTTCGCAATCTGCCGCACAAGAAGGCAGAAGCTCTCCGGCTTGTTCTGGAAACTTTTGAGGCGTTACAGCGAGAAGGCAAGGAGTCTATCTATGGCTCAATGATCAAGCAAACCTTGGTCCGTAAGCTTCCTTCGTTTAACGAAAGCTACTTCGGTTATCCTACGTTTTCACGCCTGCTGGAGGATGCCGCGGAGAACAAGCTTTTGAAGTTGACAAAGGATCAAAAAAGCGGAGGCTACATCGTTACGTCCATTGCCGATGTCAGTGCACAAAGCGTTGCCTCAACCAGCGCCTTCGGAGAAGCAAGCCAGGAAACTGCGGCAGCCGAAGAAACTATCTCTGCCGACAGCAGCGCAGTCATGGGATCTGCCGACGCTCGCGATTATTACCGGCGCTCACGTTGGGGGCGGGGCCGGTGGAGTCGCGGCCCCCAGCGCATTAGCAATTTTCCCGGTGCACGGCAGTTTCCAGCACAGCGAGATTCGAGTCTCGCTGAAGTACCTCCCACAGCCCCTGCAACAACTGAACCCCAAGAAGCGGGGATTTCCGTGCCGCCTGCGGAGGAAGTGGCATCGCCCGTGACCGAACAAGAAACGGCTAACCGAGAGGCGAGCCAGCCAGTGGCGCAATCAACCGCAGAGGCTGGTCCATCGCCTCTTGCCGAGCTACCCAGCCAGGCCGAATTGCCGCAAACTCACCGGCACTCCCATCGACACGGGCGCCGAGACAGCGGCTCACAGCGCTCATCCCATCCGGCGGAGAAGGTGCAGAAATTGTCCACCCCCTCCGCGCCCATCGATTCAGTTGCGAATCCTGACAGCAGCATCGTAAGTGAGGACAGGGAAGCCAAGCTCAATACATCCGGCCAGAGTCATCCAGAAGATCAGAGGTTCGGAGGCGAAGCCTCCCCGCCCAGACAAGGGTCGGCTGATGAAATCACTTTCAAATCCAACCACCGTCCTGGTTCCCGTCGGGCCGGCAAAGGAAAGGGTCGCTCCAGCAAAACGGCGGCCAGGAAGCCACGCAAGAAGAACTCTTGACTTAAAACTTCACCGTAGTGGCCTTCCCTGCCGTCACCGTGGCTGGTTGTGTGCTTTGCCCAAGTTTTACCGTGTACCCGGATGGGAAAAAGGATAAGGGCTTATTCAAGGAATTATAATTGAGCTGGCTCCCGGTCTTATCCAGCACATAATAGTATTCGGAGCTATTACCTGCGACCGTCAGGCTGCCCGTCTCACATTCTCTGATTTCTCCAGCAACCACTTCTGCGGTTGTGTCGCTGTTGTTGACGCGGACCCGATAGCCTCCAGCGAAAAAGGCCAGAGCTTTATTAAGGTTCTGGTAGCCTAACTGTTTTCCCAGTGAGTCCAGTACATAGTAGTATTCTTCGGTTGAGCCTTTGACGAGGAGGGTCCCGGTCTTTAGCTCGGTAATTTGGCCGCCGCCGATGTTGGCTTTTGACTCGGTATTATTGACCCTCACGGTGTAAGACCCTGGCAGAAAAGCCAGCGGTTTTTCCAATGAATTGTAGCTTAACTGCTTCCCCAAGGAGTCGTTCACATAATAATATTCATTGGTGCTGCCGCGCACAACCAGGGTTCCCGTCTTAATTTCGGTCGTCTGATTCAATTTCACTTCTGTCTGAACTTCCGTATTGTTCACCCTGACCCGAAAGGGAGCGGGCAGGAAAGACGCTGCCTTACCTAGCGAGTCGTAGTGCAGTTGCTGGTTAGCACTGTCCATCACGTAATAATATTCAGGAGTGCCGCCGCTAACCATCAGCGCTCCGGTAGAGCATTTGGTGAGGATCCCCTTCTGCACGGTGATTGGATGCGAGCTATTATTGACCTTTAACTGATACTTTCCCGGATCCAATCCCAATGTCCTGCCCAAGGATTGGTAGCTGTTCTGCTTTCCTCCTTCATCGAAAACGTAGAAATAGGTAGAGGTGATCCCTTCAACCTCTAAGGCGCCTTGATCGGCTTTGGCGTCAACACTGGCCGGAAGCGGCTCATAGCTGCAATAAGAATCGTTGGGCGGCCGGCCGGCACAGGAAGAAGACATTATTGCCAACAGAGCGCCTCCCATGAGAAGGGCCGTGAGACTGTAAAACTGGGAATGTGTGTTCATAGCTATCTCCTTGTGGCTTTTCAGGCCTAGCACGCTAGAGATTCCATTCCTGATCGCATGGAGCTAGTCCTGGCGTTGGACATCTACCGAAATCGCTTGAGACCAGGGTCGAAATTGCAAAAGGATTAACAGGTTGGTAGCGGGGGGCGGATTCGAACCGCCGACCTAAGGATTATGAGAACGCAGTACGCTTTCCATCTTGCCTATTTTCCTTCCATTTACAACCACTTAGAAATTCACCATCCCGTTAATCCTAGCTGAGCACCCTTAATCCGACTTGACCGTGGGCACAATTTGGGCACAGTCGAAGGCTTTCGACTGATTACAAATTGTTGCCCAGGCCGATGGCCTTTCGGCCACAACGACTACCAGCACCCCCTTTCGTCAACTGGCGTTCGGCGCAGCCCCGTCGCACGAGTGTGTTGATAGTTCGACTTGAGCATTTCCGGATTGAGATCTGCCAAGGAGCGAGCATCCATGAAGATAATTGCAGTGTCAAACCAGAAAGGTGGAGTCGGCAAGACCACTCTGACCCGCGAACTGTCTGCGTGTTGTGCCTTGCGGGGCTATGAGACACTCGTCGTTGACTGTGATCCGCAGGGTAATTTGACCTCGTCGTGGGTGGATGCCGATGTGTACGAAGCAACTCTAGCCCACGTCCTCATCGAACCCGAAGCAAGTCCTACAGGAAGTAAGTCAGAAGCGTTACCGCTTGAGGATACCATAGTGGAAAGTCCTGTAGAAAGTCTCGATTTGGTTCCTTCTGATATTCGTCTTGCCAGGTTTGAAATGCAGGCTGATTACCTAACCCACCGGCTCCGCAACCAACTCAGAGAGGCTTTCGACTGATTACAAATTGTTGCCCAGACCGATGGCCCTTCGGCAACAACGACTACCAGCATCCAGAAACTGAGGCCAGTTCTCCTCAGTCGGAGCTTTGCCGGATGGGGCGTTCGGTGCGAAAGAACGTCAACTCCGAGCTTCAAATTCTAGGCGCCGTGATTAACCTTTACAAGCCACAGCGCAACCTTTCCTCGGAGTCAAGGTTTGCGGTCGAGTCTGCCGCCGACCTCATCGGTTATGTTTTCGACACGAACATCCATGATTATTCAAAGATTGCCGAGGCCCCTTCTCAAAAACTTCCAACTGTGATTTACGCAAAGAATCACAGGGCCGCTGACCAATTCTGGAGCCTGACAGATGAAGTTCTCGATAAGCTCAAGACGACACGAAACAAAATCGCCGTTGTCAAACTTGTCAAATAGGAACGCACCACCATGACAGAGCTAAAGACAAAGCCTTCCGCAGCTCACCTTCGAACACCCAAAGCAAAGAGAAAACTGGGGCTGTTTGTTCCAACGGTCCACTTGCCGCATGACTATCTTATCCAGAGCAATCATTTACCTCAGAGCCCGCTCTCGAATAGGCTGGTAGCCAATCTACCGCCGGGTTGTTCANNNGGAATCAGGTTTACCCGAAAAGGGTGTACGTGATTCGGACGAATTGGGTACACCTGAAACGGGTGTACCCGAATCAGGTACACGTGCTGTACAGACTGCACGTGGTCCCCTTCGAATCCGACGAGCGGTACTGGCCCAGGACGGACACTCACTTGGAGAGCAAGCCCTCTATGAAGCTCTTTGGCGAGCCGCAGGTCGCCAGAGCCATCAAACCAGACTCATCACTATCGGCTACAGAGGGATGGCAGAACTCGCTCGCCTTACGGTGAACAACTGCAAGGCCAACATAAAAGCACTAGCCAACAAGCTTGCCGTTGAAGAAATCTCTCCCTACAATCATGCTCGCGCCAGAAGTTACTTGATCTACAGCTTCCCGGCAATCCTCGAGCGCCGCAAAGCTGCAGGGCTAACTCACTATGTCAAAACACGTGGAGTCCAATTTATAGATCCCGAAAGCGGCAAAGCATTGAGCCCTCCGAGAGCTCCTCGAGAGACAACGTGTGAACCGCGACCGGCTCTTTCAGGTATACCTGATTCAACTGAATCAGGTACACCTGATCCGGGTACCCTAAATACTAGAAATCAGAATCTAGAAATAACGACGACGTCGCCGTCAAGAGCAGAGGAATTTCGCTTGACTCGAAGCGCATTGACCGAGTTCCCGGGCATCCACCCAAATGACCAAGATATCCTTGCGCTGGTTGAAAAGTGTGAAGCTGTCTGTGCGGATACCGAAGACGCAGAAATTGCCGACTTCGTCCGATTGAAAGGTTCCACGCTCAAGGCTGAGGCGATTAAGACAAGCAGGATGGCCTTACTGTTGAAGATCGTGCCGCAATGTCTTACGGGCGAGACCCTCAAGCTACACCGCAGAAGGAAGCTTGAGGAGATCCAGGCCCGCCAAGTTCAGGAAGCCAAGAAAGAAGCGGAATTAGAGGCGATGGACAGATTCTGGGAGGAGACTTTGAGAAATCCTCAGCAAAATCCGGAGACCCGGAGAAACGCTGCGGCATATTTTGTCGGAATTCTCGAACGGGCACATACTGCTCCAGAGCGTCGGCGAAGGGCAGAGGAGGCTGTTAAAGGATTTCGAACGCGAGCTGGGCCGTTGTGAAGGTGATGTGTTGATGAGACAGCAAGGACCCATTGTGATTTGTATCCGGGCAACATTCTCATGAACTGCCAAAAACCAACTGTTAGTCT
>QHZP01000078.1 GCA_003224715.1 Acidobacteriota bacterium | reverse complement strand
AAGGATTGAACCTGCCTAAGAAGGAAGCAGAACGCTGTAAGAATTTCTTCGCTCTTGGGATGATGTACTGGTTGTATGATCGTCCACTCGAGCCGACCCTGAAATGGATGCAGGCGAAGTTTCAGAAAAAGCCAGAGATCCTTGCAGCCAATTCACAGGCATTGCGGGCTGGGTTTAATTATGCCGACACCACGGAACTTTTCACGACGCATTACCGGGTCCGCAAAGCAACTCTCGCTCCGGGAAAATACCGTAACATTACCGGCAACGAGGCCACGGCTCTGGGATTTATTGCAGCTTCCCAGGTGGCCCAGAGATAACTCCAGCCAGCGACATATTGCACGAGCTCTCTCGTCACAAGAATTTTGGGATCAAGACGTTTCAGGCCGAGGATGAAATCGCGGCTATTGGAGCGGCCATTGGGGCTTCCTTTTCGGGACACCTGGCGCTGACAGGCACCAGTGGCCCGGGCGTTGCCTTGAAATCGGAGGCTATTGGGTTGGCCGTCATGACCGAATTGCCGGTCGTGATTGCCAATATTCAGCGAGGTGGCCCCAGCACGGGCTTACCTACCAAAACGGAGCAAGCGGATCTTTTGCAAGCTATGTTCGGACGCAACGGCGAATGCCCTGTGGCCATAGTCGCGCCGGCAACTCCGGGTGATTGCTTTAGGATGGCTTTCGAAGCCTTTAGAATTGCGACCCTATTTATGACTCCGGTCTTCTTCCTTTCTGATGGGTATCTTGGAAATGGGTCCGAGCCGTGGAAGATTCCGACGATCGACAAGTTGCCCAAAATCGGCATCAAGTTCAGGAAGGACCCACAAGGCTTTCATCCCTATCTGCGTGACGAACAGACCCTATCGCGTCCTTGGGCCATTCCTGGAACTCCTGGATTAGAACACCGAATCGGTGGTTTGGAAAAGCAGCACATCACGGGCAATGTTAGCTATCAGCCGGATAACCACGAATTCATGGTGCGTCTGCGGTCTGAGAAAATCGCCCGAATTGCCAATTTTGTCCCTGAAGTGGAAATTTTTGGCAAACCTGCTGGGAAAATTCTGCTGGTGGGCTGGGGCGGGACCTACGGAGCCATTACCTCAGCCGTTGAGGCCATGCAGGGAAGGGGGGAATCGGTTTCCAGCATTCACCTGCGCTACTTGAATCCATTCCCTAAGAATCTGGGCGACGTGCTTTCTCGTTTTGAAAAAGTGCTTGTGCCAGAACTGAACCTCGGACAGTTGCAATTGCTTCTGCGAGCCCGCTACCTGGTCAATGCTGTCGGGTTCCACAAAGTTAAAGGTCGGCCCTTCAAGATCTCAGAACTTATAGGGAAAATTGAGGAATTGTTATAGGAAAAAGGAATCTATCATAATGAGTGATAATGGCAATCCGTCCAACCAAGGAACACCAGTTCTGGAGCTTAAACGCCAGGACTTTGTCTCTGACCAAGAAGTACGGTGGTGCCCCGGATGTGGCGATTACTCGATTCTAGCCCAGACCCAGAAGACTCTGCCTGAGCTGGGCATCCCACGTGAGAAATTTGTGTTTGTGTCGGGCATTGGCTGTTCCAGTCGATTTCCGTATTATGTAAACACTTATGGCTTTCATGGGATTCACGGCCGGGCGCCTGCCATTGCTACAGGTATCAAAGCGTCGCGTCCAGAACTTTCGGTATGGGTGATCAGCGGAGACGGAGATTCCTTGAGTATTGGCGGGAATCATTTCATGCACGTCATCCGGCGCAACGTGGACATAAACCTCATCCTATTTAACAACCGGATCTATGGGTTGACCAAGGGACAATATTCACCGACCTCTGAATTTGGAAAGAAGACAAAATCAACGCCGCAGGGATCGATCGATTATCCGATCAATCCCTTATGCGTGGCCCTGGCCAATGAAGCCACGTTCGTCGCCCGCTCCATTGATGTGGACGTGAAACATCTCGCCGCTGTCCTGACTCAAGCCGCTAAGCACAAGGGGATATCTTTTGTAGAAGTCTTTCAAAACTGCAATATTTTTAATGACGGTGCTTTTAAACACTTCAGCGAACGTGAATTCAGAGAGGACCGAACCATCAACCTCGAACATGGGAAGCCATTGATTTTTGGTAAAGATCGAAACAAAGGGATTCGGCTAAAGGAACTAAGTCTGGAAGTGGTGGAGTTGGGGAAGGGTGTAACTGAAGCCGACTTGCTGGTCCACGATGCCCAGGCGCCGGACCCGAGTCTGGCTTTCATGTTAGCAAGAATGGATTATCCTGATTTTCCGGTTCCGGTGGGCGTCTTCCGCTCAGTGGGAAAGCCGACCTATGATGAACTATTAGAAGCGCAGGTACAAGACTCCATCAGCCGCATGGGACCGGGCAATTTGGAAAAATTGCTTAATAGTGGGGATACCTGGGTGGTTGAATAGGGATTTCCGTGAAAATCCCACTCGAGCTTGAGGAGAGTGGTGGCGAAGCTGCCTGGGGATGTCCGTGTTCCGACCGATTGGACATCCCCCTCGCGCCCTCTCCGAGGGCGCTCTGGAGTTTGGAGATCTTGAGGAGCAATTCCCGTGAGTTGACCCTCACCCGGTCCGCCGTCCGGCGGACCACCCTCTCCCCAAGGGCGAGGGAGAGATCCACGGATGAGAGCGCTGACTTGAAGGCTAACAAACAGACGTTTCATGACACAGCGGTAACGGCGTGACGTGAAACGTCGATCTGAGCCACACCCCCATTTATTGTTCTCCCTCTCCTGGTGGGAGAGGGTGGAGCTAAGCGACGGGTGAGGGTCAACCGCGTTCTTCGGTGCCGCAAATGTCCAAACTCGAGCGCGCTCTCTGCGAGAGCGCTGTCCCCTTCAAAATCAAAAGGGGGAATATTTTAATGCTCTGTGCGCTGCTCTGGGCACCATGGATGAATAAGAAAGGCCCCCATTCCTCGCTCATGCGTCTTCGCATGAGAGGCGATTTGATACAACGCCTGGATGGATGTCAACGTAATCGCTGACCGTCGTCATTAGCCAAGGAGTCTCATATGTTTTGTCCTGCTTGTGGTTTCGAAAATTTACCAGGGGCCGACCGCTGTGAAGATTGCATGGAACCCTTGATGAAGTTAGACGTTCCCCGACCCAGGCTCGGCTTGCAGCAAAGACTCATGGAGGATGCAGTCTCTCACTTAAATCCGCTCCCCCCCATTAGCCTTCCCGCTGACGCTCCTGTTATCGAAGCCATTCAGTTGTTGAAAGATCGCAAAGTGGGTTGTGTCCTGGCAGTGGAGGGGAAACAGCTGGTCGGGATTTTGTCAGAGCGGGATTTACTCTACAAGTTAGCGGGCTCGCCGAATTCTTTAGATCAGATTCGATTAAAAGATGTGATGACCGCTCATCCGGTCACACTAGGACTGGAAGATTCGATCCGGTTTGCCCTCTACCAAATGTCGGTTGGGGGTTTTCGTCACATTCCCATTGTCAAAGAAAAGATACCCGTTGGTATCATCTCTATTAAGGACGTCCTACGCTACATCAACCGTACTGTTCTCCAACAAGGGTCAGAAGAAGCATCCAGTCGTGCCGGTGCCAGCAGTTGACCTTCCAGTGAGCCATGGCTCGTAGATTCAGCCCGGTTCTGGGACAAAGCTCGACCCATGTCGTCTCATTTAGGCAGAGTTTTGTGTGCCCAAATCAGTGCGATTCAGACCTTATGAAACTCGTGCCGTGATGCAGAGGCTAACAAAGCAGGGCAAGAATCGCAGCGTATGAAAATCTGAGGTTTGAGGGTTCCGCGTTCACACTGCTCTCCGGTCCTGACGACTGGGCTGCCCACCTGAAGGCGGAATTCCAGGCGACGACAGGTCCTTCGACTTCATAAGTGCGGAGTCCTGCCGTCAGGCGGTGGTTCTCGGCTTGCTGGCCGTCTTGGGTCTGGAAGCGATGGTTAGAGTTCGAAACAGTGACCTGTTGCCAAAAAGTTCTCTATGAGATTGCAACCTCTTTGCGAGTAGCTAGAGGTGAACTGGTCCGCCAGCCTATTAGTGCACGGCCAGGCTGAGCACAAAAGGGCCTGATGATTAGCGAGGCAGCCTATGAGAGCGCACTATAGATCCGTCCCACTTCCCAAAACTGGATCGTCGAATGTCTTTTCAGTGATGTCCGCCGCGGCGTTGTTCCTCCTTCTCCCCCTGTTGCTAGACCCTTGCGTTTTTGGTCAGACGGACTCGCGGGCTGGAGAGATTCAGAGAGAACGGCAAGAGCGATCCAGCCACCTGAAGGCCGAGCAACAAAGTAATGTCGAGCGAGGGATGGTCGACGTCGAGGAAAAGAAACTTCCCGAGCGGCTTCTGGGCGGAGTCAATGGGTTGGGAGTGAAGCTCGGAGGATTGGTTGCCGGCAGTGGGTTCGCGATAGGTCCCCAATACCTTCGTGAAGACCTATTCTCCGGAAACTTGACGTTCCGCACCTCTGCGGAAGCTTCTTATAAGCTGTACCAGAAGTACGAACTGCAAATGACGCTCCCGCGGCTGGCGAAGAATCATGTGTTCGTTGATTTCTACTCCGCGCACCGCAATTATCCTCGAATCAATTTCTACGGTCTCGGTCCCCGCTCTCCCAAAGGACAGCGGAGCGACTACCGTTTGGAAGACACGGGCACCGATCTCATCCTGGGCGTGAGGCCTGTGCGAATAGTGAGGTTAGGTGGTTCAGCCGGATACTTATGGCTCAACGTAGGTCCCGGCACCGACAGCCGTCTTATCTCCACAGAACAGCAGTTCACGCCTGAGCAGGCGCCGGGGATCGATCGGCAAACCGACTTTTTCCGCTATGGCGGTTTTGCCCAGATTGACTATCGAGATGACCCCCACGGGCCAAAAAGCGGTGGCAACTATGTGGGCCAATACACCTGGTATCAGGATCGCAAGTTGGGGTTGCACGACTTCCGGCGTCTGGACGTCGACCTTCAGCAGTACATTGGATTTTTCAACAGGAGGAGAGTCATTGCCCTGCGCGCCAGGACTGTGCTCACCGATACCGACGGCGGGCAGACCCTGCCTTTTTATATGAATCCCATACTGGGAGGGTCGGAAGATCTGCGCGGGTTTCGTCCCTTCCGGTTCTCGGACAAAAACCTGCTCAGCTTGACCGGCGAATACCGCTGGGAGGCCTTCAGCGGGTTGGACATGGCCCTGTGGGTGGATGGAGGCAAGGTCTTCCCCAGGCGTGCCCAGCTGAACTTCTCCAACCTGGAAGCCTCCTACGGGTTTGGGTTGCGATTCAATGCTCTGAACCGAACTTTCATCCGTTTGGATGTGGGTTTCAGCCGGGAAGGCTTCCAGGTCTGGTTCAAATTCAACGACGTCTTTGCCCAACACCCGATTGGGACACGAAGCGCACAGCCCATTCCATGAGGTAGAAATTATGAAACGCTTTTACCTGCCCCCGCTGGTAATAGTCCTGTTTACGAGTTCTCCACTTCTGGCCAAGAAGTTTTATCCGGATGATCCTCTCACTCAGGAACCGGCTCCGATTAACGTGGACCATGTACAGAGCCGCGAACTCTCCCGGTATTATGACCTATTCAGCCATACTCTGGGTAAGCCCGGTGAACGAAACACCAAGAGACACGTCATTCGGTCCAAGGCCATCGATACGCTGGGAGACCCGATGGACGGCGCCTGGTACACGAAGCGTCACTATTGGAAGCCCATGAGCAACGAAGAACTCATGCGTGGGCCGGGCGGAACTACCCCTCCCTCCATGGAGGGGCCATGGACCATTGTCTCCGCCAAAACCCAGGGGATCACGCCCGGATTTACTATGATGGATTCGAAAGGCCGGCGTTATTATGTGAAGTTTGACCCACTTAACAATCCGGAGATGGCCACTGCCGCAGATATGATTTCCACCAGATTCTTTCATGCTCTCGGCTACCACGTCTGGGACACCTATCTGGTCTACTTCGATATAGAACGACTTGTCTTGGGCCAAGACGTTCGAGTTACAGACAAGAAAGGGAAGCGTCGCAAGATGACCCACCGCGACATCCTGGAAATTCTGCTGAAAGTGCCTAAAACCAAGGATGACAAGTACCGTGGTTTCGTCAGCCTGCAACTGCCGGGCAAATCCCTCGGGCCGTTCCGCTTTTTTGGTGTCCGTGATGACGACCCCAACGACATTGTCCCTCACGAGCATCGCCGGGATCTTCGGGCGTATTACGTGTTTTGTGCCTGGCTGGACCACGATGACTCCCGCGCCGTCAATACCAAGGACATGCTCGTAGAGGAAAACGGCGTGAAGTACTTGAGACATAACTTGATCGACTTTGGGGCAACGCTGGGAAGTTCGACCTCACATCCCAACAGTCCGCGTGCGGGCGGGGAATATCTGTTCTCTTGGGGGCCGACGCTGAAAGAGATTGTCACTCTGGGCCTATGGGTACCGCGCTGGGCCTTGGCCAAGTATCCCAACTATCCATCGATTGGAAAAATCGAAGCGGATGTTTTTGACCCGGAACGTTGGTATCCGGAATATCCGAATCCCGCTTTCGAGAACCGGCTTCCGGATGACGAATTCTGGGCGGCCAAACAGGTAATGGCTTTCACTGACGACCAGATCCGGGCCATTGTCAAGACCGGACAGCTCAGCGATCCTGATGCAGAGCAGTATCTGGTGGATTGCCTGATCCGCCGGAGAGACAAGATTGGGAAAACTTTCTTTGCCAAGGTCCTTCCTCTCGACCGCTTCTCAGTTCGGGACGGAGAGCTCGTCTTCGAAGACCTTGCCAAGAAACACGGAATGGGCGTGACTGCTCCTTTGAAAGTCTCCTGGTCGCGGTTTGACAACGAAACGGAGAAGAAGACACCGCTGTCGGATGCAACCAGCTTCGCCATGCCAAAGGAGGCCTTCAACAGCCAGGCTGCCGCCTATTATGCGGCCGACATTTCTCGAGACGGAGACACAAGGCGCACGATCACGGTCTATGTGCGATCCCACGGGCAGCAGCAACCTCAGGTGGTGGGAATCGATCGGTTGTGGTAAGGCAGCCGGATCCAGAATTGGCTTTTCCGCGGGGAAACAATCTAAGGTTCCACTCTAATTTCCGCTCTTAATGGAGGCGATGCCCAGGTGAAGACCTGTTTCCGTTCCTGGCTTCTTTGGATAACAATCCTTTCTCTTAATGGCAAGTCAGTGTTGGCTCAAGTAATTGACGTAAAGGAAGCTGACCTGAACCTGACTCGGTTGAGCGCTTCGCTTGAAACGCTTTCCCAGCAGGTCAGTCCCGCCGTCGTCCAGGTTTTTTCCAGCGGCCTGGCGCCGGTTATTGAAGGAGAAAGTGCCGGCACTGGCGTTCTCGCACGCCAGCACAGCATCGGCTCGGGAATGATTGTGGATTCGGAGGGTTACATCATCACCAATGCCCACGTAGTGGAAGGCGCTCAGCGAGTGCAAGTTCTTTTACCGACCTCTTCGGAGAGCAAGTCCCCCAACCGTTCCCTCTTGAAAGCCAAAGGCAAAATGTTAGAAGGGCAACTGTTAGGTTTGGACCGTGAATCCGATCTGGCGCTCGTCAAAGTCGACAGGAAGGGACTTCCTTTTGTCGAACTGGGAGATTCGGATGGCTTGAGACAGGGACAGGTGGTGCTGGCGTTTGGCGCGCCTCTTGGGTTGGCCAATTCAGTCACCATGGGCGTCGTCAGTGGCGTGGCGCGCCAACTGAAGCCGGAAGATCCTATGGTCTATATCCAGACCGATACTCCCATCAATCCAGGAAGCAGCGGAGGGCCACTGGTGGACGGCAACGGGCGGGTGATCGGAATCAACACCTTTATTCTGTCTCAGTCTGGTGGTAGCGAGGGGATCGGGTTTGCTATCCCGAGCAACATTGTGAGGAATGTTTACAGACAGCTCAAACAGAGTGGGAAGGTCCGGCGGGGAGTGATTGGTGTTTATGCCCAGACCATTACGCCCCTACTCGCTTCGTGCTTGGGACTCCCGCAAGACTGGGGAGTGATTATTTCGGATGTGCCCCCCGGGGGTCCGGCCCATCGGGCTGGAATCAAAGAAGGAGACCTGGTGCTGACATTGGACCGAAAGGTCATGGAGAACGCCCGTCAATTTAACGTGAATCTCTACCGGCATTCCGTCGGCGACAATGTGGTGGTGGAGGTCTTGCGGGACAATTTAAGGTTGCGACTCGATGTGAGAGTGATTGAGCGGGCCGATGATCCCGATCGTTTTGCGGAGCTGGCCGATCCGAGAGAGAACCTGGTTTCCAAACTGGGCATCCTCGGCGTCGCCATTGATCCCAAGATTTCCCAAATGCTTCTGCCCCTGCGCAAACTGAATGGGGTGGTCGTGGCAGCCAAGCTCATGGGAGCCTCTTCGGGTGGCGCGGAGCTGCAAACTGGAGATGTGATTTACTCGGTGAATCGCACTCCGGTCAAGGATGTGGCCGATCTTAATGATGCCTTAAAAAAGGTGGATCTCGGCGATTCCGTCCTCTTGCAAATCGAAAGGCATGGCCAGGTGATGTACCAGGCCTTTGAGCTGGAATAGACTGAGAATTGCAGACCCAGACTCGTCCAGGATGGGCTGAAAGGTTCAAAAATCATTTCGTGCCAACCGTCAGATTTGAAGTCGTGGTGAAACTCTAGGAGTCCATTGACTCTTTACGTGACCTTTTCCAAGGCTTTTGCCAGTTGAAGTGTTTCGTTTTCCTGTTGACAGTTTTGTAGGTGGTGTGGTACTTACAGTAAAAATCAGGAAAGGATTCCAATGAAACTGGGTTTGTTCTGCTACCTTGCGTTGCTTTGCGTTCTTGCGCGACCGGCTACGGCCCAAAGTTCCAAGCTGCCGGACGCTGCCAATATGCAGGTCGATTTCACACGTGATGTTAAGCCCATTCTGCAGGCCAATTGCTACTCCTGTCACGGTCCGTCTCAGCAGCTTTCCGGGCTGCGCCTCGATATAAAGGTACCGGCGCTGCGGGGAGGCGACTCCGGCGTGGTCATTATTCCCGGCAACGGAGCCCAAAGCAAGATCCTCCGCAGGCTGACCGGTTCTGAGTTGGGCCTGCAGATGCCGCCCACAGGAGCATTGAGCGCGGAGGAAATTGGCGTTCTGAAGGCCTGGATTGACCAGGGTGCCACCTGGCCCGATGCAACCGTAGAGGAGACCGCACCGCCGGAAAAGACCGGACCGCTGGATCCCAAGGGCGAGCCGCTCTTCGGGGCGATTCACGACGGCAACTCGGGTGCGGTGCGCGCCATCCTCCGAAAGGACAGGCCCCTGGTGAACGTCAGAGGTAACGGCGGCACCACGCCCTTGATGTATGCGGCCCTTCATGCTGGCGAGGACTGCATGCGTTTGCTGCTCGATCAGGGCGCTGATCCGAATGCGCGCAACCGAGCGGGAGCCACAGCCCTGATGTGGGCTGCCGGCGATTTCGACAAGGTTGGCTTGCTGCTCGCCAGAAAAGCCCAAGTCAACGTGGCCTCAGAGAACGGCAGGACACCTTTGATGATCGCCGCCCGTCATGAAGGCGCAGCCGCGGTGGTCAGCTTGCTGCTGGAAAAGGGCGCAGACGTCAACGCCCAGGATAACCAGGGCACCAATGCTCTCATGCAGGCGGCCACAGCGGGAGACGTTGAAACCCTTAAAGTCCTCCTCGCGAAGAGCGCAGACATTAATGCCCGGGCCACCAGCGGCGCCACCGCGCTCATGGCGGCCGCACGGTTTGGCTGCCTGAGCTGTGTGGAGTTGCTGATCGCCCATGGGGCTGAGGTCAACGCCGCTACGAAACGAGGACTTACCGCTCTGGCAACGGCGGCTCCTTTCGGCGAAAGCGCAATATTCAGGAGGCTGCTCGAAAAAGGGGCCGACGTCAACGCCAAAGACGATCGGGGCTATTCGCCCCTGATGCTGGCAGCCTACTCGGATTTTCTGAACACCGAAACCGTCAAGGCGCTGTTGGACACAGGCGCAGATGTCAACGTCCGCGGCAATGACGGCGAGACCGCTTTAAGTCTGGCCCAGAAAAGAGGCTACACCGCCGTAGTGCAATTGCTCTTGAACCGCGACCCCAAGGGAACAGAATCCACCGCAACTGTACGAGAGCGGCAGGAGGTTCAAAAATGAGCAGGCTTCGTCCAGTAGTTTTAATGTTGTGGCTGTGCTCCAGCATGTCGTTGGCGGCTGCCGAAGACGTCGATACCGCCAAGCTTAGGGCAGCCGTCCAGAAGAGCCTTGACTTGTTACAGAAATGTGGACCCATTTTTGTAAAGAATGGGGCCTGTACCTCCTGCCATCACCAGTCGCTGCCGGCGATGGCGATTTCGGTGGCTCGACAAGGAGGATTCCGAATCAACGAGCTCATCGCGCGGGAGCAGCTGCAGGCTTCAGCCGCTCTCCTGAATGCCCGACGGGAACTTTACCTGCAAGTGATAGACGTAGGTGGCGGCGCCGATACCATCAGCTATTCCCTACTCGGCATGGCCGCCGAAAACTATCCTCCCGGGGCGCTCACCGATGCGATGGTTTATTACCTGAAAGCCACGCAGGCCAGCGACGGGCGTTGGCGCACAACCATTCATCGGCCGCCACTCGAGTACAGCGATATCAGCACCACGGCGGCCAGCCTGCGCGCGATACAGCTCTACGCCCCCGGAGGAGAGCGGGCCGAGTACCAAAACAGAGTCGACCGCGCCACAGCCTGGCTCCTCAAAGCGACTCCCCAGGCCAACGAGGAAAAGGCATTCAAATTGTTCGGCCTGGGATGGGCCAAAGTCAGCCGGGCTGTGATCGACAAATCCGCCCGCGAACTGCTGGCCGAACAGCGTGCTGATGGAGGCTGGTCTCAGCTACCCACGCTACCAGGCGATGCCTACGCCACTGGACAAGCCTTGGTCGCCCTCCACCAGTCCGCCGGCTTGCCGATCAGCGATCCGGTTTACCAAAGAGGAGCCCAGTTCCTGCTCAAAACTCAGCTCGAAGATGGCTCCTGGCTGGTTAAGACCCGGTCGTTGCCGCTGCAACCCTACTTCGAGAGCGGATTTCCCCACGGGCCAGATCAATGGATCTCCTCCACGGGCACCAGTTGGGCCACCATGGCGCTGGCACTCGCTGCTGAACCTCGTATGGTGAAAGAACTCGTGCGGTAACCGGTGCTTTGGGCTCTACAGCCCTACAGATTTCTCAACACACCGTCGTGGAGAGGGCGGCACTGGCAAAGAACTAATCGCCCGTGCCATCCATGACCTG
>QHZP01000595.1:1398-4423 GCA_003224715.1 Acidobacteriota bacterium | reverse complement strand
TTTCATCATCGATGAAAATCATGTCGTCCCCTTCACCCGCCCAGTGATCCTGGTTCTGCCAGATTCCCAGTGTCACTCCCATGAGATGGCCTCGTCCGCGGGCCTCAGCATAGAGGTAGTTATGCTTCCCGTCCACATTCTTGAGGTGATCGGCATCGCCATTCTCCTTCCAATTCTTATCTGTGCCAACATTTGGGGTGGCCTGGTTATACCAAGCATGCAAATACAGAACGTCTTCAGGCAGTGCGGCGAGACTTTGAAAGTCAATATTGGAATAGAAAGCACCCACACGCTGTGATCCCTCATTGGTAATCGCCAGTCGCGCACTCTTGCGGTAGGGCATGCGCAAATAAGAATTGAGCGCCCTGATGGCCGAACAGTTGAGGAAGGCTGACTGATAGATGAAGTTTTGTCCCAGATTGAGACCAAAGAAATCACCCACCGGCGTTTCGACACTGGGATTCTCCTCATCGTCCCACCAGGCGCGAAGCACCAGTTCCTTGAGATAATCGCGACTTTCAGCCGCAATGGTGAACCAGATATGGGTAATCACGCCGGGGCCTTTTTGATTGAAAACCTCCTGGGTCTTCCCTGCCTCTATCGGCCAGCTATCGTGGTTTCCTCCGCTTGTGTCATAGCTGGATTGTTTCAGCGATTTATAGGTTTGGCTGCGCGTGTACCAGGGAAGAAAAGAGTAGCTTTCCGAAGTGCTGCGGCCCTGGGCCTGGGATTGGAACACAGCAGGCGGCAGTGAGGCTGCCGCAGTCACTCCGCCCAGAGTCGCAAAGTTCTTTAGAAAGGCACGACGGGCACGAGAAATCCAGTGAGAACGCATAAGGAATCCTCCTCGAATAAAGTTGGTATTTATCTCAATTCTGATGGTCCATGATTCCGATGCAAGGTGACGAAGCATTTGTAACAGATAAAGAGGAATGAGCGATAGATAAATCTATCAATTTTGTCTGCGCGGCCATCCCCGCCATGGCCTGTCGCCCCGGTCTCGTGGTCGATAGTGCTATAATCGCTTGCGCTGTAAGGCACCCCCTTCGAAGGGGGAATAATTTTCATTTATTGGCGATGCCGCCCGGGGGCATGGATGGCTCTCCTGATGAAAGGTCGTTCCCCTTCACCCAGGGAACAGCAGGCGCGCTGGCCCAGCCAATGCAACAGTGAGGAATGACAGGTGATAAACTAGGATATGAGAAAGGAAGGGTCAAAATCTGTGAAAAAGGGGAAAGGACAAGGAGAAATCGCCGCCGTCTTTGTGAGGAATCTCCGCCTCTCTTTGAAATTACTTTGTGCCGGAATGTCGGCTTGTTTGTGTTTCAGCCTCTGCCCTTGCTTGAGAGATTTTTACGCCATCCAATTTCAGAACGATTCGGGAGGTGAACGGCGACGTGGCGATCACAGCGCCATTGAGATGAACAGCGGGGCGAGGGTTGAGTTTAGCAAGTTCTATAGCCCCGCCCTTAAAGGGGATGCGGAATATTCCATTTTTCTCCCGCCCTCCTATGGCAAAGGCAGCAAGAAGTATCCGGTCGTGTATTTTCTCCATGGACTCTGGAACGATCATACCAGTTGGACTGTTGACCGCTACGGCCATCTCCACGAACAGGTCGACAAGCTGATCGCCGGGAACAAGATTCCAGAGATCCTGATGGTTCATCCCAAGGGAGACAACAGCTTTTACACGAACTACAAGGACGGCAGCAAGAACTATGAGGACTGTATTACTCAAGACTTAATCCAGCACATCGAAAACACCTATCGAGTAAAGTCCGGTGCCCAATGGAGATCGATTGGCGGGACTTCGATGGGTGGCTTTGGGGCCCTAAAGATAGCTTTCAAGCATAAGAATCTCTATTCAGCCACGGCAGCGCATTCACCCATCATCTTCCTGTCCGACCCCTCTCACATGCCAGAGCAGGCCAAAAACAGCGGACATTTTGGTTTCTTTACCCAGCTCACCACACCGATCTTCGGAAATCCGGTAAACCTGGAAATATGGCGGCAGAACAATCCCCTCGATATTGCCAAAGAAGCCGACCTGAGGGGACTACGGATCTATTTTGACTACGGCACGGCTGATCGTTACAACCAGACGATGGGTTTAGGAGAGGGGATCAAGGCTTTACACCAGGTCTTGGATAGCAGGCAAATTCCACATATTTTCCATGAGTATCCCAACGAGCCCCATGGATGGGAACTGGTCGGTCTTCATCTTTCAGAATCTCTGCCTTTTTTGTGCGAAACCTTTAAGTGAGGACTGAGAGGCGACTTTTTCTCGGTCAACGGTTCGCGTCCTTGGCAATTTTGTAAAGGAACACCAACAGGGATGGATCCGATTGCTCTCACCGGCTTTGACTTTTGCCTATTGCAAAGGCAAGGGGAATCAATCCTCTGATCACAAGCCGTTTTTGATAACCTTTTCCATGGCATCACAAAACGTATCGATTTCCCCGATCGTCGTATAAACGTTGGGGGTGACGCAAATACCTTGAAATTCTTCGTGCACAATAGCTACAACGATGATGCGATATCTGTCCCACAGATGATCCGCTAACTTTGTCGAATCCACTCCCTCAAGGCCAACAAGAGCCAGCCCACAAGACTGAGCTGGGTCGAAACTCGTAAAGATGTGAATGCCCTTCTGGTCTCCGAGACGGCGGGCCCAACGGTCTTTAAGATAGCGCAGCCGGGCAGCCTTCCGTTCTCCCCCAATCCCTTCATGAAAGGCTAGCGCTTCCGCGATGGCATTATGATTGGCAGCCGGATGAGTGCCAATTTCTTCAAACTTGCGAATATCCTTCTGCATCGAGTCAGGCGCGGCCATCAAGGGCCAGAGCCCCGCAATCTTGGACTTGCGAACATAGAGAAACCCCGTCCCATGGGGTGCCAGCAACCATTTGTGAAGGCTGGTCCCGTAATAGTCACAATCCAAGTCTGCCTGTTTAAAGGGAAAATGGGCATAGGCGTGGGCTCCATCAACGATCACTTCGATGCCACGTTCTCGGCCCATCTGACA
>QHZP01000595.1:0-1205 GCA_003224715.1 Acidobacteriota bacterium | reverse complement strand
CAAATCAAGTCCCAAAATACAAGTCTCCAATGCCTCGCTGGCATTGCGAGTGATGGCCATCTCTTCCGGATCACAACCAAAACTGGTTGCCAGCCGGCGTCGCACCGATTCGATCTGCGGCTCGAGCAGCCTCCACATCGTGTGAACCGGAGCCTCATTGGATAGGTCGAGGTAGCGCTTCATAGCCTCCTGGACGACACGTGGACTGGGGCTCACCCCGCCGTTATTAAGATTAATGAGCGTCCGGTCCAATGTAAACGCCTGCTGTATTTCAAACCAAAAATCTTCATCGCGAGCGAGCTGTTCCGGGCTGTGACTGGAGGTAGCCCGTCCTGCCGCCAGAATCCGATCGAGGCCATCCTCTCGAAAGCTGGCCACAGCAACTGTTCCGGCCCCGACCAAATTCCTCAAGAAGGTTCGTCGTGTTCGCATGCATCACCCCTCTCGACAAAGCAAAAGGCAAAAGCAAGGGAGTATCCCATCCTCCTTGGTCTTTTGCCTTTTGCCCTTTGCCTTTTTCTTTTTTGGTTCTATTTCCCACCCAGGATCTCGCCATGGGGTTTGCCCATGGTGATTTCTTTGTAGACTACTTCAACCTGTCCGCCCAGCGACTCGTTGTCGACCCAGTTCTTAACCGAGTCAGGAAGCTTTATGCTTGTGCCCATAGCTTTCTCTCCCTGCTTGGTCACCAGGTCTTCCAGCTTCTTGCCGGATTTCACGGCATCGCCCCCACAGCCTTTCGCAGTTCGACAAAGAATTGCTGCTGTCCACTCAAGACATCCTTACCTCCCGGAACCCCATGCCCTGGCAGTATAGTGGCGACATCAAACTTCTTGGCTTTTTCGATGACGTTAGGCCAGTTAGCCGAATTACCATCTCCCATGTAATTGTAAGGACCATTGACTGTGGCATCACCAGTGCAAAGGATTTTCTCTTTCGGCAGGTAGACAAAGCCATCGCCGCGTGTGTGGGCCCATCCCAGAAAATGAAACTCTACTTTGCGAGTGCCATCATCAAGGACCATTTTATTTTCTTTAAACGTTTGTCTAGGCAGTTCAGCGGTGGGCAAATTCAAGCTGGCAACGTCCTTTCGCTGTTTGGCCGCCTCTTGCCAGCGTTTTGGCTCATAGCGCTTCATCTCTTCAGCGACGCCCACATGGGCCAAGGTGGTGGCGCCTAATTTTGTCCAAACCGGATTTCCATAA
>QHZP01000077.1:12478-24295 GCA_003224715.1 Acidobacteriota bacterium | reverse complement strand
GAAAAACCAAAGCCTATTTCTTGTCATTGGCAGCCCCGGTGGGCCAACCATCATCAATACTGTGCTTCAAGTGATCCTTAATTTGGTTGACTTTAATTTTGCTATTCAGGAGGCCATTGATGCACCACGCGTTCATCACCAGTGGCTCCCTGATGAGCTCATAGTAGAGCATCATGGCTTTGCGCAGGATGTGATTGATGGATTGCGAAGTCGTGGCCATAATGTTGTTGTGGACGGATACCTAGGCGATGCCGAAGGAATCTTGCTTAATCCAAGAGATCATAACCTTAATGGTGCCTCAGATCCACGTGGCGATGGGCTCACATTGGGATACTAGGGTCCACGATCGGCAGGCACATAGACGGTAGACCGCACGATACTCACCAATTAGCTTTCGTGTAAGTCGCTTCTTGGTTTTTTTTCCTTAAGCTATTCCAGAGAACCCATGGAGAAGCAAAAAAATTCTCCCAGCACGTTATCTGTATCGGCTCAGTATGGCGAACTGGAGAGGCGATTGGACCTTTTCGATGCCACCATGATTATTGTGGGTAACATCATTGGGATCGGAATCTTTACGACTACCGGATTAATCGCTGAGGCTCTTCCCGACGCAATGTTGATCATTTGGGTTTGGATCATCGGAGGATTATTGACCTTATGCGGAGCCTTGACTTATGCCGAACTCGGTGCTGCTATGCCACGTGCCGGCGGTGAATACGTCTACCTTAAAGAAGCCTATGGCCCACTCTACGGATTCCTGAACGGTTGGACTTACTTCTTTGTAATTAATCCAGGATCAATTGCCGCCATGGCCGTTGGATTGATCTTTTACCTAGAACGCTTCTGGCCTGGAGTTTCCCTAGGAACAAACTTTATCAGAATTAGCTTGTTGGGCCAAAGCCTCGCTCTCTCCACAGGACAAGTCGTGGCTTTTGCCATAGTCTTTTTCTTTTCCACTATCAATTATTGCGGAGTACGTTCGGGCAGTCTGGTACAGAACGTCCTCACCGTTGCCAAATTGGGAGCGATTCTTGCTATTTCGGTTCTGGGCCTCATTAATGGAGGGGGGAGCTGGAATCATTTCTCATCAACGCATGCCTTGGTCAGTTCTGCAGACTTCTTGAACCACCTCAGCCTGGCAATGATTGCCGTCGTTTTTGCCTTCACTGGATGGTTCACCTCCACTTATGTAGCCAGTGAAATCAAAGAACCACAGCGGAATGTACCTTGTTCGATTATCTACGGAACACTCATCGTGATGGGGGTTTATGTTTTGATTAATATTGCCTATGTCTATGCGCTGCCAATCGATCAAATGAGAGGCGTTGTCAATGTCGGGGAAACAGCAGCCCGTGCCCTTTTCGGCAGTTCTGCCTCAATGTATGTGTCATTAGCCATTATTATTTCAATCCTAGGGGCGATCAATTCAGTTATCCTCACCGCACCGAGAATTTATTTTGCCATGGCTCGGGATGGTCTCTTTTTCCAGGGAGCGGCCAAAGTACATCCCAAATTCAAGTCTCCCGCCAATTCCATCCTCATTCAGGCGATCTGTTCTTGCCTGCTGATCTTTTCCGGGACCTTTGGACAATTGCTGACCTATACTGTAGTGGCGATGTTGACCTTCTCTATCATGACGGGCACCGCCAATCTTATTCTGAGGAAAAGCAAACCTTATCTCTCCAGACCTTACAAGACCCACGGATATCCCTTTATACCGGCGGCGTTTGTCGCGTCTTATCTTCTAATTCTCGCTAACGCTATGGTATCCAGGCCGAAAGAGGGATTATTGGGATTAGGAATCGTAGGGTTGGGGATCCCTATGTATTTCTATTGGAAAAGGAAAATGGCTGTGAGTCTCACTTGATCATTAGCCATCAGTTTGCCACCCGATAAATGACAAGCTTCCCTTCTCTCACGGCGATCTTATCAATCTCATAGGGCAACTCAAAATTCGTGTTTGGCCTGGCTATGGGATATTTGGGAATAATAAGTTTCGTGATCAATAAATCTAGCAGAGGTTTCGGAAGTTCGTTTTGATCGATAAGTAAACTAACAATGTCGTAACTACCAACTTTGTTTTGAGCTCTCACCTTTCCATTCACCTGCAGAGTATGTTCTCCCTTTAGCAAGGCGTTCAGCAAGGGATTCCTTCGGGTGTTTTCTCCAGACTGTAGCTCATCAAAGTTGATTCGCGCCTGAGCAGCGATGGAGTCTTCTAGGAGTTTGATACGAACTTCGCGTAAGCCGGGCGGAAAATTTTGCGAAAGGTCGTAGTAGATATAGGAGTCAATTTCTCCTTGCGTAAACTCCAAAGTCTTCCGAGACGAATGGCCGGAGGCTGAAGAAAGCTCAGATAATTTTCTCGAAAACTGCAAGGCTTCTGAACGACTTGGACCTGTCCCTTCAGAAGTCTTTTTCAGTGGACTGAGTACATACCAGCTCGCACCACCAATCAAAAACATTAGGATAAGAGCCACCAGAACCTTTCTCATTCCGTCAGCTCCTCATCTTGCGGGAATCCAGTCAAGCCATAAACTCCCATAGTTTAGACCACCAGCTTGAAGGTGCGGTTCCAGCGCGTTTTCTTGATGAAGTTGATGATGACATCGGCGAACTGCTGAATCCTGTCAAAGAAAGAGTCATGCAAATGCTCGTTAGGATCGGTAACATAAGACCAATAAATGATCAAGGCCCTCCCCACAATGTTCTTGCGGGGAACGAATCCCCAGTAGCGACTATCCGCACTGTTATCCCTATTATCGCCCATGGCAAAATAACAATTGGGTGGAACAACAATTTCGTCTCCCTGCGTGTATTCCCTAAAATAGACATAACTGTCAAAGATGTCCTTATTCTGTTGGTAATCTGCAAACCGAGTCATCTGTTCTTTGAGGAGGGGAAAGGTATCGCGCACCGGCAAATTATTGTGGTCAGGTGCCTTGTGAAAAATGTAAGGCTCTTGGAGCAAGTTTCCGTTAAGGTAAAGCCTCTGATTGAGAATCCGAATTCGATCGCCCGGGATTCCGATGGCCCGTTTGACATAGTGTTTAGATAAATCCTCTGGATACCTGAACACGATGATGTCTCCCCGTCTGATATCGCGAAAGGGTAAGACCTTGCCTATCCAGGAATCCGATTTACCAAACATGAACTTATTAACCAAGAGGTGATCACCCACCAGAAGGTTATCTTCCATGGAAGGAGTCGGAATTTTGAAAGCCTGCACGATGAAAGTGGTTCCAAATAGCGCCAGGATCACCGTGACAACAAGGCTTTCAAAATATTCGCGCAGTGAAGACTGTCGCTCCATAGATTTAGGGTTATGCTCAAACGAAAAGTGGGCTCAAACCCATTTGTCAATGGGCTCACCTGACCGAGGCAAGTTACTGACTTTAGGAGAGCCAGTCAATCGCGTCAAACACAGATGCCAGGGCTAAACGCGCTGCTTCCTGTTCGGCGCTTTTCTTAGTTTCACCCTGCCCTTCGGAGATCCGCTTACCTCTAATTCTCAATTCGACAAAAAATTGCTTTCTATGATCGGGGCCACTTTCACTGACGATCGAATACTCAGCTGGCGGTAAGCGCAGGGCCTGGAGTCTTTCCTGCAATTGAGACTTGAAATCTTTAAGATAAAAACTCCCAGTTCCCAGGGCTTCGAAGTCCTTTTGGAAGGAGCCGAGGACGAACTGGCGGGCCTCATTAAGGCCTCCATCAAGATAGATGGCTGCCACCAGAGCTTCAAAGGCATCCACCAGGAGAGCTTGTTTCTTCCGGCCTCCCGTCTTCTCTTCGCCCTTTCCCAAATGAAGAAATTCGCCCAACTCAAGTTCGCTGGCAATTTTGAACAGATTGACCGAGCTGACCAGATGAGCTCGAATTTTTGAGAGGTGTCCTTCGCTGAGATGACCAAATTTCTGATAGAGATAATCGCTGATGAAAAAGCCGATGATCGAATCTCCCAGGAACTCCAACTGTTCATTGTCCTGTTGTCTCGTGGTGCTTCGTTCGTTTGCTGCAGAGCTATGGGTGAGGGCTCGATCGAGTAGCGCCCGGTTCTTAAAGGAATACCTAAGAATACTTCCGTCCTCATTTTTTTTGTGACTCATTTTCTAGAAACCGATCGGAGGTGGTTCCGAGCAGGACAAACAGCTGAAGAACGACAACTGGTGCAAACGCCTCTACTTCAACTTCGTCCCTGCTTCATCAACGAGCTTCTGAATAGCCGCCTGGAGCTCAGGCCCGGTTGATGTCACGCTATTTTTGATACGGTAGACTCGTTCAAGCTCTGTCTTGGCTTGCACCTCGGTAATGCCCTTGAGATAGACCGACTTGGACAGAGCGTCGATTGCCTCTTCATACTTTTTATCAAAGGAGTAAGCAAGACCTAGGCGGAAATACAAAATGGGATCATTCCTAACCACAGCAGCAGCCTTCCCGTATTCAGCCTGGGCTTCGGGGTATTTCTTGTTGTTGAGATGAATGAGTCCCAATGAAGAATGTAAGGACGCTTGATATTGGTTCCATTGATCATCACTTAATTGGGCTCGCCTCGTAATGTTCAGGCCCTGGAGCGCAATTTCCGCAGCCCTGCATAGTTCTCGTTTCCGCCCTTCCTCGTCAGCAGCAATGCTTCGTTCGGACAAGATGAAGGGGACCGTATAAAAAGCACTAAGATTGTTAGGGTCGGCCTTAAGCAGCTTCTCGCCATACTCGACCGTTTTGGCAAAATTGTTAAGGTCTTGGCTTCCCATCATGAGAGCTTGAAGCACAAAAGACTTTGACTGGTGCTGAGGAAAATCATTGAGGAATTTCTCGCCCAGATCTATCGTCATTCGGGAGTCGCCTGTTCCCAGGGCGGACTGGATCATCAAAAGGATGATATTTGGTTTGAGCTCCGAAGTCGGAAAACCGGTCAGGAATTTATTTCCCAGATCAATTTTTTTCTTGGAGTCCCTTTCCTGATAGAAGACCAGGTAGGCTTCATGTTCTTCCTTTGTTTTGGCCTGGGGCTGTCTCATTTCTTGACCCACGGTTGGCTGTTGTTGTGTCTGCCCGAAGAAGGCAGAGCTGGCCGCTGACCACATGGTTATTGTTGTCCCAAAAATTATGGCCTGCAAACATCCTTGGAACCTATTCATAAAATCGGAATTCCCTAAGTCTGACTCCAGGCTGTGCCTGACACTTCAAGGTAACGGTAAGGTTTTCTTTGAACTGAATGGTTCCTTCAATCCACGCTTCGCAACTTCCTGAGCATTTCTGGTATTGTCACCCAGATCAATAGCCGCCTGATACTCCAACAGTGCCTCTCTTCTCCTGCCTTCCACATCGTGGAGTCGTCCCAAATAAATACGGGACCATACCCGAATGGATTTGTCACTCGTCGAAGACTCAAGAGCTTTCTGAAAACATTCCTTGGCCGATTCTCTGTCATTCTGGATACTGGCAACAATGCCCAAACCGTAAAGAGCCTCTCCGTTGGCGGCACCATGTTTCCTTAAAACTGTCTCGAAAAGCTCTTTGGCTTTTTCCAGATTATCGTCACCCAAGTTCGAATTGGCCTCTTCCAGGAGCCTTTGAACCTCGCTGACCTCCGGCAGCTTTTCAACAGGCGCTTTGACTGCGGCGTTAAAAGAAGCTTCAATTTTGTCTAGCTCGATGGATTTGACAATCCGTGGATAGTAAACCCGCATGCCTTCCTGACCTTCTTCGAAAGCCTCGAGCGACTCATAAAAATGGCGGGATAAAAGAGCCCCACCGCGAGTGTAAGAATCCAGCTCGGCTGAGGCCTTGACTGCAGAAACTTTATTCATCCTGAGTTCGACAGCCCGGATTAAACTCTCTATAATCAGGAACTGAAGGTCTTTCCGGTATTGGTCCTGAATACCAGGGGCGTTTTCCACAAATTTGGTCAAAGCAATGCGGGTATCCCGTGGCAGGGTGAACCTTAAACCAAAGGGATCTAAGATGAAATGCAGATATTGATGACGGATTTCGTCAACCTTCAATTTCTCTGAGGGCCCAAAGACCAGATAATAATTCTCGCCATAATTGCGAGCGTTGAAGGTATTCGGCGGCGCTAAGAACTCAGGGATAATCGTCAGTCGCCGGTCCAGAAATGAACCGGAGGCAATTCTTAGATAGCCATCGGTCGAAAGGATAATTTGATTGATGATGGGACGATAGCGGATGATACTTTCATCGTAATAGGCTCGGTATTTACTCCAGACGAGTTCGATTTTGGCTTGGGTGTAGAACTCCTTGACCAAATCCAGAAACTCAAAAACCGACTGAGCATCTGGCGGGAGGTTCAACAGCGGTAGAACCAGCTTAAAGTCTGGTGGGCCCTCACATAAGAGAGCTAGCGAAATGTATTTGCTGAGCTGTTCCTCGGGTTTTTGGCCTTCGCTATGGTCTTGATAGAACTTTTGAATTCTCCCCCGCAGACTGGGTGAAATGTCTTGAAATTCCTTCGCAATTGACAGACGAACCGGCTGGCTATGCGAAAGATCGTAATCATACCTACCTGCATGGAGCGCGGCCAGCACACTGAAGATTCGGATGTCCGAATCGATGAGGATGCCTGTATTTTGTCCTCTCAGATCAACGCCCAGGCAGGCCAAACCCAAGAGGAGAACTGCAATCCGGGCTATACTCTTGACCATACCACCAGCGTCAGGTATTTGATTCTGACAAAAATACTAATGCTAAATGAATGCAGAACACTCGTCAACTCACTTTCATCAAGAGAAATGATCAAATCCAGCCGGCAGGAGCTTCTGCCGTCCCTCTTGTCGATTGATCCAGCAGCGGCCGGTCTCCCCTGTGATCTGGCCAATTTCACGTATGAGTACGGTTTTAATGCTTCTTGGGATTTTAGTTTTCATTTCAGGAGCAACTGTAAACAGCAGTTCATAATCTTCTCCTCCATTGAGGGCATAATCCAATAAGGCCTTAGAAAGCACCGAAGACGCTTTCTGGTCAATGTTAGCGAGGGGAACCTTGGCCTCGTCAATGATCGCTCCGACCTGGCTCTGTTCGCAAAGATGATACAAATCCGTGGATAGCCCATCGCTGATATCGATCATGGCCGAAACGTAATGTCTGGAAGCAAGAAACCTTCCTATATGCGAGCGCGGCTCAGGACGAAGATGGCGCCTTATTTCTTTTCGAAATCTCTTGGCCAACTTGGGATAATCTCTCAAAACCTCTAGTCCCATGGCGGCGCACCCCAGTTCTCCCGTTACGAACAAAGCATCTCCTGGACGGGCTCCTTGCCTGGTTAAAATTTCGGAGGGTCTCACTTCACCGATGATTGTGAGGTCCAAGAAAATCACTCCAGGGGATGAACAGGTGTCACCACCAATAAGGAACACCTTGGCATCATCGGCGAGGTGTAACATGCCCCGATAGAGCCTCTCAATCCACCGGAAGTTTGTATCTTTGGGCAGAGCAAGAGAAGTTGTGAAATAGAGTGGCCTCCCACCCATAGCCGCAATATCGCTCAGATTAACAGCGAGTGCTTTCCATCCAATATCCTCAGGGGTGAAGTATTTCAAATCGAAATGAATGCCTTCCACCAGGGCATCAGTCGAAACCAATGTGAGAAAATCGCTTGCATTTTTAAAAGCGGCTGCATCATCCCCAATGGAAAGGACAGTTCGGGTTCGGGATGGAGCAAATTTGGAAGAGAGCCGTTGGATACTTTTTATCAGTTGGATTTCAGTGGCGGGCGAGCTTCGAGCTGACATTATTTCTGGTAGATATGGGGATTTTCTTGTGGGAATCCCGTTCCCGATGGCCAGTCAGAACGAGGGCAATGTTCAAAACCTGCTTCACTTCTTCTACCGGCACAATTTCCATGAACTCGCTTAGAGTCTTGGGAAGCTGCTCCAAGTCCTTCTTATTAAGGTGGGGAATGATGACCGTTTTGATTTTAGCCCGTCTTGCTGCCAGGATCTTTTCCTTCAAGCCCCCGATCGGCAGTACATTCCCTCTTAAGGTGATCTCGCCCGTCATGGCCACGCCCTTTCTCACAGGGCGGCCCGTAAACAGTGAGATCATGGCCGTTGCCATGGTTATGCCCGCCGAAGGACCATCCTTAGGTATGGCACCTTCGGGGACGTGAATATGCAGGTCGTGATCCTGAAAATATTGATCGCCGATGCCTAGCTCTCTCGCCTTGGTGCGGGCGTAACTGAGAGCCGCTTGAGCAGACTCCTTCATAACATCGCCCAGTTTACCGGTGAGCAGTAAACTCCCCTTACCTCTCATCGCGGTGGCTTCAATAAACATAATCTCGCCGCCGGTTGGGGTCCAAGCAAGCCCTGTGGCTACTCCCACTTGGTCTTTCTTGAGCAATTCTTCAGGTAGGATTTTGGGAGAACCCAAGTATTCTCGAATGTTCTCCACACTGATTCGACAGACCCCTTTTTTGCCCTCGGCGATTTTTCGAGCGACTTTGCGACAAACAGAACCAATTTCTCGTTCCAGATTTCGTAACCCTGCTTCTCGAGTGTATTGAGAGATGATCGTTCGGATGACACTGTCGGAAAAGCTGATGTGGTTGGTCTTGAGTCCATGTTCGGACAGCTGTTTAGGCATGAGATGCTTTTTGGCAATGGCCAATTTTTCTTCCTCCATATAGCCTGTCAATTCGATGACCTCCATTCTATCGCGGAAGGCCGGCTGAATAGGATCAAGTAAGTTGCCCGTGGTAATGAACATGACTTTGGAAAGATCGAAGGGAACGCCTAAATAATTATCTCGGAAAGCGGAGTTTTGTTCCGGATCTAGAACTTCCAGTAACGCCGAGGCGGGGTCTCCTCGGTAGTCCATTCCAATCTTATCCACTTCGTCCATCATGAACACCGGATTGTTGGATCCAGCCTGATGAATTCCTTGGATGATCCGTCCGGGCATAGCCCCGACATAGGTACGGCGGTGACCGCGGATCTCCGCCTCGTCATGAACTCCTCCCAAGCTCAAACGCACAAACTTTCGATCGAGTGCCCGTGCAATCGACTTGCCCAAGGAAGTTTTTCCAACGCCTGGAGGGCCAACAAAACATAAAATGGATCCCTTGGTATCTCCTTTGATCTTTCGGACCGCTAAGTATTCAATGATTCTTTCCTTGATCTTTTCCAAGCCGTAATGGTCTTCATCCAAGATACCTTGGGCTCGACGAAGATCTAAATTGTCTTTGGTAGAGAGAGACCAGGGAATAGAAACCATCCAGTCGAGATAATTGCGGACGGCTGCAGTCTCGGCAGAATCAGGATGCATGCGCTCCAACTTTTTTATCTGTCGCTCGCATTCTTCCGTTACTTCTTTTGTCATTTTAGACTTGGCGATTTTTTCGCGCAGCTGCTGAACTTCCTCCGAAACCTCGCTCTCTTCGCCCAATTCCTGTTGGATCGCCTTAAGTTGCTGACGTAAGTAAAATTCTCGTTGTGATTTGTCGATCTCGCCTTTGGCCTGAATGTTTATTTCCTGCTGGACCGTTAAGAGCTCCAGTTCCTTGGCAAGCAGTTCGTGAATTTTCTTTAAACGAGCCACCGGCTCAACCAGGTCTAAGGCAACCTGGGCATCTTCGGTCTTTAGCTCAAGATTCGAGGCAACCAGATCGGCCAGCCGGCCCGGATCATCTAGATTGACCATTAGCACCATGACTTCCGAGGAGATGTTTTTGCCGAGATTTACCGCCTTTTCCAAGGAGTTTCTGACCGTACGAATGAGAGCTGTCGTCTCAACCGGAGGGCTTTCCAGGGCTGGCTCATTGACTACATTGATCTTGCTCTGGAGGTATGGTTTTGAAGTTTCGTCAAAGTACTCGACTCGCGCCCGCGCGAGGCCCTGGACGAGAATGCGAAGGCGGCCATCGGGAAGCTTGAGCATCCTCATGATGATAGAGACCGTCCCCATTTTATAAAGATCTTCAACTCCAGGCTCGTCTTGCTCAGTATCTTTTTGCGATACCAAAAATATTAATCTACTTTCTGAGAGAGACTGGTCCACAGCTTTGATGGAGCGCTCTCGGCTCACGAAAAGAGGGACAATCATGAAAGGGAATACCACGATGTCCCTTAAGGGAAGAACAGGTAGAATTTCTGGAATTTTCAGTTGTGGGTCTTGCGCTTTTTCTTGTTCGGGCATCAAACAATTCCCGGGATGAAAGGGTTCAGGCTGCCTCGATGGGGATGACTTTTTCTAGTCTGCGGCGATTCGACAGCTTCGGAAGGACGATGGTCAAAATACCATTTTGCAGCCTGCCACAAGCGGCGTTGACGTCCACCGCAGCATTAAGATAGATGGTACGATCAAATTTACCGTAACTTCTCTCCAAACAAAGATAACGCACTTTTGTACTGTGAGCAGCCGGTTTTTTTTCCCCGCTTATGTGAAGGTAACCTTCTTGAAGCACAATTTGAAGATAGTCAGCCGTAATGCCGGGAACTTCTACCTTTACTATGAACTCTTTGGAGTTTTCACTCAAGTCCACGTTTGGAATCCAGTTGGCCGTGGTTTGAAGGGCGCTTCCAGAAATCTCGCCTGACAGTTCGCCTAATAAGCGGTTAATATCCTGCTGGAGCTTCAACAATTCAATAATGGGAGTGTAATGTCTAATCATCGTGCTGACTCATTGGTGTGGGGAATCCATCACAAAACTCGTCGGCTATTTCACTTTTAAGAGTTCTCTTAACTCTGCCATGAACTCTTTGATGTCTTTGAAATCCAGATAAACGGACGCGAATCTGACATAAGCTACTTTGTCCAGGGACCTTAGACGCTCCATGACTATTTCCCCGAGTTCCTGAGTGCCTCTCTCCCGATCATTGGCTTCCTGGACAAAATATTCCAATTCATTCACAATGGTTTCAAGCTGGCTCATGCTGACAGGACGTTTTTCGCATGATGCTTTTAACAACCCTGTTAATAATTTTTGTCGATCAAACTTTTCTCGGCTACCATCTTTCTTGACTACCATATAGGGGATTTCGTCAATCCGTTCGTAACTCGTAAAGCGCCGTCGGCAGTCCAAGCATTCTCGGCGTCTACGAATTACGTCCCCTTCCCGACTTTCCCTGGAATCTACTACTTTATCTTCCAAATGACCACAAAACGGACATTTCACTGCAAGGAACTTCTTTCTTGGGATGTGATGCCTCCAGCGACAGAGCCAGGACTGGAAGTCGACGGTTGGGCGAGCACAGATTCCGGTTCCATTCCTAACATCGCGCGCTGCAGACTAATGTCCTTGTTACCGTCTTTCGTAAACTTAGACATTCCCTTGGGATGGCATCAAAACCCATTAAGCTACAGAAATTTGTATCGCAAGTCAAGACGATATGCTCCGACACTCCGGCCAGGACCATGTCTTTCAATCAACACAGATCATTTTGGAAGCAATTGGTCTTCTTTGGGAGCAATTGGTCTTTGCCAGGTTGCCCCCATTTTGATATGGTACGACGCTCTCAGCAAAAAGACCCAGGCAACGGCTGAAAAACGAAATGTTTGAACCTTTTGCTTTATTTTTCGTTAACCAAAATGAAGACAACCGGGAGCGGCAGCTTGACCGAATCGGATCCGGAAATAATTGAGAGAGCTCGGGTTGGCGATCCGTTTGCCTGGGAAAAGTTAGTCGTTCGACATACAAAGCGCATCTATAACCTCTGTTACCGCTTCGTAGGGAGAGCGGATCAAGCGGAAGATTTGACTCAAGAGGTATTCATCAAGGTCTTTCGAAATTTGGGAAATTACAAGCCTGAGTCCGGAAACTTTCTGACTTGGCTCATCAGCGTGAGTAGAAACCTATTG
>QHZP01000077.1:0-12435 GCA_003224715.1 Acidobacteriota bacterium | reverse complement strand
GCTAGCCTTCCAAGTCCAGAAGCCGAAGTGGATAGATTAGAAAAAGTGGCCCTGCTTAAGAAGGGTTTGAGCCGCCTTTCTCCGGAACTTCGAGAGGCAGTGATTCTAAGGGATATTGAAGAATTAAGTTACCAGGAGATTGGAAACATTTTAAGAATTCCCGATGGTACGGTAAAATCTAGGATAAACCGCGGTAGAGTAGAGCTCGCCAAATATCTTCAAAAGTATAGACCATTCACTCATGGATTTTCGGCGTGATTTTCTGGGCAAGGAGGTTTAGGGCAATGAGGACGGAATGTGATGAGATTGAACAGTCCCTTAGCGAGTATCTCGAGAATAGCTTAGAACCATCGGCTGCTCAAAATATTCGCTCCCATTTAGATTCCTGTGAAGCCTGCAGCCTTTTGTTGAAAGAAATGCAAAATGCCTTGTTCCTTTGCAAGTCTTTTCCGCAATCAGACTGCCCCTCTGGTTTGGTGGAAAGCATTATTGTCCAGACTTCGGGGCGATACCAATTACTATCGTGGATTGATTATTTGCGCGAGCTTATCGGACCGCTGTATTCCTCCCCTAAGTTCGCCACTGGGGCCTGCTTGGCGGCTATCTCTTTTGCCATGGTTATGAATGCTTTTGGCATTAACTTAACCAGGATTGAGTGGACCGACCTCACTCCCAAAGCGGTCCTTGATAATCTTCACCGGACGGTGTATCTGGCTTATGACAGTGGATACAATCGAAAATCGAAGAGTTAACAAGCAAAGAAGCAGAAACAACCAACCATCCTGAGCAGAAATCCAAAGAATCCAACAAGCCTCAACAGAATTCTGCGACCGAGCCTTTAATGTTCTTGAGTCATTCGGGAAGTCAGATCAAAGGAGCGGCTCAATCCTAAAATCAGGAACATGATTCGATGAATTGCACTCACCATGCTGGACAAGTCTCCTTCGCCAATTGCGTTGTTTGTGGCAGGCCGTTTTGTCAGGATTGCTTGGCACAACTGGCGGAAGGCTACACATGTTCTGAATGCAGATCTAGAAAGGAGAGACCGGGTAAGACCCCAGACTCTCAGAATCTTTGCTCTCCAGGCACAGCTTTCGGGTTGGGGTTAATTCCGGGAGTCGGTGCCTTATATAACGGGGAATACCTTAAAGCTTTTGTTCATGTCATGATTTTCGGCTTTTTGATTTCTCTGGCTAACAGCCCCAATCTTGGCACCTTCGAACCACTGTTTGTTTGGTTGACCATCGGGTTTTATTTCTATATGCCCCTAGCGGCCTATCACACAGCCAAAAGCAGATTGCTTCAATCTAAGGGTCTCTTGCTGGCCAACCCCGAAAGAGACCCTCGAAAAGAGAATCTCTGGACTGGTGTCATCCTCACGTTCTTGGGCATACTTCTTTTCCTGGACAATTTCATTGAGGGCTTCATCGAACAGGCCCTTAGAATGTGGCCAATTGTGTTGATTGGCATTGGATCAGTGAAAATTCTAGGCCACTTTAGGAAGGAAAAAGTATAGGAGGCAGGAAAATGAAAAGACATCGTGGCTCCATATTCTGGTCTCTTGTCTTAATTTCAATCGGCGTTTTATTTCTGTTAAGTAATTTGAATGTTGAAATCCGGCCTTGGCTAGTTGTCGCCAGATATTGGCCTGTCCTTATTATCTTCTGGGGATTGAGCAAATTATTAAGTTATTTTAGCTCAGAGGAAGATTCAGTTGTAACCGGGAGAAGTTCATTAACGGGGGGTGATATTGTTCTACTAATATTTCTTTTAATTCTCGGTACAGCTATTTCCAAGGTTGTTGGCTTTGATTTTGTGAGTTGGCCAAAAGACAGCTTGGGAATTGATATTGGAGATCCTGATATTGAAATTTTCGGTGAACCGAAGAATACTTTTACCTTCATTGAAGAGGCCTCACAACCCTTAACGAAGAAAGATGGAGTACTGGAGATTCTCAACAAGTATGGTAGTGTGGATATCAACACCCACAATCTTCCGGCCGTAAGGATCCGAGTTGAAAAGAAAATCAAGGCCAGGGAGGAATCTAAGGCCAAAGAACTGGCTGCTGTCCTGAGAATTCGGATAAATTCGAAGCCCCAAGGTTACACGATTTCTACGAATCGTGACGAGTTCGATAAGGAAAAGACGCAAAACATACAAACCAATTTGTCGATCTGGGTCCCGAAATCAACTCAGCTTGCTGTTTCCAATAAATACGGGACTGTTAGCCTGAGCGGAGTCTCCGGTTACCACACTCTGGCCAATGGGTATGGTGCCACAAAAGTAAGCAACGTCGATGGCGGTCTTCACATTGAAAACCAATATGGGTCTATAAACGTTACCAATCTCACAGGACAGTGTGAGGTTACCAATAAGTATGGAAGCATTGAGTTGGACAGTATTGGAGGAAAAACACAGATCGAGAACGGGTATGGTTCAATAGTTTTAAAGAAAATCAGGGGGCCGATTCAGCTCATTCATAAGTACGGGAAAGTCGACTGTGTTGATCTGGACAGCACCCTCAATGTGGATGGGCGATATGTCGAAATCAGGGGTGTGAATATAGGGGGTGATGTTCAGATCATTACCTCTTACAAGAACGTTGATCTAGAAAATGTTCAAGGTGCAATGACCATACAAGGAAAGCATGGCGACATCAACATCAAGGACGTTCAGCCTCCAAGCAAGCCGATCAAGGTGGAGTCCGAATATAGTGCCGTGACAATTACATTGCCCAGAAACAGCCGATTTCAATTCGACGCATATTCCAAATACGGGAAACTTGTTTCAGAATTTGAGTCGCTGGGTGGCGCAACGTCCTCAGAATTTGGTTCGCGAATTAAAGGTTCACACGGGCAAGGAGGCCCTCTCATCACCGTCAATACCTCATATCGCGATATTAGCCTCAATGCCTCCTAGATCGCCCTTCCCCACCTTTTACTTTTTCTCTCACCTCCTGATCTTTAATCAAAGCTCCCAGCTTCATGCAACAAATGGGACTTTGGTCTAGCTTAGTTTCTGTCGCGAAACTCATTGTGGTGCAGGCTTCCAGCCTGCATCCGTTCCCGAAAACCAGGGCAGCGCAGGCTGGAAGCCTGCACCACAACAAGGCCCAAAGCTGGACTTCTAGAGTTTCGCGACAGAAACTAGACTAGCTGGGCCCCCGAAATGGCTTGGCCTTAGTCTAGTCTTGACAGCCCAAAAGGCATAAGTTATTTTCATCTCTGTCCTTGGGGTTCTTATAATTGTTACGTCTTATAGCGGTTTACAAACCAACCTTTGAAAGATTTAGAGGCATCTGAGACCATATGTCTTGGATGAAAACACTCCAGTTTGGATATACCCAAATCCCCAGCCCAGAAAATGCCAGAAGCCGAAGCCATAAACGGGTGTATGGCCGGGGATCAGAGTGCCTTCGAGGCTCTCTATAACATGCATAAGCGTCGGGTTTACTCCCTCTGCCTTCGAATGGTTAGCAATGTTGCAGAAGCGGAGGATCTAACCCAAGAGGCCTTTATGCAGCTATTTCGTAAGATTTCTACTTTCAGAGGCGAGTCGGCCTTTTCGACCTGGCTTCACCGCCTGGCTGTTAATGTCGTCTTAATGCACCTCCGGAAAAAGGGGCTAGATGAGGTTTCCCTGGACCAAGAACCAGACGAGGACAGCCAGGATTCCGCCAAGAAAGAATATGGGGGAGAAGACCTCAATTTGATAGGCACAGTGGATCGTGTGACTTTAGAGAAAGCGATGGGCGATCTTCCCCCAGGTTACAGGACTATTTTTGTTTTGCACGACGTAGAGGGATACGAGCATAATGAAATTGCTGATCTGATTGGCTGTTCTATCGGTAACTCCAAGTCTCAATTACATAAGGCGCGCCTGAAATTGAGAGCCTTGTTGCTCAAAAAGAAGGTAAAATTCGAAAAAAATGCGACCTGAGACACCATCTAAGCATTTCTACACATCTAATCCGTATATAGAGCCAGTCTTTATGGTGACAATTATTACGGTTGGTTCTCAAATGGGTGTCTAAGAATGACTTGCATAGAAATTCAATTTAAGATTTCTGAGTGGATAGATGGAGGCGTTCCTCAATCCGAGGAGCAGGAGCTAATAGGACATCTAGAGCGTTGCGGCAAATGCTCAATGGTTTATGCCGACATAAAGGCCATTAAGCAAAGCGCTGGCAGTCTCGGCGAGGTAGAGCCTGATAATTCGGTATGGTCTGGTATTAAGGCGCAGCTCTTCGCTGAAGGTTTGGTTAGAGAGAAGAAAAGAAGAAGCTTTTGGAAACAGGTTTTTCCCCTTAGCCCTTCCGTAAGCTTGAAACCTGCCTTGACCGGTGCTATAGTAACGCTAATCTTAATTGGTTCTCTTTATTTCTTTGTTACGAAATCGGGCTTCAGAGAAAACTCGACTTCTGTTTCCCCGGAGGCTGCAGTTTTTTTGGAACTGAAGAAAGCGGAACTGCACTATCAGCAGGCCATAGAAGCATTGAACGAAGTCTCTCAAATGAAGCTGCAATCGCTCGATCCGGCGCTGGCACAAATCCTGACGGATAACCTTGCAACGATGGACTATTACTTACAAGAATGCAGGGAGGCGGTCAGAAGTAACCCGGAAAATCCCCTGGTCCATCGTTATCTTCTCACCGCCTACCAAAAAAAGGTTGAGTTGATGCAAAGCATCGTCAATTCAGACTCCTTATAACAATTCCCGAGGAAGGCATTGGCAGTGAAATATTATGTCTAACAGATTCTTTCTGAAGCAAGGAGTTCTCCTTTGGTCTCTTGTTTTCATCGCGATGTCCTTACAGGCGGCCGATCGGATCGAAAAGGTTTTTCCGGTTTCAAAAAACCCGAACCTGCTACTGACCAATTATTCTGGGGTCATTAACATAAAGAGTTGGCAGAACTCGGAAGTCAAAGCCGTTTGCATCAAACACTCGCAAAACGTGGAAATCGACACGGAGTCCAGCGGTAACAAGGTGAGAATTTCTACCCATGTGCTGGATAAATTAGCCAGCCCGGAAAAAGCCAAGGTAGACTATCAAATTTTTGTTCCAGAAGAGTCAAATGTGCAGGTTCAATCCAACATGGGCAGTGTCGTTATCGAGAATATCAAAGGGGAAGTTAGCGTTGATGTAGTCGATGCATCAGTGAGGGTCACGGGAGCTACCGGGTTTGTCAATGCAAAGTCCCTCGGAAGCAAACTAGAGATTTCGCAGTCACAAGGAATCATTCAGACTAACACGGTCAGTGGGGATATTGTTTTTACCAAGCTTGACAGCAATAACGTGACGGCGTTATCCACGCTCGGAAATATCTCTTACGAGGGCGATTTTATAGCTGGAGGTAAATACAACTTTTCAACCAACGAAGGATTGATTTCCATCCACTGTCCAGACCAAGCATCGGTCGAATGGGACGCCAGAACCGTTAAGGGTGGCATTGAAAGCGATCTTCCCATTAAATCCAAGAATCATCACACTGTTCCCCACAATTTATACGGGAGACAGGCCCTCTTCGGGACTCTGAACTCAGGCGATGCCACCGTGCAGCTTTCCACCTTCAGCGGAAAAATACGGATCAGACGCAAATAAAGAGAAAGGCGCCGTTTTTTAGCGACACCATGATCTTTCTTAAGCCCAAGCTATGTATCTTGGGCTTTCTTTGTTATTTGGGCCAGAGTTTGATCCGAGACTTTTTCAAGATGCAGTCCGATAAACGAACTCCTGACAAATTTGTTTTTCAGACATGAGGAGAGAACTAATTTTCCTGGTTGGTTTTATGGGGGTTGGCAAATCAACGGTGGGTGCTTTGCTTTCCACCAGGCTAGGCTGGGAGTTCATCGATCTGGATCAAGAAATAGAAAAAACGCATAGCCAATCGATTCGAGAAATCTTTGAGCATCAAGGAGAACTCCAGTTTCGCAAAATGGAAACGGAAGCCCTACAAAACTTGAAGCTGCGAGTTCGTTGTGTCGTTGCTCTCGGAGGAGGTGCCTTTGCACAGGAAAACAATCGCGACCTGATTCGTGACATGGGATATTCGTTCTTTCTGGACTGTCCGCTGGAATATATTTTGAATCGATGCCCGATAGACGGGACAAGGCCATTATTCAAGACTCGAACCCAGCTTCAGGAACTTTTTGCCGTGCGTCTGCCTCATTACCAAACATGCGACTTTCGAATTGAAATCTCCAACTTGAGCCCCCAGGACATTGTGGATCGTATTGTGAAACAGATGATTGATTTATACTCAAAGTCAAGTGGATCTCATTTATGAAAAGAAAAATTCCTGTTTAAATGAAACGCCTTCTGCTCAATATTTTTATTTTTGCTCTCTACGTCTGTTTGACCTTCCCCCTTGTTAGGCACTCTTTCTGGCAGGCCAAGTCTGAACTTGCTGATACCTCCGTCAGCACCCAGGGCAGTGAGCAGGGAAAATTTAAAATACTCTTTAATGGAGAGCAGATTGGTGAGGAGAAATTTCAGATTCAGGGCGAGGGCTCTAATTTCAAAGCCTCCGCAGAGATTCATCTGACGGTGGATCGGGAGAAGGAAAAACTTACCTTTCATATCAATCCCGCACTTCAATTTACCAACCGCTTCGAACCAATCTCCTATCAGGTGGTCCAGGAGGCCGGAGCAAACAAAACCAAGGCAAGAATTAATTTCAAACCGGGAAGGAGTGAAGTGGTCTATGAAACCGGACAGGGAAAGGATTCTCGAGAGATTGAGCTGAAACCCGATGTGCTGGTACTCGATGACAATGTGTTTCACCACTACATTCTCTTGACCAGGCGGTACGATTTCTTAAAGGGAGGACTTCAGGAATTTTCCGCTTTTATTCCTCAGCAGTTCCTTTCAGGCACCATCAGTGTGGATGACAAAGGATTTGAGAAGATCACACTTAGTGATAAGACCTTATCATTACAGCATCTCTTGGTTGACTCGGGGGAACTCCAGTTCAGCCTTTGGCTCAACCAGCGCCATGAGCTGCTAAAAATCTCTGTGCCCAAATCCAATGTTGATGTACTACGCGAGTAGGGCCGAATCAAACCTCATTTGAGCCCTTTTCGTTCTTGGATGCCTATCGGATCTTGGGAAGATCAGTCTTTATTAAAGGTGAGTCCTAACTAACTTGAAGAAATATTCTCCCAGCCTATTGGTCGTATTTTACCTTCATTTTTCAATCTCCGACCTCGGAGCTCAAAACCAGAAATCCACTAGGGGAATCGACGCCGATCTGGCTTTTGCCCATGTTAAGAAGCTGGTTTCTTTCGGCCCTCGACCCCCGGGTTCACCAGGCATTGCGCAGGCCCAGTCGCACATAGCCAGCTATCTGAAAAAGCTCAACCTTCAAGTGGAACAGCAGGACTTTCTGGCGACTACTCCCGCCGGGAGTGTCGCTATGAGGAATATTGTGGCTAAAGCCACGGGTGAAAAGAGTCAAGTGATAGTCCTGGCAAGCCACTACGACACTAAATTGATGCACGGTTCCCTCTTTGTTGGCGCCAACGACGGGGCCTCGAGCACTGGCCTCCTAATGGAGCTGGCTCGCGTCATCTCTCAACAAAGGGGAATCTATCCTGTATGGTTTGTGTTTTTTGATGGCGAAGAAGCACAGAGGGATTGGACTGAAACCGATAGCCTCTATGGGAGTCGATACTTCGTGGAAAAGTTAAAAGGGGACGGCACTGCAGGAAAAGTCAAGGCTATGATCCTGCTGGATATGGTGGGCGATAAGGATTTGGTTTTGGAGCGAGATCTCTCCTCCACTCCGTGGCTGTTAGACCTCGTCATCAAGTCAGCCTATGAGCTTGGTTACGGGAAACATATAGCTACGCTTCCCAAGGCAATGACGGATGACCACATCCCATTTGTCCGAGACGGAATTCCGGCCGTTGATCTCATTGATTACAATTTCGGTTTTGACAATCTCTATTGGCATAGCGTCAATGACACGCTGGATAAAGTCAGCCCGCAAAGCCTTAAAGTTACAGGTGAGATAGTTCTAAGAACTCTAAATAAACTGGAAGCCAAATAGAAAATCGACGAAAAATCTGTTTGGATCTCTGTAAAGGGGGTTAAGCCATTTTCTCGCCCGAGGGTGGATTATGGGACTTGGCGACGAGAACCTGTGCTGGCCGTAACACCTTCCCTTCCCACCAATACCCCTTTTGAACTTCTTTGATGACCTTTCCTTCCTGGAATCGATGGCTAGTCTCTGTTCCGACGGCCTCATGAAGGCTGGGATCGAATGGGTGTCCGACGCTTTCAAAGCTAAGCACCTGGTGTTGTTCCAAAAGCTGCAACAATTGTTTGTAAATTGCCACCATCCCTTTGTAGACCGGACTATCCATTTTTAATGCTTCTGATTGAAATGCTCTTTCAAAGCTATCAGCAATAGTCAATAGCCCCAGCAGCAGTTCCCTTTTCCCGGCTTTGCCAATGTCATCCGACTCCTTTCCGATGCGTTTTCGATAGTTATCGAATTCAGCCAGCGTTCGGAGAAGCTGATCCTCCTTCTCCTTGAGAGCCTGCTTCAGATCCTCCACTTCTGTTTTTTCTACCAGCTCAACGCCCGTTGTTCCTTCTTCGGCGGTTGTTTTAAACTTTGTGGAATTTCTCTTCCTTTTCTCCATAGTAAAACATTCAAGAGCTACCTTGATCAGCGCCTACTTAATAAAATCCATGAACTCACTGCGGGTCTTGCTGTCACTCTTAAAATGGCCGAGCATGCAGCTAGTTATACTGCTACTATTTTGCTTCTGTACGCCACGCATCATCATGCAAAGGTGATAAGCCTCAATCACCACCCCAATTCCCTTGGGTTCCAAATGCTTCTCAAGGGCATAAGCAATTTCGGTAGTGAGTCTCTCCTGCACCTGCAGTCGCCGGCTGAAGACATCGACGATGCGGGGAATTTTGCTTAACCCGATAATCTTTTTGTTGGGAAGATAGGCGATATGGCATTTCCCGTAGAAGGGCAGCAGATGGTGTTCGCAAAGGCTATAGACTTCTATGTCTTTGACGATAACCATTTCATCGTACTCTGCCTCAAACACAGCGCCATTAATGATCTTTTCAGTGTCAAGCTGATATCCTTTGGTGAGATATTTTAGACTGGCTTCGACTCGTTCCGGCGTTCTCTTGAGACCGTCGCGACCAACATCTTCACCTAACTCGATAAGGATGTTCTCGACAAGGTGAGAAATTTTCTCTCTAAGCTCGGTTGATTTCTTATTCATGCTAAAACAACCTCTCCTCCCAACCTTCCAGTTTTGCCTTGATACTTGCCATGAACTGATCGGCGACGGCGCCATCAATCAATCGATGATCAAAGGTTAGGGTCAAATAGACCATTGATCGGATCGCAATGGCATCATTGATGACAATCGCGCGCTTGGCGATGGCACCGATGCAAAGAATCGCGACCTGAGGTTGATTGATAATGGGCGTACCAAGGAGGGAAGGTCCCATTCTGTACATCTTCAGGGGTCAGCCTCTTTTTGCGCGCACGCTCCGCCAGGTCAACCGCAGCTCTGGCCAAGCCAAGAAAACTTTTCTCGTCAGCATTCTTGATCACAGGCACAACCAATCCCCAGTCCAGGGCAACTGCCACCCCAATATTGATGTCCTTCTTGTAGACAATATTAGTGTCCACAATAGAGGCATTGATGACGGGGAATTCTTTTAAACCGTCGGAGACCGTTTTGATGAAAAAAGGCATGTACGAGAGTTTGATTCCCTCTTTATTCGAGAATTCTTGAGTATACTCATTCTTAAGGTTAACGATTCGCGTCATGTCAACTTCAAACACCGTTGTCACATGGGCGGAGGTACGACGACTTGCCAGCATGTGCTCAGCAATGCTCTTCCGCATAGGTGACATGGGAACCACTTCAATGTGGTCTGTCAACGACTCGCGGGCCGCTGCCATTTCCTCCGTTGCCTGCTGAACTATAGGACGAGTAACTTCAGCGACTCTTTGCCTCTCTTCTAGATAGCTGAGAATATCTTTCTTGGTAATTCGTCCGCCAAGCCCAGTCCCTTCCAGTCCTGACAGGTCCACGTTCTCGACCTTGGCAATTTTTCTGACCAGAGGAGAGGATCGCACCGTTGAGGTGTTTTCAACTTTGTCGGTCTTAGCACTGGAGGATTCCTTGGGCTTGGCAATCTGAGCACTCTCGACTTGTTCTAGGGGAGCCGCGGGCTGCGCTTGGCCGGCTTCATCAATGACTGCAACCACCGTATTGATTTGAACCGTTTCTCCTTCTTTGACACGAATCTCAGAGAGAACCCCGGAGCTCGGTGCAGGAATCTCAGAATCGACCTTATCCGTAGAAATTTCAAACAGTGGCTCATCTCGTTTCACGGGGTCGCCCACCTTTTTTAGCCACTTGGTAACTGTGCCCTCGAAAATGCTTTCGCCCATTTGAGGCATAATCACATTTGCCGCCATGCACTTCTCCTCCATCTGAGAAACTTCAATAGGCTGCTAGTTGTTTGGCGACCCGGACAATGTCTGAGGTTTTTGGGAGGAAGAACTCTTCCAGCGGCGGACTGTAGGGCACTGGCGTATCCGGAGCCGTGATTCGCATGATGGGAGCATCTAAGTATTCGAAAGCTTCCTCGGCAATGATAGCGGCCAACTCCCCCGCGATCCCTCCAGTCCGGACGTCTTCATGAAGCAGAATCACTCTATTGGTCTTCTTCACAGACTCCAAGATCTTTTCTTTGTCCAAAGGCATCAGTGTTCTTAAATCGAGAACTTCCAAATCAATCCCTTCCTCGGTCAGCAGAGTGGCCGCTTCCAACGTGTTGTGCAGCATAGCTCCGTAGGTGATCACCGAGATATCCTTTCCCCGCCGCTTAATGTCTGCTTTGCCAATGGGAACTAAGTAGTCCTCTTGGGGCAATTCCTCCTTAATCCGGCGATACAGATACTTGTGCTCGAAATAGATCACAGGATCCTCATCACGAATGGCAGATTTAATCAGCCCTTTGGCATCATAGGCTGTGGATGGAGCGACCACTTTTAAACCTGGAGTGTGAACATAATACATTTCGGGGTTCTGGGAATGATAGGGACCTCCATGAATGCCTCCGCCAGAAGGAGCTCTTATCACAATCGGGACGCCTGCACCCCAGCGATAGCGGCATTTGGCTGCAAAGTTGGTGATCTGGTCGAAACAGCAAGAGATGAAATCGGCAAACTGCATTTCGGCAATCGGTCTCATCCCCATCAGCGCTGCGCCAATGGCGGCGCCTACAATGGCCGATTCGGAGATAGGGGTATCTATCACTCGATCTTCTCCAAAACGTTCGAGCATTCCCTCTGTCACTTTGAAGGCGCCGCCATAGACACCAACGTCTTCGCCCAGGATAAAGACATTCCGGTCACGCTCCATTTCTTCCCAGATGCCCTGTCGGATTGCCTCCAAGTAGGTTATGGCTGCCATGGTATTTCTCCTCTTACTTTCTTTGCGCAAAAAAAGCATCGGCAAAGCTTAAGGGAGCTTCGATCATCTGATCAGCATAGACACCTTCAAGCGTTTCATGCGGTTCGGGGTAGGGGTCATTTTCAGCCAAGGCCACAGCTTCATCCACCTCATTTGCAATTCGGGCTGCCAGCCGCTTGATATCGTCTTCGGAGGCGATCTTATCCTGAATTAGAGAAGTTTCCAGGCGAAGAATCGGGTCTTTCTTCTCCCATTCCTCAAAAAGGTGCTTGGGCACATATTTCACATCATCGTGTGCGGAATGGCCCGTCATGCGAAACGTCTTACATTCAATCAAGCTAGGTCCACCACCCTGGCGCGCCTGGTCGATAGCAGTCTTGGTAGCCTTGTAAACCGCCACGACATCATTGCCGTCAACCGAATAGCCGGGCATTGCGTAGGCCAAGGCACGGACCGAAATGTCTTTAATCGCCATTTGCTTCTCGAGAGGTGTCGAATAGGCATATTGATTGTTATTGCAGATGAAGATAGCAGGAACTTTCTGAACAGAAGCCAGGTTCAAACCTTCATGCCAATCCCCTCGACTGGTCGCACCATCGCCAAAGAAGCAGAGGACCACCTGCTTCTGTTTTCGCAATTTGAAGGAGAGTCCAATTCCTGCTGCGACAGGAACGGTGTCCGCCAGCATGCTCACAAAAGCCACAATGTTTTTGCTCATGTCACCCATGTGCATATTGGCGTCCTTGCCTTTCGTGGCCCCTGTTTTCCGGCCCATGTATTGAGCGAAAATGACTCGGGGGGACATGCCGCGGATCAGGTAAGCTCCCATGTCACGATGGGACGGGCATATGCAATCATCCTTTTCGAGTTGGATAGTAGAGCCGACCGCGATTGCTTCCTGGCCACGGCCCACATAAACTCCCCCAACAATCTTTCCTTGTCGATAAAGCTTTCGTTCAATTCGAG
>QHZP01000594.1:5204-8212 GCA_003224715.1 Acidobacteriota bacterium | reverse complement strand
CATGCCAAATACTCAGCCGCCGTGACTGACGAGCTTGACACGAACGCCTTTCAAGTTAAGCGCTCGCTACAAGTTCTCATGGGTTCTGAGGTGTGGAGAACAGGTTGACTCCTTGGAGGACAGATCTAATTTGATCCAGCTGAAGCGTCTGTCTTTAGGTAGGAGTGCCGTTGTCTCGCTGAAGGGTGTGTGCCTACAGCTCACAGATACGTCATTCGGATCCTGAGCAGATCACGTCAAGACTCCGATCCACTAAGGACAGCATAAGTGGTAAGGGTATCCTTGGTCCGCGGCGCGCCGGAGGTCGCGCCCTACCCGCCAAATACCATCACGGAATCGAACGGGAACTCAATTCTTGTTTCGATCGTGACAGCGGGCTAGTGCGTCAGTCAGATTAAGGCGACCAAGCCTGAAAGCCTTCAGACGAGAAGGCAGGACTTACGTCGATACCAAAATACTGCAAGGTTGAGCTGAAACAAAAATAGATGGGTCGGCGACACACAGTTCTTCTCAGGCTTCCACTCAAATATTGGATATGATAGAAGCTACGTGCTCGCCAGCCATCCACGGTGCGTGCTTGTGCGTGAGAGGTCAGCTCTCACGCACGTTGGAATCAACCAAGCCAGACCAACAGACAGCGCCCCGGCAATCTCAGAGTCAGGGAAACATCAATCTGCGGCGCCGCTCCCTTACCAGAACGATGACTGGCCGGACCTGCTCAGTAACCGTGCCCGCCTGCTTGAGCTCCTGAATGCAATCCTGCACCTCAGCCATCAGCTTACCGGTTCCTTTTTTCAGGAGCTTGATTTGCTTTCTTCGCTTCCTCCCCAAATCCAAAACAATCGGCGGCTCCGGTGCTACTCTGTTTGCCTGGACATTAGCTTTTGCAGTATCTGCCATTGTATTCTCCTGCAAGATGGTTTTTGAGATGTTGGCTTTGATGATAACGCCCATCCGCCTCCTGGTTTAACCCCAGCCTTTCAGGAATGGGCGCGTCGATTGTATCAATTTCCTCTTGCTTTCTCCTAGCACAAACTTGACTTCTGGAAATTTGAATGAGGGATCGGCTCTAGCAGCCTGTCGGACTTTTCCCTTTGTTGTGGGAGCGGCATGCGTATAATGGCGACATGAGCACACAATTCAAAGCCGTGGATCGAGAGACCATCTACTTGTTTCCGCCGCCGGTGCAGGACTGGCTTCCAGAGAGGCATTTGGCACGCTTCGTCGTGGATGTGGTGTCAAAGCTGGACCTGCACGAGCTGAAGATGCCCTACACTGGAGTGGGTTCGGAAGCGTTCAATCCCGAGATGTTGTTGGCCCTTTTGTTTTACGGCTACGCCACGGGCGTCTTCTCGAGTCGGAAGTTGGAGCAGGCCAGCTACGACTCGATTGCCTTTCGCTATATTGCGGCCAACACGCATCCCGATCATGACACGATCGCCAACTTTCGCCAACGATTTCTGGAGCAACTGAAGCCGCTGTTTCTGCAAATTCTCCTGTTGGCCAAGGCGCTGGGGTTTTGGCAGCTGGGGAAGATCAGTCTGGACGGGACGAAGATCCAGGCGAATGCCTCGAAGCAGAGTGCCTTGAGCTGGGGCCACGCCATAGAATTGGAACAGCAGTTGCAGCGAGAGGTGGCGCGACTGATGGTGCTGGCGGAGGCCGCCGACGTGGAAGCCCCTGAGGGGATGGACATTCCGGCGGAACTGGCCCGGTGGGAAGAGCGGCTGCAAGCGATTGCCGACGCCAAGGCCAAGCTGGAGACGCGAGCGGCGGAGCGGCACCGAGCCGAGCAGGTTGAGTACGAAGCCAAGCAGGCCAAGCGCGCAGCCAAAGCCCCAGGCCAGCCACCGAAAGGACCAGAGCCGAAAGGGCCGGAACCGGGCGTGCGAGACAGGGAGCAGATTAATCTCACGGACGAAGAGTCACGCATCATGCCAACCTCCGGGAAGAGTTTCCAACAAGCTTACAACGTGCAAGCAGGAGTGGAAAACGACAGTCTGCTGATTGTCACCGAACACGTCACCCAAAACGCCAACGACAAACAAGAAGTCCAGCCCACGCTGAAGGCTCTGGAAGAACTGGCCAAGCCGCTCGGGAAAGCTGAAGCGCTACTGGCCGACAACGGCTACTACAGCGAGGGCAATGTCAAGGCCTGCCACGAGGAGGCGATTGCTCCCTTCATTGCTGCCGGACGAGAACGCCACCACCTGCCGCTGGAACAGCGCTGGGCTGACCCGCCGCCCTTGGCTCCGGAGGCTGATGCGGTCGAAGCCATGAAGCATTGGTTGGCCACACCGGAAGGCCGGGCCCTTTATGGGCGGCGCAAATGCACGGTGGAACCGGTGTTTGGCATCATCAAATCGGTGCTGGGCTTTCGTCAGTTTCACTTGCGTGGGTTGAAAGGGGCCACCGGCGAATGGACGTTGGTCAGCATCGCCTGGAATTTGAAACGGATGTTCACCCTCAAGCAACAAAAGCTGCAGGCCCAATGGGCTTGAGAGAGGCCCAGGCTGACTCCTTCTGAGTTGCCACTGACACCCACAACCCCCAAAACGGCCTGTCTTCCGAAACTCTTCCAAAGAATGGCCTCCGATGAAGGTGCGAAATTTGACTTCAAAGATTTCCTGCCGGACTTAAGTCCGACAGGCTGCTAGAAGGTGTAGGCAATCCCAGCAAGTGGGGTGATCTTGTCTCGCAGTCACCCATTATCCAATTTGAGAAACACGTTGAAATTCAGGAGAAGGTTTCCGGCCCGGATTTACTTTCAGGCCGATGGCTCCGTTGGTCAAAGTATAGGAAGACTTCTCAAAGCTCACATTGGGTCAGGTTCCACCACCTGTGAGGGCAGTGAATGTCTCGGGGAGGAGACGAGGCGCATCAATCACTCTCTGACCCAGTATGTCTGCCGCAAGAGTAAGCCACTTGGCCAGCCCGACATCCGCACGCACCCACCACGTAAAGAAACTGATTAGGCAAATGCCCTTTCACGTCGTTGGCTACATCCC
>QHZP01000594.1:4602-5173 GCA_003224715.1 Acidobacteriota bacterium | reverse complement strand
CATGAACGGTTTGATTCCAACTGCACCGGAGCCCAATAGATTCTTTTCGTCCCCCGTCGGAGCACGGAGGTCTATTGCAACAGCCAAGCCGCTGTGCTCCCATTTGGCGACTGTTCCTTTGACCCGAAAGACAACATCGCCGATACCCTTGGCACTGCCGGAACTAGTAAAGGTTCTTTCACTGCCGTAGTAATTGGGGTTGCCAGGTTCCCCATTGCTGAAGAAATGAATCTTAGGGTCAACGATCCCAATTCTCTGGAGGATAGCATGTGAGGAAAGGTTCAGTTCAGTCTGAATGATGGGAACGGCAACCGATAGATCCAGGCGATCGGTCAAGCCCACTGTGGAGAAAAATGTATACCGATCCACTGTAGCTTCAATACGAGTACTCGTCGATATTACGTCTTGGCGACCCCCAAGCAGTGCGGCGTCGTCGTGAGTAAATACCGCCGGCACATTATTCATGGGTATGCCCTCGATGCTATCGAAGTCAAAACGCTGGAAGCTGAATCCAAGGGTAAACTTCTTCTTACCTATAGTCTCCGCCCGCTCGGTTAGGATGGGTCCAAAG
>QHZP01000594.1:461-4591 GCA_003224715.1 Acidobacteriota bacterium | reverse complement strand
GTAAGTGAAACCGGAAGCTGGTGAAGGCAGGGGCAATGCTAGCAACTGCGTGGCCAGTGCCGTATTAAACTGGCTGAAGTCGCTTTGGAAAGAACTGTTGAAGTGAGCAGAGTGAGTTTGCCCATTGGGAAGCGTCGCCTCACTATTCACGATTAGGCCATTCGGCCCGTACAGGTTGGGAATAAGCAAAGAGAGGTCTCCACTGCTCTGAGCAGAAGCGGTTTTGTAAACCAAGAGAATGAGCCAGACTGAAACCAGCAGTGCTTTCTTGCACATTGAATCTCCTTTTCTGAAAGATGAATGGGTATTGATTTTCTGAGCATCAAGAACAGGTGAGCGGGCGTGATCTATCGTATCGCTTCAATGGTCCAGGAAGCCCCTTTCTTACGCAGGCTAAATGTTGTATTCGTTTCGTTTTTTACTTTCTTGCCATCTACCATTACAACTTGGTCCGCTCGTCGGCAGGTTACCGTCGCAGTTTCACCGGCAACCCGGGGAGGATCGATGGGCTGCAGATCCACTTGGATCGAGCGAGCAAACTTTGTCTGCCAAGCTAGGCCACAACGTCCTAAGCGCTTCCAGATCCTTTCCTTCATAAGCGGCTTTGTAACCTCGTAACACCTCTCCGATCATTCGCAGATCGGATCCTTTATCCGAGCCTTCGGGAACCGGTTCCGGTTTCTTCGCCTCGGCCTGGAGAGCAGCGTTTGCTGAAGTGATTGCCCGCTCCATAAGAGTGGAGGCCACCTCGTAGTTGTGCTGCGCAACAGTAAAGTCTCCCTGGTCAAGCTTGGTCTTAGCTTCTGATGCTAGCCCCGCTGCCTGGCGAAAGACATCACCAGCTCTTCCTTCGGCACCCGCCTCGGAGGCCCTGGCTCGGGCCTTTTCAAAGGCCTGTTGAGAGACTATAACTCGGTCGCGCAGAACCCCGATTTGCTGTTGCCGCTCTCGCTCTTCCGCCTGCGCACGCTTGCTTGCCTGCTGTCGCTCTCGCTCCTCGGCTTGTTCTCGTGCGCGTTGGGCTGCGAGTCGACGTTCCTGCTCCGCTGCTTGCGCCTCAATCGCTGCACGTCGGTATGCTTCGCGCGCCTCAAAGAGNNNGGCTGTATTGCTTGGCCTTGTGGAGACGAACAGCCTTAACCTCCAAGCTCTGCGCCGTTTCAAACTGGCCGCTGGCTAATTCGACGGCCTTTGCCCCCTCGGCCTCAGATTTCGCCTGTCTTAACTGTGTCAGTGCCTCCTCCGCAGCCTTGCCTGCAAGACGTTCGAGCTGGCTGAGAAGCTGGCGGGCTTCACGATTAGATGGGGAAAGCTTTAGAACTTCGCCGAGGGCAGCAATCGCTTCCTCGTTCTTTCCCTCTTCGTAAAGAGCTTTGGCTTTTTGGTTAGAATTAACAATCTTGTCTAGGCTCTCACGACCCTACTGCTGAGCGCGTTCCCCCTCCGAATTCCCCGGGGAGAGCTCCAGTACCTTTGCCGCTTCACTAACCGCTTGAGAGTACTCTTGAGCAGCTAGATGCTTTGCAGCCGCTTCCAATCCCCGGGTGATCTCTGCGTCGTCCTTGGATGGGGTTGGCTGAACAGCAGATGCAGGTTCAGCCGTAGAGGGAGGTTTAGGTTCGACTGCCGAGGGAAGATTAGATTGGACAGGAGATTCCTTGTGGTAAGAAAGTCTCAGGAGGCCCCACACCACCAAGGAAACCAACAACACCGGGCCTACAACCAGTGATGCCTTTCTGGTTGTCTTGTGCCGCCGAGCGGACAAAACTGCTTTAGCCTCTTGCCTCAGCGTCGTAGCATTGGTATCACCAGGCTCGAGCTGCAACAGCAAATTCAAATTGCGAACGGCTGAGCTGAAGTTGTTATTTGCAATCTCCTTTCGAGCGACTCTCAGCAGTTCGGAAACTCGAGCTCGGCGTTCCTCATCCAATCGTCGTTTTTCCAGTATCTGCTGGGCCCGCTGCTGGAGCTGGCCCAGTTCCTTGTGCTCCCGGTCTAGGTCTAAACCTTCCGTCGCGGCCCGTGAACACGCCTCGTAGTCTCCTCCCCGTTCGTGCCCCTGCGCCGCCTTCAAGAACTCCTCTACCTGCCGCTGGCGTTGTAGAGCCTCCGTCGCCTGCCGCTGCAACGCCTCGGAAGCTTGCTTTTGGATCTGCAAAGCCTGGGCATTGCCAGGGTCGAACTCGAAGGCTCTAGAGACAGCCTGAAGGCATTGTTCATAGTGTCCCTGATTGAAAGCCTCTAAGGCCTCACTTAAAGCTGAGTTGAGATTTGATTGCTGTTCTGGCCTGCGTCGTTCCTCCAGCAGGCGGCGACAGGCTTCTTGCATTTCCAGCGCCTTGGCATTCTTGGGTTGAACTGAGAGGATTTTTTCCAAGGTTGCCAGGGATGGATCGACCTCACCCTTTTCGAATTGCTGACGCCCTGTTTCGAATAGCTCCGCAAGCGCAGAGACTTCCTCAAGCGTTCGGTTGACGGCCTCCAGCCGCTGATGTAGGCTGCCCTGACGAAGCAGCAGGCTACCGTAGTCATTCAGAGGACCCAGCGTCACACCTTGAGTGATGACGGTGGCCGTCGGATCGGTGACCGACTCTTCAACCTCGAGTAATTTGGGCTGAACGAGGTCCATGTCAATTAAATGGGTCGAACTGCTTTTTAGCTTCCTAAATTCGGCTTCAATGGATTCCACCTTTGGACGTAGCTCCTTCAGTTTTATGGGTACCTTTTGCTGGAACCCTTTCAGAGCATCAGCCAATTCGTCGCCAGTGGCGAAGCGTGCATCACGGTCTTTCGAAAGCGCCCGGTCAATGATCTGGACTAACTCTTCTGCACAACCTTGCAGAAATTGAGAGATCGGAGGATGTGGTTCGGAAACAATCTTAAAACAGACACCCGTCAGGTTATCCGCCTCAAAAGGTCTGGTGTAGGCGATTAACTCATAAAGCAGGACTCCGACGCTAAAAAGGTCACTACGACCATCGAGTTCCCGCGATCCCCGCACCTGCTCCGGCGACATGTAGTAGGGGGTACCCATGATCATTCCGGCCCGTGTCAGTTCGGAGGATTTCAATCGAGCCAGACCAAAGTCTAAGATCCTCACCTCTCCATCAAGGGTGACGAAAATATTAGCGGGTTTGATATCACGGTGTATGACCCCATGCTGGTGGGCATAGTGAAGACCACGGCAGGTTTGGATGATAAAGTCGAGCTTCTTTTCGAAGGGTATGAATACTTTTTTTTCGATTAGAGTCTTTAGATCGTCTCCCTCCAAGTACTCCATCGCGATATAGGGTCGGTTCTGATCCTCGCCCATATCGTAGATGGCGATAATATTCGGATGTCTTATCTTTGCTGCAGAACGGGCTTCACGAAAAAAGCGAGCACGGAGCTCTTCGTCTATCTCTCCGCTGGTCGTCATCACCTTAATGGCTGAGTGGCGATCAAGAACTGGGTCGAAGGCAAGATAAACAACACCCATGGCACTACGTCCAAGGGTTCGCTTAATCATGTACCTGCCGATTCGTTCCTGGGCCATTGTCAATTTTCGTATCGAAGCAAAACAGCAGTGATATTATCATCGCCGCAGTGGTTGCTCCAGTTGTCGAAAAGCTGATGGAGCTTCACGGGACTTTGGAGGATCCCGTTCATCATATTCAATTCGAAGGTATTACTTTCGCCCACGCCAACTGGCTGCAACCCAGCCAAATCGGACACGTGGAATATCAAGCCAACTTCACGGTGGGCCAGGTTAACCTTACACTTCGTTCGAGTCGTTTCTCATCTCAGTCAGGCACGGACCCGGCCTATCTGTCACAGCCTCATGGGGCCTCAATTAAGAGTCCAGCCAGCATTGTCCTGCATGCAGCCAAATCCATTCGCTTCGAGAGGTGCAAATTCACCCAGCTGGGTAGTGCGGGGGTAGACCTGGAAATGGGGTCTCAAGATAACCTCATCTCTGGTTGCGAATTCTCCGACATTGCAGGTAATGGAATCCAAATCGGCGATACCAGCAGCCATCATCCCAAAGATAAACGAGAGATTCTCAAAAACAACATGATCGTCAACAACTACATTCATCATGTCGCAGCGGACTACTCGGGAGGAGTTGGCATTTTCACGGGATATACCGA
>QHZP01000594.1:0-439 GCA_003224715.1 Acidobacteriota bacterium | reverse complement strand
AATTGGCTGGGGATTTGGGGAACCGGACGTTGGAGGAGCTCTCTACTGGCAACCCTTCTTCTACGATAGGTCCTGCACCTATCGAGACACTCTTCTCTTTCTCTCCTCGGACACCGAGACGCTGATTACTCGAAGTCAGGACGTGACTGAGACTGCTCACGAGGCTCCTTACCGACCATACAGCCTCCAAGCAGGTTTGCTCTAAGCAGTGATCGCCTTCCGAGTTAAGCGCAGCGCTGATATCGGTGGTGGAGTCCGCCGACCTGTGGGATGGCAATGACGGTTCCTTTTGAGCGCGACTCCACTTCACGAGGGATCGGCGAATTTCTTTTCAAGGAAAGGTGGGGCCTTGATTCGTGATAATAACTCATGTACGACCTCAGCATCCGTCGCAGATGGTTTTGGTCCAGCACAATCACATGATCGAGACATTCCCGTC
>QHZP01000076.1 GCA_003224715.1 Acidobacteriota bacterium | reverse complement strand
GAACGTGAAATCCAGTTTGGCTTGAAGTGGTCCTTTTTAACCCGAATTTTTCGGGCATTAAGTGGGCCGGCGAGCCTCGCGATAGAGGCCAGGTGTATGTCGCCGCGCGGAGCGCGCCTCTCACGTTGGATCAGAAGTTAAACTTCAGCGCGAACTGTCCTTGCCGGGGTGAATTGGCTTGCCCGCCGACCCTTTATCTCCCATCCGGATTCTTTCGCCCCTGCCGGGGCGTGAGCGAACAGTGGAGTGCTATACTCTCAGGGCTGAGTCAGGATCCGGTCACTGGCAGAGACGAACAAGTCGAATGTGGCGCACACTCTGGCTTCTGTGGACAGCCGTCATACTTTGTGTGACCACCATGCCCTGGAGCAATTTCAAAGGGCATTCCCACTGGGCCAACATAGGCTGGATACCTTTCTACGACCCTCCTCTGACCCTCTTTGATATTCTCGCCAACCTCCTACTGTTTGTGCCCTTTGGGTTTTGTTACGTCCGGTTCCGACAGAGCCGACAAAGGGCGGCCACCTGGCTTCGGCCGGTACTTCTTGCCGGGCTCTTATCAGCCTCTGTAGAATTCTTCCAGGTGTTTTGTCATAATCGGATATCTTCAACCACGGATCTCTGCAGCAACATCATTGGTGCAGCCATTGGAACCGCCCTGGCCTTGAAAGGCCGCAAGCCTTCATGAGTCGCTGCCTGAAATAGATTACCTCAGATCAAAAGCCTTGCCGTCTATTTCAGTGCTGATCGGTGCTCCAAAGTATTTAAGCGTGGCCGGGGCGATGTCAAGGATCGAATGGCCAGCGGTCGAAAGTTTGCGGTTGCATAGGAAGATCCCTTGCGTGTCGCTCACGTCCGAGGCACAATGATCCCCACTCCATTTTTTTAGATTAGCTACCAGCACTCCGGCCGGCACAGCTCCCAGGGAGGTTTGCCAGGAAGTACGATAACCGGGTCGAAAAGAGATCTGAAGATCAGCGGCATGGTTGGCGTGATCCCCATGAAAAATTTCCTCCGCTTTGTAAACATTTTCAATGACCTTCTCTCCATTGTCCGGATCCACAAAATTCTTGAGCCCCTGGGCAATCCGTTCACGAATGGATTCGTAGTCAGGGCTGTTCTTGGAGACCGTCCCATATTTCTCACGCCCTTTCAAGTTGATGTAGATCTGGCCCAGGCCCAGCGCATAGGCCTGCGTTCCCGCCCAGTCGACGTTAGGGAAGAAGCTGCCCTGGCTGAAAAGATCATCCAGAATTTTGGTCCGATCGTCACTCCCTTTGAGTTTCATGAAACCGTTCTCTACCAGCCAGGTGTTGGTGTTGAACCCCTTCCGCCAGCTATGAAATCCGTGGTCGGAAACGACCATCAAAGAGCTAGTCGCATCTAGATGCTTTGTCACCTGGCCGATAATTTGGTCCATTTTTTGATAGACGCGCAAAATGGCATCCCCATACTTCTCTGCCAGACGAGCGTCGTAGCGAGGATGCTGGGGATCGATGAGTCTGTAAAAGACGTGGGAAACGCTGTCTGTAGCTGTAAAAACAGCTACAGTGCAAGCTGCAGAATCGGTGCTTAGCTCGTGGTAAAGCAAGGCTGCATACTTATCCATGGTTTCCAGCAGGTCTTCGAGGAAGACCTGCTCGTCAACCTTTTCTTCGTTGAGTGACCAGGTATCGTGAGCCCATCCCAGGGTCTTATATATCCCGACGACTTTCGCCAGCTGGGCTGAAAAATTCTTGGGATAGGAGAGGGGAACCGGTGGATTGCGCGGATCAAAATTAATCGGACAAAGATAGACCTTCAATTCTGGAAAGGTTTCCAGAATGTAAAAACGCCCTACACCGTGGATTTTCAAAAAGGCATTGATCCTAAAAGTAAAATCAAACCAGCGGCTCCACTGCCGCTCCGGAACACTCTCCTCCTGCCCTTGCAGCAAAATTTTCACCCGGTTCCTTTCCCGGTCGAGTTCCAAGCGCAGAGGAATGGAAACGCGCGTAAAGTTTTTTTGGGTCGGATTGGCTGGACCTTCCACTTCAGTTTCAACCACGCTATCCTTCAGTTCAAGTCGAACCAATTTGCCGCCAAACTCGGTATTGCCGACTTCCCAACGAGTGAGGTCGGAGGCATAGTAAAAAAAAGTCCCCCACGTTCCACGGATATCCGGGATACTCAAACCTCCCAGAATTTTTCCATTGGAAAGCTCGGTAGGTGGGAATTCCAGGGGCATGCGCAACACCGTCGTTTTGATCCCGAAATCCGCCAAAGTCTTGTAAAATGGCGTGCCGGCCCGATTGTTGGTGATCTTAGGTCCGCGAATGGGAATCCAATTGAACAGAAACCGGGGCGGCTCCCGTTCCACCAACGCGATTTCGGGATAGTACGTTTGGGGATTCCTTTTCAGGAAGTCAAAGATGCCATGCTTGCCAGGATTCAGCCCGGTGGCAAAAGACGCCCAGGCTACAGGCGATTCCGGAGGATTGGTGGTTCCCAGTTTCTGAAAGGTTCCCTGGGCTGTCAGCTTTTGAATGCTGGGCAAATGCCCCTGAGCCATCCACTGTTGCAGCAGATTCGGATCGACGCCATCAAACCCGAGAACGATCAACTTCTGTCCGGCATTTTTCAGGTTAGATTTCTTTTGGCAGGAGGTGCCAAGAAAAGCGAGCAGCAAAAGAACAGCAATCCCAATCCATTGACCACTCTGGTCCGCCATTGCCAAGGAGCGGACAAAAGATCGTGTGACAAACCATTGTGAGCTGCACGCGGCTCTCCGCATTGATAATTTCATGACCTCTGGAATATGAGCTGTATTTGTCTCCCCGACACGGACGGCTTGGAACTCCGCCACTATATCGGGATCAAAGCCAACAAGTCAAACGCATGAAGAAACTCCGCATTTTCTGGAATTTTTCCCGACCGTTTACCCTGATCCCTCCGGTTGTCGGGATCATCTCTGGAGCGCTAGTGGGGATCGGCGCCACTCGGGCGGAAGTCCACTGGCAGAGTATCCTTTTGGCGGCGCTGGCAGCGGCCACACTGAATGCAGCTTCCAACGGGCTTAATCAAATCTGTGATCTCGAGAACGATCGCCTTAATAAACCACTGAGGCCGCTTCCCTCAGGCGCGCTCTCCCGCTTCGAAGCTGTGTTTTTTACCAGCTTGCTTTATGCGGTGTCCCTTCTTTTGGTCGCCTGGATCAATGCCCAGGTGCTGGTCATTTACCTCATTGCCGGGGTAGCCACGTATCTATACTCGGCCCCTCCTTTTCGTTTGAAGAGTCGCACTTTCCTCTCTAATTTCACCATCGCTCTTATTCGTGGCAACTTGTTGAAAGTTGCCGGATGGGCCGCCGTCGCCTCAGTATTGAACACTCTGGAACCGTGGTTCATCGGAAGCATCTTTATGTTTTTCCTTATGGGCGCCACTACCACCAAGGATTTTGCCGATATTCAAGGAGATTTGGCCGCTGGCTGCTTAACTCTTCCAGTGCGCTATGGAGCGATTACCAGTGCGCGGCTGATTTCTCCTTTCTTTGTCTTACCCTGGGCTTTGTTACCCGTGGGAGTTCGGATGCAGCAGTTAACCGGGAACGCAGCGTTAATCTCGGCATTGGGCGCTGCGATGCTCCTGTGGGGAATGTACGTGGTGTACTTGATCAACCGTGATCCTTCTTCAATGATCAGCCAAGGCGAAAATCATCCTTCCTGGCGGCAAATGTACTGGATGATGATGACCGGCCACATCGGGCTGGGAGTGATCTATTTGATTCACTAATCCCAATGTGTGCCAGGCGTACGTCAAAGCGACCGCGAAGTCCTGAAGCGGCAGTGCTAACGTGAGACTTGGCCGATTTTGACGAGTCGCAATAGATCCCCAATTTGAAATTGACTGGGACAACGTCGGTTGCTATCATTAAGCGTTTGACCTTTGCCACGGAACTCGATCAACAAGGCCAATCGCCGGGTGTAAATTCGCTGTAATTTTGGGGGATTGATGAAACCGTTTGAAACAATTGCGACGCTGGAGAAGATGGAACCCAAATCGACAGGGATCAATACGCCTCGCAAGAAGAAGCCGAAGGAACTCGCAGTCATCACAGAGTCCTGCACTGGCTGCGCCGGTTCACCCGCCTGCGTCCCTTATTGCCCGGTGGAAGACTGTATGTTTTGGGTTCCGGACGAAGACCATCCCCCTTTTGGTCACATCGAAGTAGATCCGTTTCTCTGCATTGGCTGCAAGAAGTGCACCAGCAAAGGTCCTGACGGGGCCTTTCTGGATGGTTGCCCCTGGGATGCCATTGAGATGGTCCCCATCGAAGAGATTGAAGCAGTTGTCGGCAAGATGACTATCTAAAAAATCACTCCGCCTTAGTCACCGACCGCAGGCCCGCCGCCTTACACGTCATCTTCGTTCGTAATCTAACACCTAGGGGTCAGGGGAATCAGGCGCCCGTTGGAAGCAATCGGAGGATGTTCCCCGAGAGCACCTTCTCTTCGTTCTCTTTGGATAGTTTGAGAAGGCGGATCTTATATAGTTCAACTCTCGAGTCGACCAAGGGTCCGTCCGTGCCAAAGATAAGCTTCTCGGCGGGTAATTCGCGAGCCGCCATTTCCAAATACTCGAAAAACACCACAGAAGAAGTTTCCAGGTAAACATTGGGATAACGCCTGGCTACATCAATAGCCTGTAGATGCTCGCTCCAGTTTTGAGAGGCAAAGCTACCCAAGTGAGCCAGAATGAAATTAATCTGCGGGTAGGTGGCAGCAATCATGTGATAATCTGCAACCTTGGGAGGGTGAAAGAGGATCGGGATTTCCAATGCGGCGACGACATCCAGGACTTCCCGTGTCGGCAATTGATGCAGTTTCAAGCCTTTCAATCCCAGATCCTTGACTTCATACGACAATAACTGCTTGATCTTGCCTGCCTCTGTCACCGGGTCATGTTTGGCAAAACCAATAAACTTACCCGGATATTTTTTTACAATCTGTGCGACTTCTTCATTAGCTCTTTCATAGGTTGGATTGTTTATGGGGAAAATGATGGTTTTATCGATCCCCGCTTCTTGGGCACGGCCTAAGGTGACTTCAGGATCGGCAAAAGTACTCCACGGTGCAGCCATGGCCTCGCCTTTGCCTGCGTGACAATGTGCATCAATGATCAAGCTGGACTTTGTTTTGGTGTTTTGTGCTGCGGCAGTCAGGTTGCTTCCAAGCGTGCCCCACAACACGGCTCCAGCTTTTAGCCAGTCGCGACGATGCATGATCGTGTCCTCCTCTTCAATTGTGGTTCCACGATGAAAAACAGGCATCCCCTGCATTTCTAAATCAATACTGCCCTGTTATTCCTTCTTGAAACTAACCGAAATGCCCTCGGTGCTGGTTTTGTGAATGGTCGACTCCAACTTAGGATGCGTCTTAATCGCTTCGAGGAAATCACTCATCTCGGCTGCGAGGGAAATCACGTTGTGGGCGGTGATGGCACCACCTAACTTAACCCTTGGGTAAACCAGATCCAGGAACTTCTTGTAGTCGGGCTTCCAGGCGTCAATAAAGACAAAGTCGAAACTGCCATCCAACCGCGGGATTTCTTTAAAGGCATCGTTAACCCTTAGATCAATTACATGACTCAGTCCGGCTTTGAGAAAATTTTCTCGTGCTTCTTTGGCCCGTTGTGAGTCGATCTCGAGGGTGATAAGCTGCCCCCCGTTTTTTCTGAAAGCCAGTCCCAGCCAAAGTCCGGAGTAACCGTTGGAGGTGCCAATTTCCAGGCCCCGCTTATAACCTTTTGCCAGGACTAAATTGTGAAGGAATCGTCCGTCCTGGGGCGGAACATTCCATCGCCCAGGTTTTCCGTAAACGCTCTTCAATAGCGGCAGGATCTGGGGATCATCGATACCTTCGAAAATGTTCGAAGCTTGCTGAGCACAAATCGAACTGACGAGCAGGATGGGCAATGTCGCAAGAATTAAAGTTTTCATGCCGAGTCCGAAGCCTTAAATAACAATAAGAGACTAGGCTAGAAAAATACTCGAGAGAACAGAAAAGGTTGTACGCTGCTCTTCCAAAGGTAAGATTCGTCGTTCTGGATTCAATCGTAAGAGTCAGAAGAGGAAGCTATTGAAGGATGAAAGGGGCCGCTCTCCGGAGGTAGCAAAGGCTGAAGTATTCTGCATTGACACTAGGTTCGCTACTTTACTTTTGCAATGGGTCGCTTTATTTGCTGGTAGAAGGTCTCGAGCTTTCGATGATTTTCCTGTCTGTTTTTTGCCAAAGTATCAAACTCGTAGGTCTTATCGTTAAACTGAATCACCAGATTATCGTTCAGTTTGGCGCTGTCGATTTCCGAGAGGTTTTGGCTAAACCCGTCGTTCGAATCCCCCACAGGCGAAAAAGAAATCACATTCCCGTCTATCTTAAGCCTCCCGGTGCAGCTTCCCCGTAAATGGTAATGAATTACCGAAGCGACTATGGCCTGCGGTGGGTCCTGTACTTCTTTCGGTTCTGTCTCCACGGAGATGTGGCTTGGAGCTTGCCCTTCTGGTTGGAGCCCCAGAGAGACGGCACCTGAAGATGGTGTTGCCGGCCCAGTCTCCTGAGAAAGGAGAGATTGGGTTATTGGTTCAGGGTCGACTCTTAACTTCTCCAATTGCAATAAAAGCCTGTCAGATTGAGCCTTTCCGACAACGAGCTTCTGGCTATAGGGTGTGTAGCCCTCTTTTTCAACGCGCAGCTCATAGCTTCCGGCAGGAATTCTCTCCTGACGAAAGTGAGTCTGCCCCTTTAGTTGATTGTTCACGAAAACGCTGGCCCCTTCTGGATTCGACTGAATATCTAAACTGCTGGTTAGGAGAAGCAATGGATAAAGCCAGAGACCTGCCGCCACTGTCGTGGCCAACAGTAGGGCTGAAGCGGATAACCAAACGATCCTGCGCCATTTCCGTTTCGTGCGAGTGGTAGAGGCTAAGTATTGCTCTATGATCTGTTGTTTCTTACTTTCCGTTATGGTTTCCAGGCCGGAACCAACCAAAGGAGTGGATTGAGCGTCTTGGATCTGTTGACCAGAAGCTGTGAAGCCAGCTTGACTGCCTTTTTCAGAGGAGCCTCTCATGCCGACCTCGGGCGGGACCACGAAGGATGAAAATGATTCCCCTTCACCGGAGGGGTGCAGGGGTGGGTTGTGGCGAACCGGAGGACCCACCCCGAAGGCTGACGCCTTCTCCCCTCCCAGGAGGGGATTTTCAGAGGAGTCGAGAACAGGGGTGGCCGGAAACTCTGGCGCCGGCGGTGAAGCAGGCATGGACGCCGCCGCGCAGGAAGGAACCTCATCCATCCTATCGATCTCACTTTCGGTGGCACGGAGTTCTTCTGTTTTGATCTCCGTTGGAACGGCTGGTGGGCTGGGCTCTGCCGCTGGACTTCGCCTTTCGATCATTTCCAAGAACATCTGCTGGCTGAGTTCCAGATAATTACAGAGCGTGTGGTTGTCGGGCTCGAGTTCCAACAGGAATCTAAACATCCCCAGGCACTGCTCGTATTGTTCCTGATCGAACAGATCCATGGCTTCCTTTTTGAGATTTTCGACATAGATCTCGAACTCTTCCAACGAACGTTGTTCTTCCCATTGCCTTTGAGCTTCCTTCATCAGCCAAGCTGCCTCGGTGTTGGCGGGATCCTCCCGAAGAACCTCGCTCATGATGATCATGCAGGCTTCGTACTCTTTTGCCTGAAAATAGGCCTTGCCCTGGTGAAGCAGCTCATAAATATATGACATACGTATCCTCTAATTGTGGCCGGTTCCGCCTAATTCATCGACATTTCAGAGCAAAACCATAATATTTCAGAGCAAAACCACAATAAGAATTTCACAAACTGAGAAGCAAGGTCAGAAAGGAAATTGTGCCGCTACCGATGACTCTCCAAGAAGGTGCAAGGTCAATCTGCCACCACATAGTTATTCGAGCGTACTGAGAATTTTGGTCTTGTTCTTCAGCGGTGGCGCACCCCTTACCCTAGCTGTCCCCCTGCCACAAAGAGAGAAGGAGAACTTGGCTGGATGGCATGCGTGTCGCGCGGCAATACCTGTCCTATGGTCGTTGCCGGCATGGCGGCGTCCCTAAATCAAACATTGCCTAGCCGAAATTGCTCAGCCAGGTAGTCGCAGGACCGGTAGGCGAGTGCCATGATGGTATGCGTGATGGCTTTTTCCGGGTGAGACACAAAACAGCCTGCATCCACGACGAAGAGGTTTTTGACGTCGTAACACTGGCACCACTTGTCAAGCACGGAAGTTTTGGGGTCGTCGCCCATGCGGCATCCACCGGCCTCATGGGTTACGCTCCCCAGCGGATAGGGAGCAACTTTCTTATAAGCGAAAATCTCGGCACCGGAGGCCCGCAGAATTTCTTCCATTTGACCATACATTTCATCCTGGATGGCGAAGGCGTGGTCATATTCCGCCGAAGTGTGAAACCGTACTTGTGGGATACCAAAACGATCACGCAGCCCAGGATCAACCTCCACGTAGTTCGAGCTCAAAGCGAGACCTTCACCATATCCACTCATGCTAACCGCGGCAGGGTAGAGTTCTTTGATCTTCTTTTTAAAGGCCGATCCAAAACCCGGCAACCCGGAGCCCGGTCCAGGTCCCATCCCGCAACCGGTGTAGAAGTTAAAGCGGTAGCCTCGCAGGAATTTTTTCTTGTCCTTGTGTCCATAATTGTAACGAGGAATATAAAGGCAGGATTCGCCCGGGCCATCCTCGTTGCTGGCGGGACGTCCGGCCAGTTTTGGAAAGAAACCTTCGATACTGTTGAAGGCCACATTTTCTGTCAAGTAACGTCCCAGCACACCGCTCGAGTTAGCCAGACCCTGCGGGAATTCGCGATTCTTGGAATTGAAGAGGATTCGTATGGATTCGACCAGGGATGCGCCCAGTACCACCGCCTTTCCGTAGGCCTTGTATTCTTGTCTGTTCTGAGTGTCAATGTAAGTCACCCCCCGGGCCTTGCCGGTGGAAGAATCCATCAGGATCGTGTGCACGGCGGCATTGGTGTGCAGTTTGAAATTTCGTCGGCCGAGAAGTTTAGGAATCAAAACTTCCAAAGAGCTGAAGCGCGAGCGGGTGTCGCAACCATAGTTGCAGGCCCCGCAATAGTGGCAGGGCGGCCGACCATCATAGGTCTGGCTCAGCACTGCCAGCGGGTAAGGCAGCACCTTGATGCCGAGCCTGGCTGCACCTTTCTTGATGAGCAGTTCGCCACAGCGCGGCCGAAAGGGAGGTAGCAGTTTCTTGCCGCTCGGAGTGTTGAAGACCTCTTCCGAACTGCCCGAAACCCCGATCAATTCTTCCACACGATCGTAATAAGGCGCCACCTCCTCGTAGCTGACGGGCCAATCCTCTCCCCAGCCGTCCTGCAGGCTCTTAGGCTTGAAGTCCAGCGGGCCGAAGCGATCCGTATTCCGTCCCCACAGGAGGGTCCGCCCACCGACGGCCCGCAATCGAGTCCAGGTAAATTTCGACCCGGGAGCCAGCGCATAGGGGTCGTCTTGGGGAATCGCATACAATTGATCCGTCCATTCTTTGATTTTCCACTCCATGCCCTGTGGGAGAGGCCCATATTTGCCTGGCTTACCCTTGCCACGGTAGCGCCATTCGTAAGGAAATTTGTGAGGCTGGAAATCCGTGGCGGGATCGATCATGCGCCCTGCTTCCAGGCAAAGCACATTCAGCCCACGGCTGACGAGGACAAAGCAAGCGATGCCTCCGGCCGCGCCTGAACCGACCACGATGACATCATAAACAGGTTGCGAAGCCACACAGACCTCCTTTGGAATAATGAAACAAGAACGAGTCTTCTTCATCTCGTTCAACCGCGACCTTCCCAATTGACTCGGTCTACGGTTGAAGAAACTCTTCTGGCATTAGTGCCCGCGACGCAAAGCGCGCTTTTCGGATTGCACCCTTAAACCAAAAGACCCGGTTGATACGAACCCCAATAGAAGTGTTCCCCTGGTGAAGAGCAGAAAAGGTAATCTCACTCGATAATTCCTTAGCGCCATTCACGTAGTGTCGCATTTCCTTGCCGTTGAACACTAGTGCCGCCTGGTACCATTGACCGACCGGATGGGTAAAGTTCTCTGCAAATAGAGTCTGGTCAGTTTCGCCGGACCTGATGTAGGTGTCAAGGAACCAGCGGCTGTCGCCCGTCAATCGAGTTTCCAGCAAGACCCGGTTCTGACTGCCGCTTTCCTGCATATGAAAAAAACGCTGCTCCTTCAGGCCTCCGGCTTCAGGACGAAAAATGACCTCCACGGTAAATTGATCAAATCCAGTTAAAGGAAGGTTGTTCACCAACAAGCCATCCTGCTTCCCATCAAACTCGGTGGCCCTTCCTTTGGGCGTGTCGATGAGCTTGGGAAATCCTAAGGCAGTGATGCTGTTTCCGCCAATGGTCTCAAAATTATCAAAATTCCATACGATGTCAGTCATAGCACTAACACCTTTTTTTGTTTCGTTCAAGAAGGCAGCGCGTGCGAATACCGCGGAAAATAATAATAAAAAGAAAAGCTTTTTCACAAGCGTCTCTACTCCGTTTAGACTGAAGGAGGCTGAGCACTTCGGTCAACTCTGTTGGCAGCCCTACGCCAGACTATATTAGCCATCGGATCAAAACGGAGCCATGATCCAAGCACCTCAAATTCTCTTAGGCAGATCACTATCATCCGAAGATCCGACGGCGGAGGCCCCTCCCCTCCATTAATAACCAGGAGGACGATAACTCAAACCGAGTGTGATAATTTTCTGCAGTAATGGCCCGTAGGTAACCCCGGAGTGGACGGCCGCTTCAGCAAAGTCTTCGCCGATTGCGATATCTGGATTGGGGTTCGCTTCCAGCAGGTAAAGTC
>QHZP01000582.1 GCA_003224715.1 Acidobacteriota bacterium | reverse complement strand
CAGCAGGAGCACTTTGGCGCCTGGATCTCGCCTCTCGCAAGGCAACGGTGATTATCCCAGACGCTGTAATTTACGGTGTCCTACAGACGGGTCGTTACAGGGGATTCCTCATCGCAAATCAACGCTCGCTCTCAACGCCTGATTCTGATGGACGTCGCTATCCTGTTTACCCGTTTTTCCTATATAGCCCGCTGGGCCAAAAGGTGCGACAGATAGGCGATGAGAGCGAAGATTTGGAAGGACTCCTTAACGACTGGGAGGATCGATAGCGGAATCAGCTACACAACCGCAAAGTGAACCCGTAATGTCGATTAGCGGTGGGTGTCTGATGGTATGCTCTCGTAACGAAGAACTCCTCAGACATACTGGCCATCTCCCCCTGGTAGACGGCTACCGGCGAACGTTCTGGGGTCGGAACATCCTTGAAAAGGTGAGCTCTGATTCATCCTTCACTCTCGTCACCAGGTGTAGTGAACTGTGTATCGGATGACTGCCTCCCCACCGCCGGCAATGGCGGGTCTAAACTCTATGGTTCGCGCATCCACTTTTCTGTGTTCCATCGAGCCTGTTGTGATCTCCCACTGGAGCCAGCGGTACAGATGCTCCACGACACGGACTTCCACTCGTTGTTTCTTATGATTACGTACCTTTATCTCGAAGGATTCATCCACCCAGTGGCTGTTGGAATCAACCTTGAAATTGGTTTGACGGCGTTCTCCCACCAGGTCAAAAGCGTTGCCGGTGTAGAGGCGGACCGTTTCATCTTTCGGTGTGTGGTCGACCTGATCCTCGCCGATGAACTCGTTACGCCCGTCCACATCTCGCCGGTAGACCTTCACTTTGCCTTTGGGAAGCGGCATGCCCAAATGGGAGTTCTCTGAGTTGTGAAACTCCAGCATCACCCACACCTTCGGGTTTGACACCGTTCCGTACTCAGGTTGAGTGCGGATGGTGTAGTAATCCCAGCCGCGGTACCGCTGATCAACTTTGAATCCATCATAGACGTAGATTCGTTTGGCTGGAACATTGGCCGCCCGTACAAATTCGATCTGCTTGATTTCCCGATCCAACAAGGTGGTTGGCCGCTCCAGGGTGTACAGATGGTACTCCTCGAACGCGCGCTCGGTGACTGCCGGACGGCCACCCACTTCATCTCTACTCACCGCTTCATAGGCACGAAGGTTCTCCGCTTCAGGCACGGCACGGGCCACGTCTCCTGCCATGAGCTTTACGTTGGCGTTCTCGAAGTCTTTGCCACTCATGTTCTCCAGAGTGACCCAGCCGATGATGTCGAAAGTGTCTTCTTTCTCGGGCGCAACGGCGTTGTAGTTTGCTTCCCAGCGCATCCCACCGGAGAGGTAAGAGAACTCAACGTCGTGCTTACCGGAGGAGCCGCACAACAGCCTCCACAGCAGCGTCGGTTTGAGGAAAGCGCTCGGATCCAGGGCATCGAAGATCGGTTTACCGGGAAGACCGAATTGGATCTTGCCATCGACTTCCACAATGGGTTGCCCACCTCCCTCTGGGCTTGAGTAGGCCATCTGGCTGAACTGATACTGCTGGCCGTAGCGCCGAAAGGCGGATGTGTGGGGGATATATCCACTCCTCAGGATCTTGCCCTTCACGATCTTTTTCTCACCGTTAGGAGGCAGATTGATTTCAAAATCCAGCACCCTGCCTTCCGACTTGCGCAGCAGCAGGCCTTCACTCAGTGGGTCACTTTCGTAGTTCTGTTCGAGAATCTGTATCGACCCGGGCTGGCGAAGATGGCGGAGCACGACGGACTCGGGCTCCAAGTGAGCCGTGATGTCGGTCATGCGGACTTCGTTCTCGCCTTTCTCCAACTCGAGGGTGCGCTTCTCCTTCACCGTGGCGAAGTTCTGATTGTAGACGGTGAGTTGAGTTTGTGCACTAACCGTGCTTGCTGTAAGCAACAGGATGAAAAACACTGATCTCATGGGTTGCTCCTTTAGTCTGATGGGGAAGGCTTTGTCCCCCATTGGAATTTTCGGAGTCGACGTTCTGTCAAGCTGACCAGCCAGTTGGTTCCCGAAGTGCCAGGGAACTCTGTAAGAGGGATCATTGCGAGAGCGATGTATTTGACTCGGCCGTCTCCGTACATCCTCAAAGGATTCTACCGCCTGCCTAATAGACGGGTTCAAATCCAATACTTGCCGTGGTGAATGGAGATTTCCTGCCCTTTTTTCTATCGGCTTGTGTTGCGTGGAACTGTAGTAGCCTGGTTAACGGGCTCACTTCCCATCAAGCCCTCCAGGGCACCGACGCACCTCAAGACGCCTAACTAAGCGTTCCAGAGCTCCGAGAAACCCGGTTGATCTCGAGAATTGCTCCTCAAAATGTCCGGGCTGGTACGCCGCCTGTGAAGGTAATACTCGATGGGGAAGGAGAGCGGGCTGCCATCGGAAATTCAGATCGTGTCGCTCATTGATGATTGGAAGCCTTATCAGGTAGCCAAGGAAGCTGGGGTTCAAGCCATCAATTTCCCTGTCTGCCCTGCGCCTTTATGAGGAGATCTCCTTTGAAAGGTTGCTGGAAGCCTAAGCCAAACTCAGTCGGCCAGGAGCGATTAAGCCAGGATCGTTTCAGCCTTAAGTGGTTCCTTCAATCGATCCGCCGTAGTAATCGTGGTTGCCTAGGACGAAGTAGACGGGCTTGTCCAGACCGCAGGCAAAACCTTGACTCGCCTTTTTTAGTGACCTTGACTCGGCAATGTCG
>QHZP01000572.1 GCA_003224715.1 Acidobacteriota bacterium | reverse complement strand
CTACTTAGCTTCGGTCTGGCTTCCAATCAGTCGTTTGATCCTTTGCACTAATGCTTTAAAAATGCTCTGGGTAATTTCAATGTGGTCTGCGAGCAAATCGTAGAAGTCCTCCTGTTCAATCCTCAATAGATGCACATCCTCGATGGCTGTGGCTGTCATCAGACGAGGCTCCGTATCGAACAGCGCCCAGGTCCCAAATGCCTCTTTTTCGGCGGCGATAAGAATCTCCTGCTCATCCTTATGAAGGCGCACCCGGCCTTGAACGATGACGTACATGGCGTTGCCTCTGGGTACTTGTTCTTCGGTGGCGATAGATCCGATATAAGCCAATTCTTCAGTTGTCGTATGGTTGAAAATGTCGACCTTTTGAAGGAACAAAACTTTCTCTACGATGGTTAACACCAGCTCACTCCGCGCGATGGGTTCTGGTTTATCGCTTCGAAGACCAGGGGGAACGCACTCCTCTTGCCAGAGGTCAGGCTCGAGCGCCTTCAAAATCATTCAGCCTATTCCAGCTCCAACGCGCAGTTTCTCTGACGGAGATGTCTGCGGCATCAAGAGACTCCTGAACCGGACCGGCCAGCACAGAAAGCTTCAAGCTGCCAGCTACATAAATGCCAAGTGTCCTGAGCCATGGATCTTTTCCCACTATCAAATCGTGCAAATAGGCACTCCTGGACTTTGGTAACACTCCCAGACGAGAGTCACCTTTTCCGATGAAACTATCCAAAGAGGATTCTTCCAATATCGGGAATAAGAGCTGCTTCTGATCAGGGAGCAATAAATTGTCTAGGAATTCAACAGCACTGGCCCGCAAGTGAGACTTCTGACTCCGAATTCCATTATAAGCCGAGTAAATATCTTTGGGAGGATATCTAAGGCCCAGGAGTCTGAAGACTCTTTCCAAACCTTGGTCCATGCGTTCCCGAAGCGTCTTGTGTAAGAGTTGCAGGGCAGCGCTATAGCCTGACTCACTCGATTCCATCGTCCGGAGCATCGCCCGAAACTGGTAATAGTCTCTGATGTCGTCCAGAATGTGACTGTCGATCGCCTCGTGCTTGAAGGAAAGCTCCAAGAAATTGACCCGCATTCGATTGAGGGCCTTGATGACACGATAGGTCAGGAACGGATCCGGCTGACGAATACTTTGAATCAGAACATCGGCGGCTTCTTGCCTCCCCAGTAGAGACAGCAGCTTGGGGATGTTGGCACGAACTGAGGTAGGTTGGTTGACATCGTTTAGGTTCTGAGAAAGGATCCCGACAATCTCCGCCCCGTATTTAAGCAAGGCTTCGCGGGCCTCGGACCGCAGGCGGCGGTCCGCCAACCTCTGGATTAACAGGGGCAGCGCCTCTGGACTGAGAGTTCGTCCGGCACTGCGAATGGCATTGCGCACGACCTCGGTGGAGGGATCCTGGAGCAGGATTTTCAGATAACCCTGCAGCGGCGATGACGGGCTTATCAAGCCGAGAGCGCACGCTGCCGCGATCCGGGCGGCATCTCGAGCTTCGCCCTGTTGGGCCAAGGCATCCTCGATGAACTTTTGATCAATGAGTCCATCGCAGGGCACTCCATGATTGAGAATACTGTGAATCGCTGCTCCTACAATCGAGTAATCGCCGTGGTGGAGGAATTCCGTAATTTTCTCCAGGGAATTAGAAGCTTGGGGGCGACTTAAATAATGGATGGCTTCGGCGCGTACTTCAAGGTCGGGATCCTTCAAACAGTCTGTCACCCAAGCCAGTATTTCTGGATCATCGTGAATGCCAAGGCACTCTATACTTAACGCCCGAACTTTGGCGGAGGGATGTTTGATCAAGGGTCGAATATCGGGAAGCCAATCCGTCGAATTCATGTCCCTCAGAAGTCGCAAGGCATAAAGGACCTGCCTTTCATCCAGGCTTTGTAAGGCACGTATCAGCGTATCTCGGGTTGTGCTGTCGGTAATCCGAACTCGCAAGGCTTCAGGCTCGATCGTCTTTTTTTCTAAGGCCAGCCGAAAACTATTCAAGTATTCCTGCTTGATGGAAATGGAAAGAAAAATCCACACCAAGACCATACCGCATACAAACAAGCTCAACTGAGGGATCGACAAAGCAAACACCGAAGTCAAGAGAAGCAGTAACAGTCCTCCCACCGCCAGTCCAACCCGGTCGATGAAGATATCGATAAATCCCTTCACGCGGTCTTTTACCTGCAGAGGGATCGGGAGATAAAGCAGTTCGATGCTGGAGCGATGGATGGAAAACCGAAAGCTTCCATCACTGATTTTTAAGAATTTCACAGCCCAGAGCGCTGGATAGAAGACCATGAGTAAAGAACTGAGCAGTAGACTGGTCGGCAGGAAAAGGATAGACACTCCCACCCCAAGCCCTTTTAGAATTCGACTGGTCAAAAAGATCTGAAACAGGAATGAAAAAATGCCACGATAGAGAGAGAGGGTTCCAAAAAAAGCAGTCAACTGGTCCTTTGAGCCGATGCTATGATTTGAAATGTATTTGAGTTGATAGTCGGTGAAAGAATCGATAATCACCGTGATTCCGAGGATGGCGGTCAACAGTGACAGGTGGCTGGAACTACGAATTAGCTTCCACAGCGTTCCGGTATTTTCGCCCGTGGTGCGAGGCTCCAATTTCCTGCGGGGCTTCGAGTCGGCGTTAGATTTCAAGGTGACTTCTTTCCAAACTCCTTCCGCAAGGAGCATCGAGGTCACCATAAAACCCCCACACCACAGCAGTAGCCACTCCGTTCCGAACCATTGTGCACCATAGTTGGTAAAGGACCCGCCAAGCATTCCACCCAAGACGCCACCCGCGCCGATCAAGGCAAAAAGTCGCTTAGCTTCACGGGGATCAAAAGCGTGGTTAGCCAGCAACCAAAATTGCGAGGTGGTGATGGCTCCAAAAATACTTACCCAGATGTAAAACACATACAGCATCCACCACGTGTCGAAATGCAGTATGAAAACCCAGCAGAAAACCAGGAGGCTAAGAACGGCTGCCAGTGAGGTGTAACGAATCAGCTGGTTAAGGCTTGCCTTGCTGGCGGCTCTGAGATAGAAGGGAGAAATAAGTCCCACAACGATCGCGATCAACAGGTAGGCATAAGGGATCTGCTTCGTGCCAAGGCTCTTAAGAAAGAGCGAGTCCCGCACCGCGCTGGCGGTGATATACGAAGCTATGACCAGGAAAAGGTAGAAAAACATGAGAGAAGTTCGAAGAAGCTCTCCTTCTCGAACATCAAAAATACGGTTCAGGATTTTACGAACCACTGCCATAGGTAATTGTTATTCTAACCGTTACCAGTAAGGGCGCTTTCAATCTTCCCAAGTCTAATGGGAGCCCTTGAAT
>QHZP01000571.1 GCA_003224715.1 Acidobacteriota bacterium | reverse complement strand
ACCAGGCCGGTGGCAAACAGTACCGGGTCCTGGAAGGAACCTTGATTGAAACCGTCCTGCTCAATCGGATCAACAGTGACTTCAGCGGACCGGTGGAATGCCTCGTGACCAGTTCCGTCTATTCTCATGACCGGCAACGAGTCTTAATCCCGGCCGGAAGCAAGGTGCTCGGCGAGGCCGAGAAGGTTGCCAACTTAGGGCAGAAGCGCGTCTCGGTGGCTTTTCACCGTCTGCTCATGCCGGATGGCTTTTCTGTCAGTTTGGATCAGTTCAAGGGACTCAATCAAATTGGCGAGACGGCGCTTCGTGACAAAGTCAATAATCACTACTTCCAAATCTTCGGTTTGTCTGCGGCCCTGGGCCTAGTTTCCGGCTTTTCCTATCGTGGGGTTTCCTATGGGCCTGGAGGCGTCAGCGCCGGTGACGTCTACCGTTCGGGCACGGCCGACAGCCTGGCCCAATCCTCCCACCGGATTCTGGACCGCTATCTGAACATCCTGCCAACCGTCACCATCAGGGAAGGGCACCGCCTCAAGGTGTATCTGACCAATGATCTGGTTCTCCCCGATTACACCCATCATCAAATGCCTGTCGACCTCACAGTCGATCAGGCGGCCTTTTCCAAGGAGGCCGAACAATGACAAGACTCCAATCGCTTTCGCTGTCCCTATTCGTGATGGCAGGTTGTACCTCAGATAAGCCGGTGGAGGTGAAACAGAAAGAAGAGGCATTTCACCGTGGCTTGAGTGAGGCTGCCAAGAAAGCAGATCCTGTCAGGAATCTCAAGGA
>QHZP01000570.1 GCA_003224715.1 Acidobacteriota bacterium | reverse complement strand
CGAAGAAATGGAGAACAAAAAAGAGGGAATCAATGAAGAGCTTCTGCGCAAAGCTGCCGAGATAGGCTTGGTTTCGGCAGGGATCCCGGAACAGTACGGAGGGGCAGGACTGGATCAAATTAGCACCACGATTCTCTCTGAGAAGACTGGACTCTATGGTTCCTTCGCAACTACTTTTGGCGCCCACACAGGCATCGGCACTTTACCCATCATTTATTTTGGGACCGAGCAACAAAAAGCCAAATACCTTCCAAGACTGGCTACCGCCGAATGGATCGCGGCCTATGCCTTAACCGAGGCCGAGTCTGGCTCGGACGCCCTGGGGGCCAAGACGACAGCCGTCTTGAGCCCTGATGGCAAACACTACATTTTGAATGGCACTAAGATGTGGATCACCAATGCCGGCTTTGCTCACGTCTTCATCACTTTTGCAAAAGTGAATGGTGAGAAATTTAGCTGTTTCATTGTTGAACGTAATTTCCCCGGAGTTTCCACGGGTGCGGAGGAGCATAAGATGGGCATTCGCGGTTCCTCGACGCGAACTCTCATCCTGGAAAACGCAGAAGTTCCTTTCGAAAACGTTTTAGGGGAAATCGGTCGAGGCCATGTCATCGCCTTTAACATTCTCAATTTTGGCCGATTCAAACTCGGGGCAAGCGTTGTCAGTGGGATCAAGTATGTCACCAATGAAGCCATTCGGTATGCTCGGGAGCGCCACCAGTTTGGAAAGGCGATTATTGAATTTGGAGCCATTCAACATAAGTTGGCCGAAATGGCTGTCCGCATCTTTTGTGCCGAGAGCATGGTGTATCGAACCGTGGGTATGATCGACACTGCCATGCGAAGTATTGACCAATCCAGTCCTCTGGCTACCACAGAAGTATTGAAAGCCATTGAAGACTACGCCGTTGAGTGTTCCATCATTAAGGTGGCCAATAGTGAAATCTTGGACTTTATCGCTGATGAAGCGGTTCAGATTTATGGTGGCTATGGCTACAGTCAAGATTATCCAGTGGAGCGTTGTTATCGCGATGCCCGGATAAATCGCATATTCGAAGGTACGAATGAAATTAACCGTCTTCTCATTACAGGAATGTTGTTGAAGCGGGCCATGAAGGGACAGCTCCCGCTGACCGCCGCGGCTCAAAATGTCATGGGTGAGATTCTTTCTTTTCCTCCTCTTGAAGAAGAAGAGAAGGATCTGTTGTCGGGCGAAAGGCGGATCCTTGCCAACGCTAAGAAAATCCTGCTGCTGGCGGCAGGAGTGGCCGTTCAGAAATACCGGGATTCGATCTCCGATCAACAGGAGGTGCTCAGCCTGTTGAGCGATTTGGTCATCGCGATTTTTGCGATGGAAAGTATGCTGCTTCGAGTGCTAAAGGGAATTGCTCGCCATGGCGCGTCCAAGCTGGAAATTCAAATTAAAGCGGTTCAAATTTGTGTTCACAGTGCTTTACCTGAGGTTGAAAACAAAGCCCGACAGATCCTGGCTGCCGTTTCGGAAGGCGATGAACTGAGGACTCAGTTGGCGGCCTTGCGACGCTTTACCAAAAACACACCTCTCAATCTAATTTCACTGCGTCAAGCCATCGCCGAAGAGCTAAAAGAAAAAGGGAAGTATTGTCTTAGCTAGTTTCTGTCGCGAAAACTTGGAGAGACCAGCCAGACGCTTATTTCAGCCCCCGGGAGGGGGCGGCGGATCGTAACCCAGGGTGCGGCGAAGCGCCGCGAAACCCTGGGTTAGCCGCCAAGATGCCGGATCAGCCCTGGAAGGGCGACGGAAGGTCAGCAGGATTTCCGCGATGCAGCATGGTTTTCCGCCGCCCCTCCGGGGCTTGGGTTGATTCTTCTGAATCCCCAGGGTTCCGCTACGCAGCTGTAGCTGCTCCGCTTCACCCTGGGTTACACTCCGTCGTCCCTCCGGGACTGGAACCCAGCACCTGGAGTACGTTTGCGAGTTTCGCGACAGAAACTAGCTAAGCTAGATCGTGAAATAATCTCTAGTCTGTGACTTCGTCGTGTCCTTGTCTCTGTTTGGTTAACATCTCTGTCAGTAACATCGGGGATTCCCCGATGCGCCCATAAGAGTTTCCACGATAAAAAAAACAGGGCCTTCCCCGATTGAAAAGCATTTTAAGACTCTTTATCCTCCTCCTCATTAATTTACATAGGGAGCCCGCAACACTGACTTTAAAAGGCTGAAGGCTTTCCTTAACTTAAATCCGATCTTACGAAGTTAAAATTGATCATTCCGATTGCTGGTTAAAGCAAAGTGGGAAACTAACAGCACTGGTTTGCCAGGCTAAGTCCTGGATTTCGCAATTACGATGGCGTATTTCAGCTGATCCCGATGGTCCGGATCAGTTTGATCCATGCCCATTTTCACTAGCCCGTGTTCTAGCGGGGGGTGGCTGGCACCCACCAAGGTTTTTCTTCGCCCAAGACAAAACAGCTCTCTGTCTTCCCCGCGCTAAAGCACGGGGCTAATGAAAAGCCAGCGAATGCGCTAAGCCCATCTGACAATGCAGCGACTAAAATACGTCACTGTATTTTTGAAACGCTGTGTCCCTGCCTACCGGAATGAGCTGGCATAGGGAAACTACAGGGCAAAGAGGAAGGGAGGAGGTATGTTTAGCGCGATGGGAGGGAGTATTTCCGGGTGTGCTGCCCACAAGCACCAGGCTGTCCGGGAAAGAGACAGGAAGTCTGGCAACCTGGTACTGGCTGGTTGTCTTCTCCGCGGGCTAATACTGGCTGGCATGGCTCCGCTGGCCTTAGCTCAAAGTACGGCGCGCGTGAGTGGCCTGGTTCACGACCAAACAGGAGCGGTCGTTCCAGGCGCCACCGTCGTCCTGCGCGACGAAGCGAGTGGGACAG
>QHZP01000590.1 GCA_003224715.1 Acidobacteriota bacterium | reverse complement strand
TATGGCTTCGATCCCGTGACCGGGTCACCCATCCCGGGGTCGGCCAACATCATTCCTGCGAATGATCCTCTCCGCAGTCAGGTGGCGGCCAAATTCATCAACTTGATTCCTGCCCCGGACCGATCAACTTTTCCATTTAACAGCGTTGGCGTCAACGCAGGCGACCCGAACAAGTCACTAAATCCTACCACCTGGCTCTTGAGGATGGACCATGAGTTCAAACCCTCATTGAAAATGAGCTTCACATTCTTCATGGACAAACGGCCCGGAATACGCAACTGCGGAGATGTGCAGGGCTGCGAAACGAAATCCGATCCAATAAGCTCTCCGCAAGCAAACAACGATTACATCGGGGACGGTTTCATCCAAAAGATTTCGAACCAGTTTTATCATCAACAAGTCGACTGGGTCATTCGGCCTAACATCTTCAACCACACGACGATCGCCTTTCCGACGGCGTGGGTTGGAATTCGTTGCTGGGGATCAAGGGAATACCCGACGACACCGGGGGCCCCCCAGCGGTGAATTTTGCCGGCGTCTCTCCCTATAGCCACTTAGGCATCGCATGGCAAAGGGGCATGCAGACGGCTAACCGCTGGCAGTTCTTGGATGACGTAACGTGGATCGCAGGCAGGCATTCGATCAAAGCCGGTATTGAATATCGCCACCACCAACTAAACTATGCCGGCTACGGTGCCGGGACGATGGGTAGTTACGATTTCAACAGCTTGGAGACGGGGGGCATCACTGCTCAAGGGGATATCCTCTCGGGGACAGGTGATCCTTTCGCCTCGATGATCTTGGGCCAGGTCCATGACGCTAACTTCGCGATCCCCACGAACGTGACCTTCTACGAGAACTACATTTCGCCTTGGGTCGGCGACGAGATCAAGGTCACCCCCAAGCTTACACTTACCTTGGGCCTACGGTTCGACTACCAGACGCCGAGGACGGAAGGCCACGACCGCTATTCCAGCTTTGACCCGACTGCGCCTAATCCCGGGGCTGGTGGTATCCCCGGCGCAATGGTCTTTGCCGGAACAGGAGCGGGACGCACGGGGACGAGGACTTTTGAGGATCCGAAGAAGGACGCTTGGGGTCCGCGTTTTGGTTTCGCGTACCGGCTAAGCGACAAGGACGTTGTTCGGGGAGGGTATGGAATCTACTACTCCGGGGTGGCGTTCGATCAATTCGCGTCACTTCCAACCATTGGGTTTGCGACCAACCCGGCCGTGCCCAATCTGACTAACGGCCTGTCCCCGGCATACCTCTGGGATACCACCTTCCCCCAGAGCGCCATCCAGCATCCGCCCTTTATCGATCCCACGGTTGCTAACGGCACCCAGCCGGTTGCCATAGCGAAAGACGGCCTCACCCTACCAAGATACCAGAACTGGTCTTTGACCTACCAGCGCCAACTCACAGCAAACACCGCTTTGGACATTTCTTACGTTGGCAATCGCGGAACCCGTCTGCCCGCCGACGCGCGGAGGGGGCTGGGACCTCTCGCTAACCTGGGCGATCCTAAGATCCTGGCTCTGGGCGCCAACGTGCTCCAGGCTGACATCAACTCTCCTCTAGCTCAGGCTGCGGGGATCGTGTCGCCTTATCCTGGTTTCACCGGCAACGTGGCCCAGGCGTTGCGACCATTCCCGCAATATCAGCGCATTGAATACCGCACTGTGCCCATCGGATACAGTATCTACCACGCCTTGCAGGCGAAGCTGGATAAGCGATTCTCGAATGGCCTTCAAGTACGCGTGGCCTACACGTGGTCTAAACTCATTAACGACGGGGCTGAAAGCGGCCTGACCGAAAGTGGCGAAATTGATCAGAACCCCGTCGATTATCAGAAGGGCGAGCGTGGGCTAAGTAGCGATGATGTCCCCCACACCTTCGTTCTGGCATACACCTATGAGTTGCCTTTCGGACCCGGGAAGAAGTTCGCCAATGTCTCCGGGCCGTGGAGTAAGGTCATCGGGGGCTGGGGTGTGTCGGCCATTCAACGCTACCAGTCCGGGCGGCCCATGAACATCTTCATGGATAACAATCTTAACGGGTTCTTGTTCAACAATCAAAAGCGGCCAAACAAGGCGGGGCCAGGAGTGATTGCGGACAGGAGTGGTTTCGATCCCAATAAGGACGGCTACCTGCTCAAAAATGGCTGGGCTGACCCAGGTCTGCTCAATTTTGGAAATGCCTCACGGACAGATCCTTCTGTCAGGTGGTTCCCCGAATACAGTGAGGACTTCAACCTCTATAAGGACACCAAAATCATTGAGAACGTCAATCTCCGTTTTATGACGCTATTTGGGAATGCTTTTAATCGGCATTTCTACTGCCCCGCCGATACGAACTGGAGTGCTGGAAGCTTTGGACACGTGTCTGGCCAGTGCAACGTTCCAAGGCGCATCCAGTTCGCGTTGGATCTGAAATTCTAACGAGACCCAGGAAAGTGATACCCCCGGCGGCGCAGGGTTCAAAGAATGGCGAGCCATTAGGGATTCGTTTGGTGGTAACATCAACACGAGGTCACACTACCCTTGACTCCCCCTGGAGGCAATGCCTTGAAGGGCAGCCGGGATTCAGATCTTGCTCCTGGGGAGTGAGATTCCGCCAGCAAAAACCACGTGCAAGGCTTCGATATTTCCTGAGTCCTGATTGTTGCTCGGAATGTGTAGGGAGCTGTAACTGGCGACTGGACTGGGACCAGCCGTCGCTCGTATGCTTTTTCTTGGGCCGGCATTGTAATACTCAATCAGGCTTTAAATCTGAATTCCCAGGCGAGGAGGTCAAGGTGAATGATTGAGAATCCGAGTCCTAAGCTTTTGGACAAAGTCCAACTGAAGAGAGCAGTTCAAGTTGGAGTCGTAGTTAAAGATCTTGAGCAAACAACGCGGCTATTGGGTTCGCTGTTCGGACTCGGACCGTTCCAGTTTATTGAGTGGCCAGACAGCCCCGACTCAAAGTACTACTATCACGGGACAGAGCAGCGCATTAAGAACCGTCTAGCCTTCTTGCAAGTCGGGCCGCTTGAATTGGAGTTAATCCAGCTGCTCGAGGGGGATCGCAATGGCTTCTTGGACTTTCTGAACCAGAAGGGTGGGGGAATTCATCACATCCTCTTCGAGGTCGATGATATAGACGCAGTGATCAAGGCACTGTCCAGAGACGGAATCAGTGTTCTGCAGTCGGGAACTGGGATTCGACCCGGTACCCGATGGGCGCTTCTTGATACCCAGGATCTCGTCGGATTTTTCATCGAGCTACGGCACCTCGCCCCGGGGTGTGACGGTACTTCAATCCCAAATGATAAGACGGCGGAGCAGAAGTGATTGACGGAATTCCGTCCGACATAGCAGCGAACGCTACGGACTTCTCCGCGGCAGGACGGGAACCGAGTACTCTCTTGGCGGGACTCGCAAACTAGGGCTCAAAGTGGAATGTCCCTTACCGTCGAGTTCAATCAAGATCTCATCCCGCGGCAGGGCACTTGGACACGGCTCTTGAATCGACGGCCACGGGGAGAGGCTTCATA
>QHZP01000075.1:25825-47445 GCA_003224715.1 Acidobacteriota bacterium | reverse complement strand
TTCTGCTCTAATGTTCGATTACGTCTTGACCGGCCCGATCTCAGGCGTCTCGGCAGGTCAATACATCGTGGGCCTGGTGGCTCAAACAGTCACTTACTTCGGCAATCCCTGGCAGCCATCGAAAGACACCATTAACCATTTGGCGGCAGTCATCGCCGTTCTCATCACGCTTTATTTCTGGTGGCGGAACACTCAGGGAATCCATGAATCCTCCGACGATGCCCTGAAAATCATGTACGTGACCACAGCGATGGTGGTCCTTTTGATCGTTTGGAGCGGGACATCGATTCTTCTCAAGCCCGAGAGCAAGCGGCTTCCGCCCAGTCCGCTGCCACAAAATCTTTCCTTCAACCACGACGCGGTAGGCTGGTTGCCGGATATAGCGCCCCAAGCCTTGCATCCGCTGCCAGTGCACACAGCGGCGTCGGAATCTTCCGCCAACACGGAGACAGTCTCTGAGACGCATTTTGGTTTGCCTCTGAATGCAGGAGCACTGCTCGGGCTCGTTGGCATCCTGATCGCATTTGGCCACTCCTTCCTGGCCATGTCGGGGGAAGAGTCTCTGGCCCAGGTGAATCGTGAACTGGAATACCCCAAGCATCGGAATCTGATGCGAGCGGGGTTGGTGATTTTCATTTATTCGCTTTTGTTTACCTCGCTGGTTTCGTTCTTTGCCTATGCCCTCATTCCCGACAGCCTGAGGCCACAATACTTCGACAATCTGATCAGTGGCATTGCCATGAACCTGGTCGGGCCTCTGCCGCTGAAACTTCTTTTCCAAGTCTTTATTGTGGTGGTCGGCTTCTTGATGCTTGCCGGAGCTCTCAATACGGCCATCATCGGATCCAATGGCGTTCTCAATCGTGTCAGCGAGGATGGTGTTCTGCCCGACTGGCTCCGTGAGCCCCACAAGAGGTATGGGACCACTTACCGTATGATCAATCTGATCGTGCTGCTGCAGTTACTGACGATCATCGGTTCTCGGGGAAATGTTTATGTTTTAGGGGAAGCCTACGCTTTCGGAGTCATCTGGTCGTTCGCATTCAAGGGGCTGGCTGTACTGGTCTTGCGCTTCAAAGACAAGTCGCCTCGCGAATGGAAAGTACCGCTCAACCTTCCTCTGAAGCACACTGAAATCCCTCTTGGACTGGGTGTCGTAGCGACCCTTCTTTTTTCCGTTGCGGCGATCAACTTGATCACCAAACAAGTTGCCACCATTAGCGGTATCGCCTTCACCCTGGTATTCTTCCTGATCTTCACGGTTTCCGAACGCGTCAATGAGAGGCGACGGGGGGCCAAGGCCCATGTCGAGGTCGACCAGTTTCGGGTCCAGCTCCAGCAAGTGGTCTCGCACCAATCGGTCGCAGTCCGCCCTGGGAATACGCTCTGCCTGGTGCGGGACTACCACACCCTGCATCATGTCAGCAAGGCTTTGGAGTTGACCCATACGGGGAAAACAGATCTCGTAGTGATGACCGTGCATCCACTTCGCGGCCCCGATACCGGGTACAAAGACTTGGCAGAAGACCGAGTCTTTACCGAGTACGAACAGCTCCTTTTTAGCCGGGTGGTAGCGTTGGCGGAGAAAGCCGGCAAGCATGTGGAGCTGCTGGTGGTACCTTCTTCAGATATTTTCCAAGCCGTTGCCCAGACGGCGGCTCAGCTCCATTCCTCCATGATCATGGCGGGTGCCTCCTCGGTCGTGAGGTTGACTCAAAAGCCGAAGCATCAGGTAGGTTTCCGCGTCATTAAGCTGAACGGCCGAATGCGAGACTTTTGTCTTGGCGCTCATGCTCCGCAAATGTCTGAAGAGGATGTCAATCTGATTCATGAACTCTGGCTTAAGATGACGGGTGAACCAGGTTGGGAACATCTCCACCATAAAGATATCGTGAGCATTGCCCTGGCTCTTCTGAAACAGGATCGCAAAAGCGGAGAGCAAGAGGCGCTGCTAGAGCGGATACGAAGGGACCTGCTCCAGCAACAGACCTCCGAATCAGCCGTGCAAGTGAAGCATCCTGAAAGACGTGGTGAAAGATCTTGACCTGGCCCAGAGTCTGCAGCAGTTTACCCCTTCCCTTCCGCACTGAACAGCTCCTTCTCATGGGTGTTAGAGTTGAGAACATGTTGTACCGCGGAGCTTCTCCCATGACTACAGCAGGTCCAAGCGATATAATGAAAAGTTATGAGGCTCCTTGTTCACCCAAGATGGTTTGCTTATCTGGGCTCCCTGATAGGGGTGGGTTTGGTCAGCGCTTGCTACAAACTTCTGATCACTGGAGTGAATGCGACAACCGTTGCGCTCAGTTTTCTTTTGGTCGTTCTTCTGACCGCCGCTTCCCGGGGAATTGGCCCGGCCATCCTGGCCTCCATCGCGGGAATGCTGTGCTTCAATTTTTTCTTTCTTCCTCCGGTTGGGACACTCACCATCTACGATCTCCAGAATTGGGTGGCACTATTTGCTTTCTTAGTTACGGCGATCATTGCGAGCCAACTTTCTGCGGCCGCCCGGAACAGAGCCCGAGAGGCGGAAAGGAGTCGTGAGGAGGTATGGAAGCTCTATCAGTTGAGCCGGGCCATCATTGTCACGCCCGATCCCGAAACGGCCGTGTCGACCATTTCCAGACAGGTCAGAGAGGTCTTTGACGTGGCTGATTGTCAGGTCTTTACACCTGGCGAATCTGGAAGATTGGAAAAGCTGGCAGTCACCTCCACATCTCTAGATCCAGGTTCTGAAGAGCTTCTGCGAGAGGTTTTTGAAAGAGGAGAGCTGCGCATCGACGCGACCCATAACAGCACCTATGCACCGCTGAAAGTAGGTGTTCGGGTCACCGGAGTCCTCTTTCTGACTTCCAATCTAATGGAGGCGGGAACAATCGAAGCCATCAGCGGATTAGTCGCCCTCGCTTTGGAGCGGGCGCGTTTTCTCAAAGAACTGAGCCGAACCGAGGCCCTCCGACAAAGTGACCAGTTGAAGTCGGCACTCCTGGCTTCTGTCTCTCATGATCTGCGCACCCCACTGACTTCCATCCGCGCTGCGGTGGATAACCTGCTGGAAAAGGACCTCAATTGGGATAGAGAAGCCCTGCACGAGTTCCACTTGATCATCAGTGAGGAGGTCAACCGGCTGACGCGTCTTGTTCAAAACCTGCTCGAGATGGCCCGAATAGAGGCGGGCGAATTACACCCCGTCAGAGAATGGGGGTCGATATCAGAAATCTTTGACAATGTCCTCGATCGCTGTGCGGCCAATCTCTCCAACCACCGAGTCGGGGTTGGGTGTGAGGAGAACCCTCCCATGGTAAAAGTCGATTCCCGATTATTGGCCAGTGTCATTGCCAACCTGCTGGAGAATGCCGCCAAATATTCTCCGCCGGAGAGTGAAATCATTCTTCGTGCAGCCGTTGACAACAACACGCTGAGAATCAGTGTGCAAGACCAGGGATCCGGGATTCCCGCCCATGAACTTCCTCGCGTCTTCGACAAGTTCTATCGGGGAGCCATCCGGTTGATGAAGCGAAGGGACGGCACAGGAATGGGACTTGCCATTGCTCGGGGTATCATTGAGGCCCACGGCGGTAAAATCTGGGCGGAAAGCACGCCGGGGAAGGGGGCGACTTTTGGCTTCACATTGCCGGTTGAAACCCGGGCGGTCTCTAAGCCCTTGACAGCCGTCGGAGATGAAGGATGAGTAAGCCAGTCGTACTTGTGGTAGATGACGAGCTTCAGATTCTGCGAGTGATGCGCGCGAGTTTGCCAATCCGTGGTTACGAAGTCGTCACGGCTTCCAGCGGCGAGGAGGCGCTGGATCAGCTCAGTAAACAGGCCACTGACCTGGTCATTCTGGATCTGGCGATGCCTGAGATGTCGGGCCTGGAGGTATGCCGGCGGGTTCGTGAGTTTTCTTCCGTACCCATCATTGTCCTCTCAGCCAAGGGCTCTGAAAGTGACAAGGTTACCGCACTGGATTTGGGCGCCGACGACTATGTGACCAAGCCCTTTGGCATGGATGAGTTGCTGGCTCGTGTGCGAGCGGTGCTGCGACGACTGTCTACCTCGGAATCGAATGATCGAGCCCTGACGGTCGGTGACGTATCCATTGACACCGACGAGCGCCGCGTGCTAGTGGCTGGCAAAGAGATCCGTCTAACCCCAAAGGAATTTGACGTCCTCAAATATCTAGTGAGCAATGCCGGCAAGGTCGTCACTCACCGGGCCCTCCTGCAAAGTGTATGGGGTTGGCAAGCCACCGATCAGACTGAATATCTGCGGGTGTTCATCAACCAACTCCGTCGCAAGATTGAGCCAGACTCCAGTCAACCTCGATACATCCTGACCGAGCCGTGGGTCGGCTACCGATTTAACGTGAATGAGTAAGCAACAGGCGCTCTGGCGCCCCGACACGATGCATGGCAGCCTTTTTGTATTTTGAGGCAAAACCGCATCCACCTTTTTGATTCATTGCCTAAGGAACGAGGAAGATGTCCGTGGAAGTTGAGGCACCGCAAGGCAGATCAGTCCCTCGAGTGATCGTGGCGACATCGGTAATGCTCACGTTCATTTCGTTTTGGCGGGCGGCCGCTATTGTTTTAAACGACTTGGGATCTTCTGCCTACTATGTCGGAGGCATTGCCGAAAAAGCCATCGGACCCGCAGCACCCTGGTTCATCCTGGGCGTGATGTTTTTCTCCTATGCCGTGCGGGCCGTCTATATCGAGTCTTGCACCCTGTTTACGCGAGGGGGCGTCTATCGGAACGTCAAAGAGGCGTTGGGCGGCAGGTTCGCCAAAATTTCAGTCTCGGCATTGATGTTTGATTACATTTTGACCGGACCGATTTCCGGCGTTTCGGCTGGACAATATATTGTTGGTCTGGTCGCACAAACTTTGACTTATTTTGGTTATCCATGGCATCCGCCCAAGGAAACGATCAACCTGCTGGCTGCCGGGATTGCCATTTTGATCATTCTTTATTTCTGGCGTCGAAACATTCAGGGGATCCGTGAATCCTCACACGATGCTTTGAAGATCATGTATGTGACAACCGTCATGGTTGTTGCCTTGATCCTGTGGTCCGGGCTGACTGTTCTCTTGCACCCTGATAAACGCAGGCTCCCTCCGGCACCCGTGCCCGCGAATTTATCCTTTAATGACGATGCCGTCGGCTGGCTGCCCAATCTGGCTCCCAACGGCCTGCGTCAATTGAAGGTCGAGACTCCTCCGAGCCGGTCCGCCGCCCCAGGCCCCACTGGCTCCAGACTTCACTATGGTATTCCGCTTAATGGTGGCACGTGGCTTGGACTGATAGGAATATTGATCGCTTTCGGTCATTCTTTTCTGGCTATGTCTGGGGAGGAATCGCTGGCCCAGGTCTACCGCGAACTGGAATACCCTAAACATAAGAACTTAATGCGGGCCGGAATCGTCATTTTTATTTACTCCCTGTTGTTTACCTCGCTCGTCTCGTTTTTTGCCTACGCAATTATCCCGGATGAGGTCAGGCCCAACTATTTCGATAACTTGATCAGTGGCATTGCTATGAATCTGACTGGCCCTGTACCGCTAAAACTCTTATTTCAAGCTTTCATTGTCATTGTGGGCTTCCTGATGCTGGCGGGAGCGGCCAATACGGCGATTATTGGTTCAAACGGGGTTCTCAATCGAGTCAGCGAAGACGGGGTCTTAACCAGTTGGTTTCGGGCCCCTCATAAAAAGTACGGGACGACCTATCGCATGATTGATTTGATTGTCCTGCTGCAAGTTCTCACCGTCATTGGCTCGCGCGGAAACGTGTACTTGTTAGGTGAAGCGTACGCCTTCGGAGTGGTTTGGTCATTCGCTTTCAACTCCCTCGCGATCTTGGCGCTGAGATTTGAGGACAAGAGTCCAAGGGAGTGGAAGGTGCCTCTTAACCTTCGGCTCGGCAGCATCGAAATTCCGCTGGGTTTAGGGTTTATTGCCCTGATTTTGTTCTCCGTGGCCGGGATAAACCTGATCACCAAGCAGGTTGCAACCATCAGCGGACTCTTAATGACGGTCGTCTTTACCACTATTTTTTCCGTCTCGGAACGCATCAATGAGCGCAAGCTCACCTCAACTAAAACTCAACTGGACCAGTTCAGGATTCAACCACAAGAAGAGATTCTGAACGAAACAGTAGGAATCCGGCCCGGCAACACGCTTTGCCTGGTCCGCGACTACAACAGGCTCGGCCATTTGCAAAAGGCGCTGGAATTGACGCACACCGGCAAGAACGATCTGGTCGTGATGACTGTGAAGGTCATGAAAGGCCCCAATGCAGGCGTTAAAGGGATGAGCGGACAACGCCTCTTTACTGAGTACGAGCAAACGCTCTTCAGCCGTGTGGTCGCGCTGGCAGAAAAGGCGGGCAAACACGTGGATTTGCTGGTTGTTCCTTCATCCGACATTTATGGAGCCATTGCCCAGACGGCGGTTCAGCTTCATTCTTCCCTGATCATGGCTGGGCGCTCCTCCGTCATGACCCCGGAAGAACAGGCACGACGCTTGGGGCAAGCCTGGGAAGGGCTGGCGTCGAAGCCAAGGCATCCAGTCTGCTTCCGGATCGTTGATCCAAACGGAAAGGCACACGATTTCTACCTCGGCGCTCATGCACCGCATCTATCCGAAGAGGAAATTAATCTCATTCATGAACTGTGGCTTAAGATGACGAGTAAGCCCGGCTGGGAAAATCTGCACCACAAAGATATAGTCAGCCTCGCTCTCCGCGGTCTCGAAAGCAAAGAGCAAGAGCCGATGCTTGAACAACTGCGAAACGTAGTGCTCAAGGAACGCCTGCCTGAGTCTGCCGTGCTAATAAAACGTTCTTACCGTGAAAGAAACGGCAACCCCTCTTGACCCTGGGCTGAAAAACGGTGCCGCCTTGGTGGGTTCAAAGTCTTCATCTGAGGTGGCTGAATTTAACAGCGAACCTGTATACTTGCGGCCGCCGACCCTTTTCGACCCTGCTGACACGACCTATGGTTTTGTAGGTTTTCCAATCTGGCGGAAGTGATATCAAGAGTACCACTGTCGAGCCTACCCTGACCCGCCGCTCCAGTAAAAAGCATGTGCCGCCAGCCGAGAAATTAATCGACTCCGTTGATTCCTCAAAAGGATTCCCCTTCAGATCCCGCCCTTTGACGATTATGGGAACGCTGACCTGGACCCGCCTCTTGCGTCGTCCCTCCGCCGTTGTTTTGATTGCTTCCTCCAGCCCGACTGCCTCCGGCGTCTTTTCACTCATCAAGACTCTCCCAATTAAGACTATCGAGTGCCCCTGCTCGGTAACCTTCTTCCTTATCGACCCTTTTTTGATATTTTTTATGGATATGCCAATGCTCTCCCTGGTGACAGTTCCGTCCCTGGGAACCCGTTTGTGGGAGGCTTGGACATAGAGTGATTATGATTAGAGAACTAAACAGACAGCGGTTCGTGTGGGAAAGTCCCCGACAACACAGAAGACTCAACTCACCGGAAAGAGTTCTTAAAACGCGTCGAAGCAACCCGAGCGTACAAAGCAGAATCCGGTCGCTACAAGGCAGGGACCGGCAATCCCAACGTTCTGCGCGAATGCCAGACACCTGATGGGTTCAAGCTGGGACCCTGGCAAAGCCAACTGCGGTATGCATACCCGGCAGGCCGCTTGCCGAAGGAGTATATCAAGCAACTCTCCCCAATTGGCTTCGTCTGGGATCTGATCAAAGAAACTTACAGGCGCGTGATTGAGGAGACCAGGCAATACAAGGGGGGAACACGAGACGGCCAATTGCCCGTCTCAATATATCACCGCCGGTGGCTACCCTTTAGGGCAATGGCAAGGCAGCATGAAGACACGACGGAAGCGAGGCAAGCTGGCTCCAGAAATACTGAGAAATTTAGTGGCGCTGGGCTTTCGCCGGGTAGGAGCTACAAAACCAATCAACCACATTCTTTACCGGCGTCGCCACTTGAGTCTTTTCGAAGGGAACCTTAATTCGGTGGAAAAACGGGATGGCAAGCTGATACCAGAAGCCGCCATCCCACGTAAGAAAGGAGAACTTACAAATTTTGGATCGGCAGAATTCGGATTATTTAAAATTGCAATTGGGCTTACCCGGATCGGGGCTCAGATTTCCGTTATGTTCATAGGAGGCGAAGTCGGGCGTGCTGCCAACCACTTGAAGAAATGCAGCCGTCGAAATCAAAAAATGTTCCAGCGCTATTTGTAATGCGAGTCTTGACACCAATTGTTAGTGGCAAGTTGTGGACTCGTCTATAGTCTTCCCAATCCTCCCGACTTCGGAATTCGGCATAATCTGAACAGGTCATCGACCTGGGTGACAGAACCCCCGCCACCTTTCACACCCAATAATTCCTATCCAGACTGCGGTATTGGATGGCTTCGGAGATGTGGCGGGCCTGAATCGGTGGGCTATTATCCAGGTCCGCGATGGTGCGGGAGACTTTCAAGATGCGGTCGTAGGCGCGAGCACTGAGACCCATCTTGGTCATAGCGTATTCGAGATGTTTGCGCGAATCCTCACCAATCTCGCAATGCAGCCGAATGAGACGCGGGGGCATCTGGGCATTGGAGTAAATCTTTTCCTGCTGAAAGCGATCTTGCTGGATTTTCCGGGCCTGAGTCACGCGGCGGCGGATTTCCGACGAGGCTTCGCCGGGAGCCTTGCTGGAGAGGTCTCCATACTTAACCGCGGGGACATCGATGTGAATGTCGATACGGTCCAGCAGGGGGCCGGAGATGCGGGAAATATAGCGCTGGATGAGAGTGGGGGTGCACGAGCATTCGCGGGTCGGATCATTGAAAAACCCGCAGNNNTAAAGCGTGAGGGGAAGGTCAACGACGTGGCGGCCCGGGCAATGGTCACCTGGCCGTCCTCTAAAGGCTGCCGCATCACTTCCAAAACATTGCGAGCAAACTCGGGAAGCTCATCCAGAAACAGCACGCCATTGTGAGCCAGGCTGACCTCTCCCGGTTTGGGGATGGCGCCCCCGCCAATTAAGCCGGCATCCGAAATGGTATGATGAGGGGAGCGGAAGGGCCGGCCGCCCACCAGCCCGGCCCCTTCGTTCAAGATCCCGCTCACGGAGTGAATCTTGGTGGTCTCAATGGCCTCGGCAAAACTCAGGGGCGGCAGAACGGTGGGAATGCGTTTGGCCAGCATCGTCTTGCCCGAACCCGGCGGTCCAATCATGAGGATGTTGTGGCCGCCGGCAGTGGCTACTTCCAAGGCGCGCTTGGCATGGAGTTGACCTTTCACGTCTCTGAAATCCACGGAGTAACTGGCCGCTTCATTTAACAACACATCTGGGTTGACCTCGAGCGGACCAAAATGATCGGTTCCATTGACCAGGTCGATGACCTGGGGCAAGCTCTTCATCCCATATACCGAAATCCCTTTCACCACTGCTGNNNNACCAGGTGATGGATACCTTTCTGCTGAGCCGCCACGGCGATCGAAAGCGCTCCCTTGATAGGCCGCAAGCCGCCATCTAATGACAGTTCCCCTAGAAAGAGATAGTCTGCTAGATCCTGCTTGAGAAGAGTCCCATTCGTTCCCAGGATGCCAATGGCCATGGGCAGATCAAAAGCCGATCCCTCCTTCTTGATATCAGCCGGTGCCAGATTGACTGTGATGTTTTGAAAGGGAAAATCGAGACCGCAGTTCTTGATTGCCGAGCGAATACGTTCTTTGCTCTCCTTAACGGCTGCGTCCGGCAGGCCAACCGTCAGAAAGATTCCATTCCCCGCCGAAATGTCCACCTCGACTTCAACGACGTAGGCGTCGATTCCGTAAACGGCGGCGCTCAGTGCCTTAAATAACATATTTTTTGAAAACTCCTTCTGGAGTCATTTGCAGTGAGTCTCTAAAGCCCTGGTAAATAGCCTGAATGCAGGCATCTGTGCCTAAAAGAATCGTTTATGGGGTAGCCCTCTTTTGACGATTACTTAGGAGGAGCCAAGCATAGCAGGTTTTTATGCGGGAATAAAATCTGATTTTGCTCAAACAAATTTCATTCATGTAGCCTTTGTTCCGCCAGGTGGAGGGCAGCACCCCGAGGGGACAAAATCAGGCTCCTTAGCCACAAAGGTGCAACCCCTATGTCAGAGTTAAAGAATCTGCTTCAAGACGTCAAAACCAGTTTGCAGGATTTGGAAAATCTCCTGCAAAAAGCTAAGTCCATAGATCAAGCCCAAAACGATCACTCCGTTCTGACTCGTGAAGAATTGCAAAAGTATTTTGACGAAATTCCCAAGATGCTCGAGAGGCTGCCAGAAAATCTAAGGCTGGAGGAAAGCGTCCAGCAAAGAGGAGAAATCAAAAGCTTACATCTACAAATGGAAGACGTCCGCAACCGGCTCGAAGAATATCTTGGGCAAGTTGAAAATGTCTACGAAAAGAACCTGCAGAATTTATCTGAGTTCATTGAGAACCTCGACCGTTGGCGATGCACCAATATCGCGGAGAGTCAGCTTTCATCGAAGATACCGAATCTCAATGAACTCCTTAGCAATGGCAGGATCTATTTTGAGAATAAGAATTACGATGCCTGTCTAAAGCTTATTAAACAGGCTCTAGAGGTGGATCCTAGCAATAGTGAAGCAGCCAATCTTGCGGTAGAAGCCCAGAAAAAATTGGAGGACCAGCGTTTGGAGGAAGAGTTGGTGATTACCATTGAAAACCTGAAAAAAGAAGCGATGGACCAGTTTGACCGGGAACAGTATGGGGAGTGCGAAGGAACATTCAAGTTCTTATGCGAATTGGAGCCCCAAAACCGCACTCTGCAGGACTATTTGGAACTGAGCCGACAAAAAGTCCAAGAGTTGGAGGAAGCCAAACAAGTATCGAAGGGAACTGTCGATTCGGCGCCTGATGGCGAAACTGATCCGGTGGAGCTCGGCGCGAGATCCAAACCGGCTGGTGAGGCGACTCTCTCCAATGCGGTAGTGACGAGCGGTGGGCCTACTGTTCAAGAGAATCAGGCAGGCTTTGCCCCTGAAAGTTGTGAGGACCACATTCTCCAGGAATCATGGGAGGAAACCAATGACCCGGAAGCTCATCCAGAACCCTCTGGCGACGACTCTCAACTTGAGACGCACCGGCAGACCGCTAAAGCCAAGGTTGTTGAAGAGGATTTGATCTCAATAGCCAGCCGCAAGGCCAAGAAGCTAGTCGCTGCTTCGCTCATTGGGGCCACGCTACTGTTGTCCCTGATTCTTGGCCTATGGTCGGTTCTAAGATCTGGGAGGAATTTGAATGGCAGTTTTGATATTCAAACAGTTCCTGAAGGTGCCCAGGTTTTTATCAATGGGGAACTCAAAGGCGAAACCCGTCTGCATATCGAAGCTTTAGCCGAAGGAAACTATGACCTTCGTATTGAGAAAGAAGGCTATATGCCGCTAACTCAAAAGTTTGACATCGAAAAAGCGCGCCACAACTGGCTATCGGTCCGATTGGAGAAAATAATTATTCAGCCCAGCAAGCGAGACTTACAAGAAGCGGCCAAGACTCTCTTCGACCAGGGAGATCTTCTGGAGGCCAGCCAAAACTGCGATCTTCTTTTGGAAAGAGACCCCGAAAATGGCTTTGCTCTTAAGCTCAAAGATAAGATTCGGAAATATTATCTGCAGCAGAGTAGGAGCGCAATGCTCAAAGCGCAGTGGGAAGAAGCCCGAGTCGCACTGGAAAATACGCTTAAAGTCTCCCCCCAGGATGCAGAAGCTTCCGGCCAATTGAAAGCCTTGAGAACGAAACTCAGGAAACCAGTGGTCGCGACCGACTTGGCTGAAGCTGAACTGAAAAATAAGATTCAGGGAATGCGCCGACAGATTTCTTTGGCTATGAATGCTGCAAACTACTTTCCACCGAATTCAGGGAATGCAGTGGATCTGATCAATGAGCTCATCGGTCTCGCCCCGGGCGATCCTTTTGGAAAAGAAAAAGTTGACCAGATTCAGCAGGAATTGGTGACTCAGGCTGAGCGCAAATTACAGGCTAGAGATTTTGATGGTGCCAAAGCCCTCGTTCGGCAGCTTCAGGTGCACTTCTCCGAGAGCATAAAACTGCGGAATCTACGCGACACTCTAAAAGCCGAGGAATCGAAGCAATTGGAGGTACAGTCGTCTTGGATGCAAAAGGCGGAATCAGCCATGGTAGCGGGTCGTTACGTTACTCCCTCCAATGACAATGCCTATTCGCACTCCAATCGAATACTGGCGGTCGATCCCCAAAACCAGAAGGCGCTGTCTTTTAGGAAGGAGAGTCTTAGCAGGGCAGGCGCTCAGGCCAAAGAATACATTCAGAAGGCTAAGTTTGATGAAGCGCGTGAGATCTATTCCTCTTTATTACAGTTGTCAGCCTACGAGAGCCGATTCCCTTTGGCTGTCTCGGAGCTGAAAGGTGAGATGGAGAAACTAGAATTCAACGCCTATCCAGTAGTCCATGACCACTCGTTTGGGAGTTGCACGGGCAGACTGAGGTTTAATGCTTATGTGTTTAGCTTTGTGCCCTCGGGGAGTTCCGCAGATGGATTCACTGGACATCTGTCAGAAGTGACTGTAGCTGAACCTGGGGACAAGCTCAAGGTTCAGTTTAAGAACAAAACCTTCCGATTTGAAGTCAACCTGGTAAAGAGCAAAGAGGAAAACCGGGAAAAGATTAGAGTCATCTACCAGCAGTTAAGCGCCTTGGTGGCCAAGGCGAAATAGAAACCTGGTCCTTGGTGGATACAAGGGAACAAAGATTTTAGTCTCTGGGCTGAACTTGGAATGGCCTGAAGTCCGCTTCAACGAGTGAGATAAATGGTGAGCCTGTCTCCTACCTTCAGGTTCTCGTTCTGAGAAAGATTATTCCAATCTCTTATCGAATTGATTGTGGTTTTGTAATTGGCCGCAATAGCAAAAAGGGTTTCGCCCTTTTTCACCCTATGAATAAGGCGAGGCCGCTTGACCTCGCTGCCGTTCAAATGCCGGCTTGCTCCTTGGCGAGGCGTATTGGCCGAGGCAGTCGACTGAGCCATGGGCTCAGAGGTGTGAATCACCAGTACTCTGCCAGGTTTCAATCTCGTACTGTTGCCTAACTTGTTCCATTTGCGAATTTGAGCCGTGGTCACATCGAAATCTCGGGCCACACTCGCAATCGTATCACCCCGCTTGACCTTGTATCGAACCCGTGAGCCATCCACCACCGTGGCAGTTGCTCCGCCTCTGCCAGGAGTCACCGGAATGATCAGTTTCTCACCGACCCGAAGATTCCGACCTTCCTTAAGATTATTAACCTGGGCGATGGCGGAAGGAGTGGTTCGATACTTTCTGGCAACCACAGAGAGCGTTTCTTCTTCCTCCACTCGATGCAGGCGCCAGCTAACTCGCATCTCTTCAGGAATAGCCGCCAATTCTTGCAGGAATCTCTCCTTAGTGCCTTCCGGCAGATAAAAGGTAAATTCCAGGTCTTTCCGCGGAGTCGTTAGACGTCTCACATGGGGATTGAGATCCTGTATTTCTGACAACCCGACCTCCAGAGATTGGGCAGCCAGGCGTAAATCGATGGCGCTTTCAATATGCACTTTATCCACCTGGACGGTCGGGTCAGGTGTCACCTCAAAACCGTATTTGCCAGGATCCTTGGAAATGATGGCCATGGCCAAAATGATAGGGATGTAATCTTGAGTTTCCGGATGTAAGGTGCCCCGTTTGGCTAGCTCCCAGTAGTCAGCAAAACCGGTTCTTTCAATGGCTCTCTCGACGTTGCCAGGGCCGGTATTGTAAGCTGCCATGGCTAGCAACCAGTCTCCAAATTGCTGATAAAGGTCTCTGAGATGGCGGGCCGCCGCCCGGGTGGATTTTTCAGGGTCAGACCGCTCATCAATCCACCAGTTCTGTCTCAAACCATATTCGCGCCCTCGCGGAGTTCCAAATTGCCAGAGCCCTTTGCATCTGGCTTTGGAGTAAGCCAGCGGCTTGAATCCGCTCTCGGCCTGGCACAGATAAATCAGATCCTGCGGGACTCCCTCTTCGGCCAGAATTTGAGAAATCATGGCCCGATAACGTCCGGCCCGTTGCAGGCCCTCTTCCATGGCTCTCCGGCCGCCATTCTGAAAGTAATCCAGAAAGCGCAAGACGGTGTCATTGAGAATGAGCGGAATATCGTGAGGCACTTTTCGTAGCGTCTGTTCTGCCAGGGTCTTGGACTTCGGGTCAAAGGTCAGGGGCAACTCCCGGCTGGCAATGTCGTCAATGGGTGCCGCCTCGTAACGCTCTTCGCTAAACCCATCACCCTCTTTTAAGGTCGCCAGTTCGTAACTATGGATACGATTCAGCAGGCTTTCATAATGACGCTCCAGACGTTCTTCCTGACTAATGACAATGCCGGAGCGCAGAACGATTTCCAAAGACTCATCAAAATTCTTTCGCGCTCGTTCCAGGAAACCGGCCTGGAGCTCTCGTTCACCTTGCAAGAAATGAGCTTGAGATTTTTGGACGATCTCTTCAATCAGGTCGTAAGTCGGTTTTTGTTGAATGCTGGTTATGACCTGCAACGCCGTGGGCTGGGGCAGAACCGGCAGTTCGATCGCCGTCGCCATTTGGGGGGATTGCTCGACTGGAGGCCTGATGTTGGGCGATCTGGGCTGGGTGGTTTTGCACGCTCCTAAGACCATACCCAGCCCCAGCAAAATCAGTCTGCCGAGGGGGTTCCTCAACTTTTCCATTGTTTGTTTCTCCTACTAGGAATATTAACCAACGACTTACAACGACTTACCATCCGTCCAAAACCTTTTCGACAATTCTTCACAAAAAAGTTTAGTCATTTCCAAAAGGAAACTAACTTTTGAGAGGATGAGAAGACGAGGTTACTGAGAGAACTGAGCTTTTTCTGTTAATCCTTAAGAACCCCCAACTTCTTGATAGGCAGGGAAATAGTACCAGTTTGTTTGGCAACGGTCAACTATTTTTGGCACTCTTCTTAACGATCCGGCCCGCTGGGAAACACCTCCGGAGCCTGCCATGCCGGCCTCAATTTTTGAATAGATGCTGAACATCCTATGGACGCGCTTTTCTCAGTCTTGCAACGGTTTCGAGATGATGAGTTTGTGGGAACAAATCTAAGACATTTAAAGAGCAAATTTGATACTGCTGGTTGAGAAAAATTCTTAGATCGCGCGCCAGAGTCGACGGGTCACAAGAGACATATACCACGTCGATGGCACCAATGGTGGAAACCTGCTCGATAGATTCTTTAGCCAGACCCATCCGAGGAGGATCGATTAGAATCAGCTCTGCCTGTAGGGAACCGTGTTCTCTGATGAAGCTTCTCAAGTCCTGAGCGAATAGTGTGCAATTCGCAACCTGATTGTGCTTGACATTTTCCTGGAAATCTTGGACTGCCGATCCATTCAATTCCACTGCCCAGACTTCCTCGAAATTCTTCGCCAGAGCCAAAGAAAAAAATCCCACGCCACAATAGAAGTCCAAAACCCGTTTTCCTGAGAACCCTGACACCGCACAGTCTCTCAACCTTTCCAGCAAGTAATCGTTGACCTGGAAGAAAGAGCCTCGACTCACTCGATATTCTAAATCGCCGATCTTTTTCCAGACGAAGCCCTTTCCGGAGATCTTTAGCGCTTTACCCGACGGTAATGACAAGAAAAAGCTGACTTCTGCTCCTCCCAGGTTCATTGCTGACAATCGTAATTCTTTCCCGAGGAGTTCCAGATCCGAAGCTCCGGCTCCAATCCGCAACTCCACCAGATATTCATGCGGTCTGCCCTGAAATACTTCCACTTCTGTCAACCTGTTCCGCAGCAGAGGCGAAGCTTTGAAGACTTGTTGGAGTGATGACAGAAATCCCCATAGGTCTTGGGAAGCAATTAGGCAATTCTCCACCGCAATCACTTGGTGGGATGCATGTTGGAAAAAACCCCAGGAAAAGTCAGCTCCGTGGTGAGAGATCTTGAGTTGGAGGCGGTTGCGATAGCCCAGAGGAGGTGAGGGAATCAGGGACACCTCAGATGTCGGAAAATCGATCTTGCCAACATGCTTCAACGCGTCGACCAAGATTTCCTTTTTGCTTGCCAGTTGACGTTCATAGCTCATATGCTGGAAGTTGCACCCTCCGCATTTTCCAAAGTAGGGACAGGGCGCGGCTACGCGCTGCGGGGAGGCTTCCACTACGCTTATGGATTGGGCGCTGAGATAATGTCTCCGATCTTCACATTGTTGAATAAGAATCCTATCTCCCGGTACGGAGAAAGGGACGAAGGTGGCACGTCCCTCATAAAAGGCCAAGCCACGACCCCCTGGAATGATCCGCTCGATATTAACCGTGAATGGGGCTTTCAATTTGAACCTAAAAGTGCGTTGCCAGCCTTTTGCCAGCGCAATCAGTGGCAAACGGAATTGAGGTCTTAGTTCAGGGGCAGGTAAAAAAGGCTTAAACGCGGCACTCCAAACTGCTCGAAGATCTTTTTGTTAACCATTTTCTTTTCCAGCATGGCAATCTGCTCCGCTTTCAATCCACGCCTGTGCCGACCGATTTCCTGATTTGTCTGAGTGCGGAGAGACATCAGCGTTTCGTCACTCAGCGAAGAAACCAGAGATGCCAGCATCCTCTCTTCTAGTGTACTCAGCCGCAGCTCCAAATTCTCATAATCGACACGTTCCTGAGTAGCTACTTCCGTTTTGATATCCTGCAGAGATTTCATGACGTCTCCCATGATCTCGATGGGAGGACGCGTGGCTCGACATCGCAATTGACCGATGGCTAAGTTCAACTTTTCGCAGGCGCTTTCAATAAGCTGGACAAGATTTTCCCGATCAGTCACTCCGTTGCCGGCTGGCGGTTGACCGCCTCTCCCAACCACGTTCTCTTTTTGATGTTCATATTCAGCCAAAATGGCTTGCGTACAATAGGCCAAGGAATTTATTTTCCTGACCCTATTCTTCCGTCTTTCGTATCTCTCAAAAACTCGGTCCAAACCTCGCAAAACCGTTTCTACAGGAATTCCGGCTTCCTGAAAAGATTCGATTAATGACCAATCCAAGGGGGAAAGCAGGGTCGCTTGGCCGCGGCGCTTTTGAAAATATTCTTCGATTTCAGTGAAATAGTTAAAATAGTTTTCCATGGAACTATTTGACTTTGTTCTTTTCGTAGATGAGACGCAAGCCCTCCAGAGTCAAGTTGGGGTCAATGTGTTGAATACGTTGGGTTCCCCCACCGATCAGTGAAGCATACCCTCCGGTAGCGACGACCGTTGTGTTGGGACCCAGTTCATGAATCATGCGCTCCAAAACTCCGTCAATCAAACCTATGTAACCATAATAAAGACCGGATTGAATGCTTCCGACCGTAGAAGTGCCGATAATCTTAGAAGGGGCTTTGATCTCAACTCGGGGCAGACGTGCTGTTCTGGCAAATAGGGCCTCCGCTGAAATTCCTGGACCTGGTGTAATAACGCCCCCCAGGTATTCTCCCTTGGCAGAAATGGCGTCAAAGGTGGTTGCAGTTCCAAAGTCTACTACAATACAGGGACCGCCGTACTTGTCATAAGCCGCCACTCCATTAACAATTCTATCGGCGCCCACGTCGGCGGGTGAGTCATACAAAACCGGCATGCCGGTTTTGATGCCGGGTTCAACGAACAGGGGCTTGACTTCAAAATATTTCAAAGCCATTTGTTCCAGGACGGAATTCAGGGGAGGAACCACCGAGGCTATGACGATGGCATGGATCTTGGTGAATTCTAGGTCGGCCAGGGCAAATAGATTGCGGGCCAGGATTCCATATTCGTCTGCAGTTTGACTCGGCTTGGTCTCCAATCTCCAGTGAGCGATCAAGCGACTTCCTTCGTAAACTCCCAAAACCGTGTTGGTATTGCCGATGTCAATGACGAATAACATGCGGTTGCCTGGCTGTTATGGACCCCGCCGACGATGGCGACTCTGCTTAACCCGGGCCTAGGATCATTTGACACTGTCCCAGATGACAACGTCCCCGCTCATAATATCTTCAATTTGTCCACCAGAGAGCTTCACTCGGAGGGTTCCTTCTTTTCCCAATCCTATGGTTGTGCCATGAATCTTTTTGTCCCCCAGATCGACCGACACTTCTTTTCCCCGGGCGAATGAGGACCGTCGAATCCAGCGCTCGAGGATTGCATCGTTTCCCTGCTTTTGCAGCTCCAAGTACAAATCTTCAAAACACCTAAGCAAAGCCAGAATGATTTCAATTCTGGAAAACCGTCGGCCTCCCTCCAGAAACAATGAGGATGCCCGGCCCTGGAGAGATTTGGGAAATGATTGATGGTTTACGTTGATTCCGATACCGACAATCATATACTTGATTTGATCTAAATCTGCGCTCATCTCTGTAAGAATTCCAGAACACTTTTTGTTGTTAACCAGGACATCATTGGGCCACTTAATATCAGTACTTAATGAGCAAGTGCTCTCAATCGCTTGGCTGACGGCCACAGCGGCTGCAAGATTGATTATAGTTGCATGGCGCGGCTTGAGAATTGGGCGCAGGATCAAGGAAAGATAAATTCCGACCCTCCTTTCTGAATACCAGTCCCGGCCCAGGCGGCCGCGTCCCTGCGTCTGCTCTTCTGCCACAATGAGCCCTCCTTCAGCAACGCCTTGCTGGGCTAGTTGATGAGCGACATCGTTAGTGGATTCGACCTGAAAATAATGATAGAGACTTTTTCCCAACACCTTGGTGCGGAGTTCGCGCCTAATCAGTTGCGGGAGCAAAAGATCGGGAACCTGGGTCAGTCGGTAGCCGATTTTCGGTTTAATTTCTATAACCATTTCCTGCTTTTGCAGGTGATGAACCCAATTGCAGATGGTCATGCGAGAGACCTTTAAGGCCTCGGCCAATTTTTCTCCTGAGACAAAAACCGTGGCATTCGCCAGCAACAGTTGAATGAAACGATCCAGTTTGCGGGCTTCCTCTTGAGGCATCATTGGAATTCGAGCTTAAAAGGCTTTTCAAATCTGGGTCGCGTGGATTTTATCCTGAGGCATGAAGCTGCGCAGACACCGCTCTTGCACCGCAATCTTAAAGCACGATCGTGATCCGATCTAGAGACTGATCTCCAAACTGATATCCACAGCTTTCGAGGAGTGCGTGAGTGCGCCTACCGAGATGAAATCTATTCCAGTCAAGGCATACTGTCTGACGTTCTCTAAGCGAATCCCTCCAGAAACCTCTAGAAGTGCCCGGCCGCACACCTGATCAATAGCCTCTTTGACCTGCGGGACCGTCATATTATCGAGCAGGATGATATCGGCCTCCGCCCCCAGAGCCTGGTTCAATTCCTCCAGATTGGTGACCTCTATCTCAATTCTCTTGAGATGATCCATTCGGTCTCGTGCACGGCGAATCGCTTCTCTGACGCCTCCACCTGCGATGATATGGTTTTCCTTAATCAAAACTCCATCGTAAAGGCCGAAGCGATGATTCTTGCCTCCGCCCATTCGAACAGCATATTTCTCCAGAATTCGTAGACCCGGTGTGGTTTTTCGAGTGTCCAAGATCACAGCCTTGGTTCCGGAAACAGCGTTGACATAGTTTCGAGTTTGGGTTGCAATTCCAGACAACCGTTGCAAGAAATTGAGCGCCACTCGTTCACCTGTCAAGAGCTTGGCCACAGGGCCACGTACCCGGCCAAAAACTCTGCCACTTTGCACCAAATCGCCCTCAACAAAAGCTGTTTCCGCCGAAATCGCAGGGCAAATTTTCTGGAAGACGCGAACAGCAACCGGCCATCCGGCTAGCACCAGGTCTTCTTTGGCGAGAAATTCACCCTGGGCTATAAGATCCAGGGGGACGATGCATTCGGTCGTCAGGTCGCCTATTCCACAATCCTCGTCGAGAGCATTGGAGATGATCCGATCTACAATCTCCAGGCTGATTTCAACCATGGTTCACAATAGTACACCCAGAGGAAGGCACCACCGGGCAAATGAAAATTCTTGGGTGTAAGGTGCAGTTTCTTGGAACGCCCCTCCCTCTTTTCAAGTGAGCCTTTTCAGATTCTCGTTGAGCTTGTTCAATTTTTCTTGAAACTCGATTAGCCGGTTCTGGTTCAGTCTTACAACCTGCTCAGGGGCGTGATTCAAAAAGTCCTGGTTGAGAAGCTTTTGTTGAATTGGAGCCATCTCTTTTTCAATTTTGAAGATTTCCTTTTGAATGCGAGACTTTTCTGCATTTAAATCGATTAAGCCAGCTAATGGGATTTCGATTTCGACTCCCGAAGCCACCGTTCTGGCGGAATGATTGTCTTGGCCAATGGCAGAAAGAATCTTTACTTGCTCGCAGCGCGCTAGATTCCTGACATACGGGACATATTGTATCAGCCAGGAACGCAGATCAGGGTCAGAACTGGCCAGATTCACGTGAACTCGCTTTGCCGGATCAATGTTCATTTCAGCTCGCACATTGCGTCGACGGCAGCATCAATTAATTCGCCTCGACACCGGGGAAAACTCTGTATAGCAATGGAGCGGCCCTGATGGGGTAAGCGCTGCCAGAGTTCTTCGGTGATGAATGGCATGAAAGGATGAAGAAGTTTCAGTGCTTGATCAAAAACAAAGATCAAGACTTCAAAGGAGAGGTTGCTCTCTTCCTTTTCTTGGCCATCCGATATCATCGGTTTGATGAACTCTATGTACCAGTCGCAAAGCTCATGCCAGAAAAAATGATAGAGGCGATGCGAAGCTTCGTGGAAACGAAAGGCTTCGAGCGAGTCGTTAATTACTTGAATAGCTCCGTTTAAACGGGAAAGGATCCAGCAATCTATTGCGGAAAGCTCACTCTTCCTGGCAACGAATTTCTCTTGAGCCGCTGTAACATTGAATTGAGGCTCGACTTGGCTGCAGATATTCTCCAAATTCAATAAAACAAATCGGGTCGCGTTCCAAATTTTATTGGCAAAAGCGCGATAGCTGAGCATCCTCTCCTGTGAGAGGGTGATGTCGGTCCCGGGCGCCGCCATGATTGCCAGAGTAAATCGAACTGCATCGGTGCCGTGTCGCTCCATCACTTCGACCGGATCAATGACGTTCCCTTTGGACTTACTCATCTTTTGGCCTTCAGCATCGCGTACCAGACTATTGATGTAAACAACTCGGAAAGGCACGTCACCCATGAATTTCATTCCCAACATAATCATGCGTGCCACCCAGAAGAAAATAATGTCAAATGCTGTGATCAAAGCCGACGTCGGATAAAATTTCTTCAGGTCTTCCGTCTGTTCGGGCCAGCCCAAAGTGGAAAACGGCCACAGGCCAGAACTGAACCAGGTATCCAGTACATCGGTTTCCTGAGTAAGCTGGGAATAGCTGCATTTGCGGCAGCACTGGGGAGTTTCCCGTGCGACATTGATCTCGCCGCAGCGATCGCAATACCAGGCTGGGATTCGATGCCCCCACCACAACTGGCGAGAGATACACCAGTCCTTGATGTTTCGCATCCATTCAAAGTACGTCTTTGACCAGTTTTCCGGTATGAATCGAACACGTCCGTCTTCGACGGCCTTGATAGCAGGCTCTGCCAGGGGTTTGGTCCTCACAAACCATTGGGTCGACAAAAGCGGTTCGACGAC
>QHZP01000075.1:25160-25740 GCA_003224715.1 Acidobacteriota bacterium | reverse complement strand
ACGACTTCACGCCGGCACTGAAAGCGTTCCATTCCTTTGAAAGGCCCAGCAGCTTCGGTCATCAAGCCATCTTCATCCATTACTGAAATTATCTCGAGCCCGTGTCGCAAGCCCATCTCAAAATCGTTAGGATCATGGGCGGGCGTCACTTTCACCAGACCGGTGCCAAATTCCGGGTCCACCCATTCATCCACTATGAGAGGTATTTCGCGCTGCAAGAGCGGCAGCATTATCGTTTTCCCAATTAGATGCCTGTACCTTTCATCCTTGGGATTCATAGCCACGGCAGTGTCGCCTAGCATTGTTTCCGGCCGAGTGGTAGCCACAGTAATAAATTCGGAGGATCCTTTGACCGGATAGTGGATGTAGTAAAGCTTGCCCTGGATGGGCTCAGCTTTGACTTCCAAATCTGACAGAGCGGTCCGGCATCGGATACACCAATTGATGAGCCGCTTATCCCGATAAATCAGGTTCTCTTCGTAGAGCCTCACAAAAACTTCTCGCACGGCTCGGGATAGCCCTTCGTCCAAAGTGAAGCGTTCTCGCGTCCAGTCGCATGAACCTCCCAGACGACGAAGTT
>QHZP01000075.1:6502-25141 GCA_003224715.1 Acidobacteriota bacterium | reverse complement strand
CCCACACTCTCTTCTCAAACGCCTGACGGCCCAAGTCGTGACGAGTCTTGCCTTCCATTGCCAATTGGCGTTCTACAACATTTTGAGTTGCGATCCCTGCGTGATCTGTTCCAGGCAACCAGAGTGTGTTATAGCCCTGCATCCTTCTCCAGCGGACAACGATATCATGCAACGTATAAACCAGCATGTGTCCCATATGAAGCGAGCCAGTAACGTTGGGTGGGGGTATCACAATCACATACGGTGGATTGGGGGAATGAACGTCGGCTACAAAGAACCCCTCTTTTTCCCAGAATAGGCACCATTTGTCCTCAACTAACCCGGGCTCATAGCTCTTGGGTATCTCTTCCATCTTGTCAAAAATAGTAGTCATCGCCATCCGTCAGGTAATGGATTTCGTCGACCAGTGGTCTCTCACTGGACTTCGGTCTATTGTACATTTCCAAGCTCAAAAGGGAAGGGGAATTCAGTCAGGCAAGATCATGAGTGGTTCAAGCCCGAGGCTGGAATAAAGGTGATTTTGGTGAGATTATGGATAGACAGAAGTAAACAGGGTCGGCGCGGAAACTTAGATTTTCCTTGGACTTTTGAGATGAGATGCCGTGTATTCTTTTATGATGATCTCGGCCATATCCGGAATTACTTCCCAGGCAATTTTCTCAATAACTTCTCTGCTGAGCTTTTCAATCACCTTATGCGCTACGAGATCTACCAACTCAGATTGATCCGATTCCTTGACCAGCGGCCGTTCCCCCAGCTTACTGCCGAATGTCTCGGAGGCGAAAACTGCCTTCCTGGTGGTACTTAGGTCTTCTTCAACAAATTCGGGACTAGATTCAGCAGCAAAAGCGTCAGTAGTTTCTTCTTCATCCAAGCTTTCTTTTAGCTCGGCGGTTACAGCTGCATCTTGGCCTTTTGGCTTCTCTTCAGTCGTTGTGGGCAAAACCTCGATCTCTTCCACACAGGTAGTACGATGCTCCCAAATATCCACCACCAAGCTCCTTGAGTCCGTAGCGAGGTCAGCTTGGCCGCTTGCTTCCCCCAAGGCCGCTTCCGTCGTGTATAGTCCTAAGGGGTCTGAATCCTCTATACGCAGGGCAGGGACCTCCGCACGCGATTTCGCAATTACCTGACCTTGCCTCTGGCCTAACTCGACTGCGGTTTCTTCCAGCATTATCCCGGTCGTCACAGAATGCAAACTCTCAGCCATGTTCGTCGTTTCAGTTACGTAGACCGCAGACTCCATAACGACTGGTGGGGCAGGGACTGATTCTGGCATGTCTACCTCTGGTTCAACTGGCTGAGCCAATTCATCAATGGAAGAAGCCTCGCTAACGGATGGAATTTCGGCCACAGCCGCTGGATCCTTGAGACGTTCAGCTACTCTTTCTTCTTCAGCGGCGCTAATCAGCGAGTTGACTGCCGAGATCAGCACTTTGATCTCGAAAGGCTTTGTTAAGTGGCCGTCCGCTTTGACCCGAGCTGCCTCGTTGTTGTCAAAGGGCTCAAAGGCTCCGACCAGCAAAATCACGGGGATGCGCACGAGTTCCGGGTCGTTCTTGATGTGTTCGCACACCTCGTAACCATTTTTCCCTGGCATAAAAATGTCGGCCAACACGAGGTCAGGGCGAACATCATAGACCTTTTTCAAGGCTGCGTCCCCGTTGCCCACGGTGACGACATCAATACCTTCCCCCGAAAAAGTAAGATTCACAATTTTCTGAATCGTGATGCTATCGTCTGCCAATAAAATCGTTCTACCCATTCGGGTCTCCTACCGGGTTGGACTTGACCATTATGATTCCTATTCTCGAATCGTTTGCAGCAAAACAAACTTTAGAAAAAAGTTATCCCCACGGAGTTATGGGGGAGCTGGCTATTTTGATTCCTGAGGGTCTGAAGAAATTACCCTTAAAACCTAAAAAGCTTTCGTAAACCTGTTTTCCTTTTCTTTTTATCACTTCTTTCTTCGGTCTTTTGTCCACTATTTGCTGCGTCAGCTGCCTGGGACTCTTTGGAGGTTACTTCAGACTCATCTCTTTTTTCCGAACTGGAGTCAATGTTTGTCGAGGGATTTTCCTTGTCTGAGGCGGTTGGTACCACTTGGGCTGCTTGCGGACGTGGCTGGCTAGTTCCTGAACGGGTCTGAGGTCGATTTATTATTTCAACCGCAACGCCGCCGCTACTGTCGCCAGCCGGTTCATTAGCAGGAGGAGTTGGAGGAACTTTAGCAGTGGCATTGGCTGGCTCTAAATTAACGCGCTCGGGTCCGAGATCCAATGACGGTCGGCTCGATTTTCTGGCGTTGGAGACATTGGGTTTCCTGCTAAAGAGATTGGCAACGCGCCCCATAAAAGAGTTCTTTTCCTGGTTTTCCTTCTCGGCCTGCGCCCGTGCCAGAGCCTCAGGATTTACCTCGGGAATCGGGAGATTCAAGTCTTCCAATTTCTTCCGCGCCTCATCAACCAAATTGCTGAGAGGGTGATCACTGACGATCTTTCCATAGTAGTAACCTGCCGGAACGATCTGTTTTTTCTTTTCCAATGCTTGACCCATGATGAACAGCGCGACATCCTGTTGACTGAAATCCGGATACTCTTTCAGCACCGTACGAGATCGACTAACAGAAGCATCGTAACGCTTCAGAATCATGTAATGGCGAGCTACTCGCAAGTCACCTTCTGCAAGAACTTCTTGAACCTCTCTCAAGCGTTGCATCGCTTCGTCCTTCAAAGGACTATCTGGAAACTGCTCAATGAAGCTCTTGAACTCCCGTTCTGCAGCCTTAGCTTGGGTGCGATCTCGATCGGGCTTTTCCATTTGTTTGTAGTGAGTCATAGCAATACGCATCTGAGCATCATCAGCGTCGTCGCTGGTGGGGAAGAAAGTCATAAAGTCTTTATATTCGGCCTCAGCTTGAATCAAGCCCGAGGTCCCTCCTTGCTTAAAGAAAGAATCCGCAATGGCCAGCTTGGCTTTTTCCTTATAGTCACTATCCGGGTAGGTGTTTAGTAATGTCTGAAAGGTAAGCCGGGCCACTTCGAAGCGCCCTTTTTCCAAATCCTTGAGACCTTTTTCATAAAGGATTTTGTCGGGCTCTGCATTTCCTGTGGGCGTAATCACTTCTCCTCTCTTAGCGCGAAAACACCCTACTAAATTAATTATTAGAAAAAAACATAAAAAAAAGGCTACAGCCGTTCTCATGATACCTCCATCCCTGATGAGAAAATCAGGCTTGTATTTCCCCAAAACAACGATTCGCGAGGTTAATTATTTTTCTTACTGTCGCAGCCGGATCTGCGGTACCAAATATCTGGGAGCCAATAACCAGTATCTCAGCGCCCCTTCGCATAAGATCACAAATATTATCCAATCCAATCCCACCGTCTACCTCTATTTTGACTGGCAACCCCCTGTGTTGAATTATCTTTCTCAGTCGTTCTACCTTTTCAAAGGTAGAGGGAATAAACTCTTGCCCACCGAAGCCAGGATTGACGGACATAATTAAGACATGATCCACCAATTTTAGAACTTCCTCCAGCAGACTTAGAGGGGTGGCCGGGTTTAAGACCACGCCCGCCTTTACGGCGTGGGATTTGATGAGTTGAAGAGTACCGTTTAGGTGTTTGCAGGTTTCTATGTGAACTGAAATCCAGTTGGCACCGGCTTGAACAAAAGAATGGATGTAGGCGTCAGGATCTTCGATCATGAGATGGACGTCCAAAGGTAAAGAAGTCGTTTTGCGAATGGAAGCCACTATCGGTGGGCCAAAAGTAATGTTAGGAACGAAATGGCCATCCATAATATCGAGATGGATCATGTTGGCTCCCGCAACTTCGACGCGTTGGATCTCATCAGCTAATTTAGCGAAGTTCGCCGAAAGAATGGAAGGAGCAATCTGAACCATCTATCTGCAAACCTCAAGATCGATGGAACTACCTTCGACCAATTTATATCCAGGAGGAGGGTTCTGTCGAAAAATGGTCCCTCTTAACAATCCGGGAAGGGGATGATAACTCACCGCTCCCAATTTAAGACCTGAAACTTCGAGGATTTTGGAAACTTCCTCCAAATTACTTCCTGTAAGCTCAGGCATTAAATACTCCCGACTCTTTCTCCCGGTGGAGACCAATAGGTTGACTAAAGGTGACTGGGCCAGCCGTGTTTGAGGAAGAGGATCCTGGGAAATAATTTTGTCCATTTCAATCGATTCGGAATGCACGGAAGAGACCGCTCCAAGAGTCAATCCTCTTTCCAGCAAAGCAATTTGGCTGGCTCTTAAGCTTTCTCCCTTCAGATCCGGAACCTGCACCTTCTTGGCTCCTAGGCTGACGATCACTCTTACATTGCGACTTCTCTTAAGCTTTGAATAGGGGGATGGCGACTGAGAAATAACTAGATCAGTTGCCACGCGCTCATCGAAACGGTGACTTTCCACTTTTAGTCGGAGTCCAGAGAGACTTATCTGGCGTACTCCTTCATGAATCGTTTTGCCGACCAAATCCGGAACTGTCACTTCACTTCCACGGATTGCAAGCCGCATGGCAGTCAAACAACTTAGAAAGCCAGCCGAAATAAGAATCGAGGCGAGGAAAAGCAGGCGAAAAAAACTCAGTAATTTTCTATGCAATAATACGTGTCACCTCAACAATATTTAGTTTCGAAACGGACTTTATCACAGCAATGCTGGCTATTCAAGGAGCAAAAACAGCGATTGAGTGGGGGGCTGGTGAGACAAAGAGATCTACTGAAGATGATCTTCTTTGAAATTGTCTTGCTGAGGGACCCGCGCCGTCTCACTTCACGTATTTTTGGACGTGAAAGGAAAATAGAAACGAGGACCTTGTCTTTCAACTCCTAGCGGCATCCAGAATGTGTTGGGGAGGGTTCTTTAGGTCCCAAACGAGATGGCAGAGAGAGAGCAAGCGCAGTGTATAGTAAGAAATATCTAACTCCCACCAGAAGAAGCCCTGATTGGCAGAGGTTGCATAGTAATGATGGTTGTTATGCCAACCTTCTCCCAAGGTCACAATGGCCAGGATTAGACTATTTCGACTGGTATCGGTAGTTTGATAACGCCGTCTTCCAAACATATGACACAAAGAGTTAATCACAAACGTGCCGTGATATAAGAGAACTGTGCTGATGAAGAACCCCCAGACCAATCCTTGCCAACTGGCAAATAAGAAGCACCCAACCGCCAGTATCATTCCGGGAAGGACATGAACCCGGTTGAGCCAACATAATTCCGGATATTTGGCGAAATCTTTGATTATGCTGTAGTCTGTTTTCTCGTATTTCCTGCACAAAATCCAGCCTAGATGAGACCACCAAAACCCCATGCGTTCAGGGGAGTGAACGTCTTCCTCTTGATCCGAATGTTGATGGTGGCGTCGGTGATGCGAAGCCCACCAAAGTGGGCCTTTCTGGAGGGCTGAACAGCCGACTAAAGCGAGAAGAAGCTGAAAAAACCGGCTGGTGTGGTAGGTCCTGTGCGAGAAATAGCGATGAAAGCCTGCAGTAATGCCAAACATGCGAATGACGTACAGCGAAATGCATAGCAGCACAGCATTCCAGGAGACGCCGGTAAGAAAGGCCGCGAGACAAGCTACGTGGACCCCGATGAAGGGCAAGCTTCTTACGAAGTCTATCTGGTCTTCTGAAACAGGTTGGGGCTTTTCGAAAGCGACAGTGCTCATAAATTCCTCAATTAAATGATCGGAAAGATCAAGGTAGCTAGGCGTGCAAAATCTGCTGGACTAGTCTGGCTTATTCTTGTGTCGTAGGCAAGAACGAAACGTTCTTTATCCCGTAATGAGAAGGACCGTCAAGACTATTCTGAATCTGCCGGATCCTTCTCAAGGCTCTTCGCTTGCACAAATCCCACGATTTGGTCTATCGGCAATCCGAAGCTTTTCTTAATAGGGCAGCGAAAAATCCGTCAGAAGGGAAGACAGGCGGGAACAACCTGAAATGCCTCTGCTCATCAAAAAAGCGGCGAAGGTTAGCGTCGGCAGGAAGGTCCAGAATAAATTCGGGATGTCTCCTCAGGAACGTTGAGACAGCATTCTCGTTCCCCTCTCCTTCCAGAACAGGTGGAATAGACAACGGGTCCCCCGGGCTTGAGATAGAGACGAGCATTTTCCAATCAAGAGATTTGCAAATATTGCAGGTCAGCCTACGATGGAGAAGGTCTGATGTGTAAGCTTGGTCATGCTGAATTCTTAACAGAGTCCCGAAACTTGCAAGACGGGCGGGGGAAACCGACAAGATCATCTTCCCAAAAGTATTGATTGATTTTGCGCTAGGCGGATTCCATGGAGGAAGTCCTGTGCAGGGATTTTCTTACGATTCTCTAACTGGACCTGTTGAAGTTGGAGAGATCCCTGACGGCAGGTTACCACGGCCCCCAGGGAATTGTGATGAGTCAGCGTTCCCGGTGTTTGCGCATTATCAGGAACTATAACTGGAGCAGCTTTCCAAACTCTGAGTAAAGCCCCGTGCAGGTAGGTGTAGGCCCCGGGCCAAGGGTTAAAGGCGCGAATACGATTATGAACTTCTCTCGAGGTTTGTTCCCATCTCAATTCTCCATCTTTTTTTTTTAGTAGAGGTGCATAAGTGGCAAGCTTCGGGTCTTGAGGGATAGGCTCTATTTCATGGCTTTCGAGCAAGTCCAGGGTTCTCAGCATTAGGTCCGAACCAACGGCAGCCAGCCGATCGTGAAGATCGGCCGCCGTATCGTCCGAGCCGATATCCACTTTTTCTTGAAGCAATATGTCACCAGTATCTAAACCCGCATCAATTTTCATGGTCGTCACCCCTGTAGTGATTTCCCCTTCAGCAATCGCCCAATGAATTGGGGCCGCACCACGGTATTTCGGTAGTAACGAGGCGTGCAAATTAATTGCGCCATAGAGCGGCAAGGTGAAAAGCCATGAGGGCAGAATTTTGCCGTAGGCAACAACCACAATGGCATCCACTGCCATTGTTTGAATCGTTCTTTGCCATGCTTCGGCTTTTAGTTTTTCAGGCTGGTAGACTGGAATTTCGTGTTCCGAGGCCAGTCGTTTTACCGGTGGAGCAGACAATTTTTCTCCCCGCCCAGCAGGTTTATCGGACTGAGTAAAAACAGCGATTACCGAGTGGGGGCTGGAGAGAAGCCTCTTGAGAGTGGGCACCGCAAACTGGGGCGTACCCATGAAAAGCAGTCTCATTACCACTCCCCAGCACGAACTTTCTTACGAATCTTTCTTTTGATAATGTCCCGTTTGATAGCTCCTAAATGGTCGATAAAAAGGACACCGTTGAGATGATCAATTTCATGTGCCAATACACGAGACAAAACACCTTCGCCTTCTATAATCTTTTCTTTACCATGGATGTCTTGTCCTGAAACTATGACTCGAGAGGGTCGATGAACCTTGGCGGTAAAACTTGGAATACTCAAACAACCTTCTTCTTCGAACTGGTCACCCTCGGCGTTAATCAGTTCGGGATTGGCCAAAACGATTAACGATTCTCTGACATCAATCACGATGAACCTTTTCAGGAGGCCTACCTGAGGAGCTGCCAAGCCATAGCCTGGAGCCGCATACATGGTTTCTACCATGTTCTTGGAAAGCGCCTCTAACTCGTGATCAAATGCAGTGATTGGCTCACAGACTTGATGTAGGATAGGGTCGCCGTATTTAACGATAGGTAGAACCATAAGGATGTGCTAGCTCTTGCAGCTGAAATTTCAAAATTGAATTTTAGCCTCTCCATAGAGAGTCGTCAACTCACGGCGCGCAGCCAGCGGAACAAAGGTGTTCACTTAAAAGCATAGACGGGGTTGCTGCTGGAAGGTTTTTGGTATGGCAGGAATTTTTCTTTGGCAACTGGAATAGGTTTATTGGGGATTTAATTTCTCAGAAATTCGCAAGCTGGTTCAGATACCCTTGAAAATTTCGATTGGTTTCAGTGAGGGAGTCGCCTCCAAATTTCTCCAAAAACGCACGAGCCAGAATTATGGCTACCATGGCCTCCCCTATTACCCCGGCCGCAGGTACGACACAGGTATCGGACCGTTCATAGGCAGCGTCGAAAGCCTCTTTGCTAAGAATGTCAACTGACTTCAGTGGCTTGCGCAAAGTGGGAATCGGCTTGATATATCCTCTTATTAAAATATCGCAACCGTTCGACATACCTCCTTCAATTCCACCAGCATTGTTGGAGCCTCTATAAAACCCTCCCGGCTCGCGGGTGTAAAAGATTTCATCGTGGAGGTGGGAGCCTAACATCTGACTGCCACGCTGCCCAGCCCCAACTGCGACTGCTTTAACGGCATTAATCGACATGATGGCTTGCGCCAGCCAACCATCTATCTTGCGATCCCAAGCCGTATGAGAGCCTAATCCGGGGCAGACTCCGTGGGCGATGACCTCAAAAGCTCCACCGATCGTGTCTCCGCTCAAATGCGCCGCTTTGACGGCATCTATCATTCGCTGCTCGAGAGCGGAGTCTATGCAACGCATTTCGGTATTGTCGCGAATGGCCAGGAGATCTTCAAATTGGTATTTCCTTTCATCCGGCAAAGTCACTTCGCCAACGGAGACGGTGTGACTGGCAATCTCTATCCCAAAATGTCGCAACAAAACCTTGGCAAATCCACCTACGGCCACTCGCACCGTGGTCTCGCGGGCACTGGAACGTTCCAAGATATTGCGGATGTCCTTGGTGTTGTACTTTAGGGCTCCGGCAAGATCCGCATGTCCTGGTCGAGGCTTGGTTACCTTTTTGATTTTCTCTTCGGGAATCTCCTTGGACTCTATGGACATCGATTCCTGCCAATTGGCCCAATCGCGATTATGAATCATGACAGCCACGGGACTCCCAATAGTCTTCCCGAAACGAACACCCGAAACAACTTCGATATGATCGCTTTCAATCTTCATCCGACCGCCGCGGCCGTAACCCGATTGGCGGCGTCTCAAGTCCCGATTAATCGAATCAAAGTCGACTTCGAGACCCAGAGGTAACCCAGAAATCACGGCTACCAGGGACTTGCCATGCGACTCACCTGCCGTGACAAAATCAAACATAGCAGGTAATATATCATTCGGTTTAGGCATTCCAAAGATTTTTTGCTCCGGCTTGTGAAAGGGATGCTAGGCATGCCCGAACGGGAACTCTCATTAGGGTGGTCTTTGTTTTCCACACGGATCCTTTGCTGTATTTTGCTTTCTCACGCTCTGGGCGAACTCCGCTGACATTTCATTCAACCCCAGAGTGGGTACCTAACGTATGCTTCGAAGGCAGCCTTGTCTGCAGTGTGTGGCTCGCCGATCACCTTAAATCTTGGGTGTTCCTTGAATCTTGACTTGATTTTTGCGAATCGATTAGTATGCCTCCATGGCATTTATCAGTTGCAAAGATCAATTCCAGCCTCATTCTCTCTTATAATTAGCGCAGAATTAAAGGGTGCTAAGACATGACAGACTAAGTCTAGAAAATAGTCCCCTCTGCCGTAATGGAAACCATCTCAGGAAAACCGACTTCTTTTCTTCAGGACTGGGTGCTTGAGACTCAGAATCTCACTGTTCTCAGTATTAGAGCCATCCTCAGTTTGTTCCGCAGACCATTGTACCTTCGCGAAACCTTCGATCAGATGGATATCATAGGTGTCGGTTCTGTGACTATCACAATGCTGACGGGCTTTTTCTCCGGGGCAGTCATGACGCTGCAAACAGCGAAATCTCTAGGCTCCTTTGGAGCTGTAGGTTACACCGGAACAATAGTCTCCGTTACCCTGATTCGGGAACTAGGTCCCGTGTTGACTGCAGTTGTCGTAGCAGGCAGGGTCGGTTCGGGCATCGCGTCCGAAATTGGATCCATGCTGGTCAGTGAGCAAATCAATGCCATGCGCGCCCTCGGAACTGACCCGATAAAAAAATTGGTCGCACCGCGGGTTTTTGCCTCGATAACCATGGTTCCAGTCCTGACCGTTTTGTGCGATATGGTGGGAGTAATGGGAGGTTTTTTTGTTGCCTATTTTATCCTGAGAATAAGTCCGACACTGTACCTCACGTCAGCCTACGACCAACTAACCTACTCCGATTTGGTGCAAGGACTGATAAAACCCCCGATTTTCGGTTTTATTATCTCCATAATTGGCTGCTACTGTGGCCTAAGGACTTACGGCGGGACAGAGGGGGTCGGAAGATCAACAACACAGTCGGTTGTCACGTCGACTGTTTTGATCTTTGTTTCCGATTTCTTTATCACCAGACTCATCCTCGTTCTCATCTGAAATCTATGATGAACAATCCGCTCTCCGGAGCGATTGAATTGAAACATGTTTATAAGTCCTATGACGATACCCCTGTTCTGAAAGACATTTCTTTCGTGGTAAGGCGCGGCGAAAGCAAAATCATTTTGGGAGGCAGTGGTTCTGGGAAGTCAACAATTCTAAAGCTGATCATCGGGCTGGAAAAGGCAGACGAAGGTGAAATCTGGGTAGACGGGGAAGAAATTTCCACCTATAACGAACGAAAATTAATGGAGGTCCGAAAGAAAATCGGGATGGTGTTTCAAGAGGGAGCGCTGTTCGATTCCCTTTCGGTTGCTGAGAATGTTGCCTACCGTCTATACGAGCAGAGCGACCTAGACGACGAGGAAGTTGAGTCCACAGTCAGAAAGACACTGGGCTTTGTGGAGTTGGAGGATGCGATCGAAAAGATGCCCTCGGAGCTTTCTGGAGGAATGCGCAGGAGAGCGGCCATTGCTCGGGCCTTGGTTGGAAACCCCAAGATTATGCTCTACGATGAGCCCACGGCAGGTCTAGATCCGCTGACGGCTCGGACAATCAATGAATTGGTCATCAAGCTCCGAGATTTAGAGGGTGTCAGTTCGGTGTTTGTCACTCATAGACTCAAAGACGCTTTCACCATGGCAAATGAATTCCTGGGTCACCAAAATGGAGTCTTACGTTATATCAAGGAGGAGGAAGGCCAGCTTTGCCTGGTAAAGACCCGATTTCTCATGCTCAGAGAAGGTCAGATTATCTTTGAGGGTGTGGATGAAGAGATCCGTCGCAGCCAGGACGAATATATTCGAAGATTTCTTTCGTAGGTTTGGACTAATCTTTTGCCTGACAAGGAGGATTTATGCCGAGAAGGAAGCTTGCCTGGGCAGAGTTGAGAGTAGGAATTTTGGTGCTAGCCAGTTTTACAATTCTAGCCATCGCAATCGTCTTAATCAGTGGACGAGCCGGTATTTTCACCACGAAATACACTCTGAAAACATATTTCCCCAGTGCCTCCGGCCTTAAGAAAGGTTCACTCGTTTGGCTGGCGGGTATCGAGGTAGGAAATATTCATGACGTCAACATCTCTTCTTCACTGGACCGCAATCGGGCCGTCGAGGTGATCATGCGGATTGACAAAAGCTACCAAAATTCGATCCGGGAAGACTCAGTCGCTTCTCTAGGTTCTATTGGGTTGCTAGGAGATAAGTACATTGACATTTCTCGTGGAACAGAGTCCTCTAAAATCATTCCCGCCAATGGCGAAGTAAGAGGAAAGGCTGAAGCGGACATAAAGATAATCACTCAAAATGCCAACGACCTGGTGGCTAACCTGGGGGATTTGATAAACAAAATCAATCAGATAACCACCAAAATCGACGTGGGCCAGGGGACTTTGGGGAAATTCATTAACGACCCTTCCATTTTTAACAAAATCAATACGACAGTCGATGAGACCCAGAAGTTGGTAATCCAGGTTAAATCGGGTGAAGGCTCTATGGGTAAGCTTATCGGTGATCGAGAGATTTACGACCGGTTGAACGGAACTTTAATCAGGTTAGATAATGTGATGGCGAAAATCGAAAACGGTGACGGTACGTTGGGAAAGTTTGTCTCTGATCCGGCGGTATTCGATCGAGCCGAAACCTTGTTGACAAAATTTAGTGTCGTGGCAGATCGAATGGAAAAGGGGGAGGGCTTTTTGGGAAAGCTCTCTAAAGATGAAACTCTCTACAGTCAATTCGGAGATACCATGAGCAAGTTTTCTGCGATTGCGGATAAAATGACTCAAGGCGAAGGCACAGTTGGAAAGCTTTTCGTTGATCCTTCTCTGTATTCCAACTTGAACCACGCCTCGGCTGAGGTTGTCAAACTGCTTTATGATTTTCGGCAAAACCCTAAGCGTTTCTTGAGAATCAAATTTGGACTTTTTTAAGATCAAAGCAATTTTGAATCCTGGAAATTGGAGTATTCCTTCATTCAGGGGCCTTTGACTTTTCCTGCGCTTAAAATTATCATTTTCAGCAGATATTCCGGGGAACTAAAAGAGCCTTGACTAATGACAATTCACATTAAGAAGAAATTAGAAGAGGAAATTCGTCTTATTGAATACGAATTGAAGAATGAATTACCCCAGGAGCTGAAAACAGCGGTGGCTATGGGAGATTTAAGTGAAAACGCTGAGTACCAGTCTGCTAAGCAAAGGCAGGAAATCCTGAATGCCAAATTGGCCCATTTACGCAAACGGCTTGCAGAAGTTTCTATGATCAATTTCGAAAAGATTCCACGGGACCGAGTTTCCTACGGTTCTACCGTGGTTTTGTATGACACCCAAAAAAGGGTTGAGATTACTTATAAGTTAGTGTCGGTCGAAGAGTCTGATCTTCAGAAAGGGCTCATTTCGACATCTTCTCCAATCGGTAAGGGCCTTCTAAATCAAAGGCAAGGTGACATGGTCAAGATTAACACGCCTGGCGGGACTAAGGAATTTGAAATACTGAAGTTGACCACGATTCATGATGAAGAGGATTCTGACTGATTACCATGTTCAGCCGACTGATTGGAAAATTTTGCAAGGCACTTCTTGATCTCATTGTGGCTGCGGTTTCCTTTCTGAGGGTCAATCCAAATTTTCTAACTTTCATCGGCTTTATCATTACTATCTTTGCCTCTGTTTGTTTTGCGAGGGGGAAATTTCTAGAAGCAGGTTTGACCATAATTCTTGCTGGCATCTTTGATATGCTGGACGGAAGGGTAGCCCGAATCACCAATAGCGTGACCAAATTCGGAGCCTTCTTTGATTCTGTGTTGGACCGATATTCTGACATTGTAATGTTTCTGGGCCTGATGATCTATTATTCCAAGGCCCAAAGATTGATCTACATGATTCTTTCGGGTGTCGTCATGATGGGGGCCGTGATGACTAGCTATACACGTGCTAGGGCGGAGTCCTTAATCCCACTCTGCAAGGTCGGGTTTTTCGAGCGTCCCGAGCGTCTGGTGTTGCTGATCATTGGTGCTCTTTCAAATCGCATGGCCCCTGTACTTTGGGTTATGGCCCTTTTTTCCAATCTGACCGTTATTCATCGCATTGCTCATACCTGGAAGGAAGCTTCAAAGTTTGAGCAACCTGCCTCATGACCTTCTGGGAAGACAAAGATTCCTCTGCCATCCAAGCACATCCCCGAATAATGGCAATGGTATCCGAGAGTCCCAGATTAATTTTCAAAACAACCGCTTTTTTTCTTGCAGTGCATGGGAATTTATTGTAAATTCCACATATTAAAAGTCTTGGCTAGGATATCCAGGCCCCAAGAATTGAATTATGGAAAAGAACATCCTGCCCCAACTTGAGTTTTACGATCAGCTCAGCGATTCATACGACCAAATGATTTCATGGCCAGCCAGAATAGGGGCCGAGGGCATGTTCTTTAAGAAGCTCGTTACTGATCTTAAGCTCAAGAGTTCATTGGACGTAGCCTGTAGTACGGGTTTCCATGTGATTATGTTCCGCCGGTTGGGACTAGATGCAGTGGGAGTAGATGCTAGTCCTAAAATGATTGAAAAGGCTAGGGCAAATGCCATTACCTGTGGTGTGACAGTCGAATATATCCTGGGCGACTTCACAAACTTATCGAAGCGATTTTCTGAAGGTTTCGACATCATCACCTGTCTGGGAGATACCATTTCTCACCTCAAAACAAAGCTGGAAGTGAAAAGGGCTTTCCAAGAAATCTACAAATGCTTAAACGCAGGCGGCTTATTTGTCCTACAGAACCGAAACTACGATTACATCGTGAAAAATCGTGTTAGATTCATGCCGCCCACCGGCTCTAGGAATGGAACTGAGGAAACCCTTTTTTTTCGGTTGTTCGATTTTAATCCGAAGTCTATTGATTTCAGCATCGTAAAGTTTCACAGGCATGAGAACAAATGGGACTCTACCGTCCAAACGACCGAGATCTATCCTTATCTTAAGAGTGAGCTGGAAAATCTGCTTAAGGCAGTTGGATTTAAGAAGCTGGACTTCTACCGAAACTATAATTTCGAAGATTACGATAAGAATGGACCAGATTTAATTGTTGTTGGCGAAAAGAAGGGTATCCTCAAGGCAAAGCAAGTTGGAAAACATGGTTTGCCCTCTGAAAAATTAGAGAGAAAACCCAGATTAATTCTAAGTAAACCAAAGCAATCCAAATCAGAGGGAATCTCCAAGCCCCCTGTTGCCAGATCTCGCGAAAAATCACCTAAGACCATGGCAGTTCCCGGTAAGAGACCTCGGGGCAGACCCCGCAAGAAGATCTGAGGATACGCCGAACGAGGGATATGAAGGAAGTGGTTGTCTATTCGAAAGAGGGTTGTTGTCTCTGTGAAGAGGCTCTGAGGGTCTTAAGGAAGGTTAAAGCCTCTTTTCCTTTCATTTTAAAGGAAGTAAATATACTTAAGGACAGGGATCTCTTTGAGAAGTTCAAAGAAGAAATCCCGGTCATTTATATTGATTCCAAGAAGGCGTTCAAATATAGGGTGGAGGAAAGGAAGTTTATTGAGCAGCTAACCCGCAGGGCCAAACCAGCTTAATGTGCACCAGAGACTTGGAAACAGAATTCATAAGTCTCAAACAAGTTCTGCCAGAGTGAACCCCGAGATACCTTCTCCGCTAGGTGTTCTTAGAACGCGAGCTCTCTTGTTACCCTCGTGGCTCTCCTGCTTGACAGTTCGCAAAAGCGCATAAGAGGCTAAGACATCTTTGTACAGAGATGTAACCACAAAGATTTCTCCAGATTCTACATTTTTCCACATCTGGCCGGTACAGACCTTTTTCACATTCATAAGTGTTAATTCAAAAGGAAAAGAATTAGAAATTCTTTGGGTTTTTTCTTCAAAGTGAGGCTCAAGCAATTAAATTGACACGACCTAGGAATCGGCGGCGTTCTCTAAATAAATTAGACTTTTTTCGGATTTTATAATGAAGGCCAAGTTTGCGGGAAGGTCACCAAAGATCAGATGGGTAGCTTGGCTGAATACCATTAACGACAATCCAGGTAATAGCGTCCGCTCTGCTTATCTGGGACCAAACTAACTGCCATCACTCTTGGTGTACTGGTCCCTAACCGTTCGCCAATTCCTAGGTCGCCTTTTCTGTCCCATCAAATCCCACAAATATTTGCGTCACCGTTGGGAGAGACAACCTTATGTCCTCATCCTCATTCTAAGCCGTCAGCTGCCAAAACAATATCTTCCGAGGTATTCTCTTGGTAGAGACAGCTTGTTTTCAACGTGGCACCAGTTTGTGATGCCCTGACTCGTTCCTGTTCGATTCAGGAACACCAAGTATGAGCAGCCCACCAAAATGAACGACGGTCTCGTAGCCTAGAGTGAGCCGAGAAGTACGGCGGCTCGGTCGCGTTCCAGATTTTGGATGGATCCTGAAAAATTAGAAGTCAGGAAATTATCTTTAGTTTATGTTAGACTAACTTTTAGTCCCGATTATACACTCAGAAAGGAGCAATTCTTATGAAAAATTTGAAAAGGGTATTTTCCATATGTCTAGCTCTTACCCTTTGCATTTGCCAGAATACCCCCCTCCTTGCAAAGAAACCGAAAAACTCTGACGTGGAGGACATCGGAAATCGGGACATTAACAAAGGAAACTGGAATTTTATTTCGCTGGAAAAGGAAATCGCTTTGGGCAAATCGTTAGCCCAAGAAGTTGAAAGACAGGTGAAACTGATTAATGATCCGGAGATAACTGAATACGTCAGCCGCGTCGGTCAGAACCTGGTCAAGAATTCCGATGCAAAGGTTCCCTTCACCATAAAAGTAGTGGATTCGGATGAAATTAATGCTTTTGCTCTGCCTGGCGGTTTTTTCTATGTGAACTCCGGATTAATTACCGCGGCCGACGAAGAATCAGAATTAGCGGGCGTCATGGCACATGAGATTGCCCATGTGGCAGCTCGTCATGGCACAGAACAATACACAAAAGCAACGCTGGCTAATTACGCAACATTGCCTCTAATCTTTCTAGGTGGTGGCCTTGGCTATGGGCTCTATAATGCAGCAGGTTTCCTGATCCCGCTGCAGTTCTTGCATTTCAGTCGAAAGGCAGAAACCGAAGCAGACTTCCTCGGCTTGGAATACATGTACAAGACCGGTTATGATCCGACTGCCTTTATTTCCTTCTTCGAAAAAATTCAGGCTCAAGAGAAGAAAAAGCCGGGTAGGCTCGCTAAGGCGTTTTCTACCCATCCACCTACCGGTGATCGAATTGAGAAGACTCAGGCGAACATCGCAACTATACTCCCCGAACGCGGCCAGTATGTCATCAATACCTCGGAATTTGACAAGATCAAAGGTAAGCTTGTTGCCTTCGAGAACCGCAAACGTCCGGTCGAAGGAGAAAAGTCAAACAAGCCAACTTTGAAACGACGGACCAGCGGAGAGACTGAAGATTCCTCTGAAGAACCGTCGAACAACGATGAGGACCGCCCTAAGCTGAAAAAACGAAACTAGGATTGCCTTAAAACGTTTGGCAAAAAAACAAGAACAGCGGCTTGAAGGCCGCTGTTCTTTTTTTTATAGTTATCGCAAGAAGTCTTATAGCTTTTTGAGTTCCTCGGCGTAATACTTTCGGTAGAGAATGTCCCACTCCAAACTACCTTCTGGAACGGTCTTTTTTTGAGATTCTATTTTTCTCCTCGCCTCCTGATCAAGAGCTTCCTCCTTGATGAGCTCTTCGTTAATGATCTTTACGATCTCCAACCGGATTGTGTTACGATCTTCGACAAACTCAATGTCATCGTGATTCACTAGCTCATCCGTAATTGAATGAGCAAGCTTATTCACTTTTTCGCGGCTGAGACGCATGATCTTTTATAGAATCACTTTCTTGTCCTTGACGAGTTTGTTCTTGACAATCTTGAACATCTCTTGATACGAGACACCGGTACGTCGCATTTCTTCAGTGTAATCCTTCAGGATGGATCTCACTTCTTCATTAATTCGCTCTTCGACGCTAAGTTCAATCTCCATTACCGCAACCACTCGCTCCTGCAAGAGGGAGGTACCCTTGACCTCGATCATATCGCGCTTGATCAATTCTTCCACAATGCGTCGGGAGAGATAGTGAACATATTCTTTTTGCAGGTTCATTGAAGACTTGATACGGCGGGACCAACAGAGTTCGAACTGTTCCGAGCTACGAACGTAAGATCAAAACCACGAAACACGATGTTTGCATAAACATCAAGAAAAGTCAATTTGACCCATACTTACACATGCAGCGCGGAACAAGGATTAGGCACCCTGATTGGTAAACAGATTCTGCAGGCCCACAGGGATTTCCGCATGATCACTCTATCCAAACTGCGACGCCAGGCTAGCATAGGGACGATTTGTTTCCTTGCTGTAAAATTAGTTGCAACCCAGAAGCTATCGCGCCAGTCAACAATAAATTGGTCGTCGAAATTCTGCAGCGAAACGCTTTTGGACTGAAAGACGGCTCGGAGTAAGTCTTTTTCCAAGTCGCCTGCGATAGAGTCGGCCCCGACATACATCACTGTGCCCTTGCCCAGCTTGCGAGAAGTTGCTGCGACTTTTCCGGCGTAAAACTGATCAGCATAACGGGCCAGGACCGAAGTTCCTCTTCCCGGCTCAAGCCACTCAGCCCACACGCCCCATTCGTAGGTTTTGCCATTTGTCTTAATTTTTCCTCTGAGAGGTTCGGGCAGAACGTCATAGCCGATAATCCTGGCGCCAATTAAGTTGTAGATCGGACCTGCCCAAGCGTCTTCCCATAGCTGGCCACGACGATCCTTTTGTCCCGTCCGGCAGGACAGAACCAAGCGCCCTCCCGCCTGCACGTATTGGGTCAGCCGATCGATCAGAGGCTGGTCAACCAGTTGATAGGCGGGAGCCACCAGGAAAGGGTAACGAGAAAAGTCTTTTTTTTCGGAGACGACGTCCACCGGGCAGTCAAAGGATTTCAGAGCGCTGTAGTACTTCAGCACATGCCCCGCTGCGTTCCAGCGGATAGTTTGTTTGTGATTGTCTATGTCCCAACGGTTTTCGACGTTATACAAAAGCGCAGTTCGTCGGGCCGTGTACTCCTCTGGTTCCTTGGAATTCGGCCGGTAATGTGGGCGCATGAGCTGAATGTCTTTCATGGCTCGCTGGTACTCCAAACCGCCCGAGGCCGGTGTGACTCCGTCAGTCTCGCCAGACCTTTGTGGTACAGTTCGCTGCCGTAAAGAGGTTGGCGGTAACGGTAGGTGCAAACCAACTTGGCACCGCCGGCCAAGGCACGGAAAATCCACATGCGGATGGCACCGGGATAAGGTTGTGGATTGACGTCTCCC
>QHZP01000075.1:3867-6403 GCA_003224715.1 Acidobacteriota bacterium | reverse complement strand
TCCCTCAAGGCCGGCTGCGTGATCTGCGCAAAGGCGTGTCAAGGTGTCATCAATTTCTTGCCTAGCTGGCAACTCCTCTTAGTACTTCAAAAGTAGTCTCAGCACACTTCTCCCAGCGATACTGCTGGGCCCGCAGCAGTCCTTTTGCTTTTAGCTCGTTTCGGAGCTCGGAAGAAAGTGCCACTTTGCAAATGGAGTTGCTCCATTCTTCGGCTGGACTGCAGGGATCCAATGAAATACCGGCTGTGCTTACGAGTTCTTTAAGTGAAGAGCTGCTGGACGCAATCACCGGGCACCCTGCTGCCATGGCTTCCAGCACTGGCAAACCGAATCCTTCATAGCATGAAGGAAACACAAAAATCTCTGCGGCGGCATAAATTCCAGGCAGGTGCTCGTGAGCTATATAACCAGGCAGTACGACTCGGCAATCCGGAGGCAAACCTTTTAGAGACCGGGATAATTCTTTACTCCTCCATCCGCTCTTACCTGCAAGCACGAGTTGGAATTTCCTTCTTAAATTGACGGGAAGAAGGGCAAAGGCCTGGAGCAAAGTCTTTAAGTTTTTCCGCGGCTCCAGCGTTCCAACGCCCAATATAAAGGGCATATGAATCTGATAACGGTCCAGGATCGTGGGGATCTCATTGGTTTTGATATTTTGGGCGGAGAAGTGTGAACTCACTCCCAACGGTGTTACTTCTAGCTTGCCATGGGACACGCCATAATAACGTTGTATCTCGTCCGCCACAAAATTAGACACTGTCAGTATCTTAGAGGAGCGTCGAATGGCCTTGGGAATGTAATACCGGTGCACTAAGTTGTAGGCCATCGAGGGAGAAAAGCCCCAACCCGCCTGGTGGACGCAGTCGTGGATGGTGATAACAGCGGGAAGTGATTTAGAAAGGTTGCGGGGCAACAGGTTTTGAGTGCCCCAAAAAATGTTTAGAGAGCAATCGTTGATGACCTGGTGAGCCCTGAAGAGATACCAGGGCAAGCCACGAGTAGCCTTAGAAATATGAAGCGTGATATTGTCCGCCGGAGGAAAGGCTGGCGGGCGATGACAAAACAGATGATTCCTGGCAGAACCTGAACTGAAAGGATGATGTTTCAAAATTTCAGAGAGATAGGTTCCCACCCCGGTTTGCATCAGTCCCAGGGAACGCGCGTCAATTCCGATTTGCATCCGGTTATTTAAGAAGACCTCGAAAGAGTTCTCCGTAGCGGTTTGACATTTGTTCGAGAGTAAACCGATTCAGAACAGTCTGGCGGTTGTAATTCCCCATCTCTTGCCGCAATTCAAGAGAATGACCCAAGCTACGAATAGCTGCTACCATCTGATCTACTGAATCGACTTCGCAGAGAAACCCTCCCTTACCGTGATCGAGAATTTCCGGGATTGCCGAGCAATTTGTTGAAACAACGGGTTTTCCGCATGCCATAGCTTCCAAAATGGACAGCCCGAATCCTTCTCGCCGCGAGGGCTGAAATGCAATGTCCGCTCTGTTGATTTCCTTCAGAAGTTGCGCTTCTGGCAACACTCCTAAGCATTGGATATTGGAAATAGCTAAAGATTTAGTCGGCGAGTGTCTTAGCCCTGTGGTGTAATGCAAAACAAAATCGCTTCCCAGTCGTCTCATGACAGGCGCCATGAGATCAAATCCCTTGCGGTATGTGGGATTCCCCGAGAAGAAAACCACAACTGGCCCATTTGCAGGTGGAGATTGAATCTTCAAGGGGCGAAACACTTGAGGATCGATTCCGTTGTAGATGACTTGAATCTCAAAGTCCCTTTGAAAGAGTTCACAGAAAGTCGTTTTGGTATGATGGCTGACCGCCACAAGTCTGTCGGCCAGGCCCATTGTTTGTTTGACGTGGGGCTTCAGAAAGAATTGATGGTGGAGCCTTAGAGGAAGTGCCGAGGCGGCCAGATACTCAGAATCAATGGAGCTGTGATGAAGAGTGATCATCAAGGGCTTGTCTTTTCTCCTGAACAAGTATCCGTATTCTGCGTGAGAGTGGATAATGTCACATATAAAGCCAGGTTTCATGAGTGCTTTTACTTTCCATCTTAAGGCCCAGGGAAAGAGTTCCCAACGAGGTGAGAATTCATAGATCTGGCTCTCAATACCCATTTTGGAAAGGCCAAGAGCCAGGCGACGGTGGTAGACTCCCAGCCCGGAACCGCCGATAATTGGACTGGCAATTTTCATATTCCATTAATGGACCTGGAATGGACCTGTCGGCTGTTAATCACTTCTCGAAACAACATTGAGAAGCGGGAGGCAATGTGACTCCAGGAGAAATGCTCAACCACGTGAAGCCTGGCTTTTCTTACCAACCTTTCGCGGAGTTTAGGATCCGACAAGACTCGCTCGATTCCTTTGGCTAATTGGGCGGGATTATTGGGGTCGATTAGAATTCCAGTGACCTGATCAACCAAAATGTCAGCAATGCCCACAACTGAAGTTCCAATCATGGCCACTTCAGAAGCTACCGCTTCAAGGAAAACGATACCTAAACCTTCCGTGTCCCCGACCGA
>QHZP01000075.1:0-3859 GCA_003224715.1 Acidobacteriota bacterium | reverse complement strand
AAATTCTTCCCAGAAAACGAACAGAGGAAGCGATCCCGAGGCTCTGAGCCAGGACCTCCAGTTCTTGTCTCTGCGTTCCTTCGCCTATGATCACCAGTACAGCCCGGGGGAAAGTCTGAATGACAGACGGCATAGCACGAAACAAATGATGAACTCCCTTTTTTTCAACTAGCCGGCCCACAAAAAGAATCATTTCGCCTTCAATGCCCAGTTGTTGACGAAGACCTTGGTCATTGCTGTGCGGATGAAAATAATCCACATCGACTCCCATCGGAATCACACGAACATTGCTCGCTCGATTGTGGCTCTGGATTGCCTGCTGTGTGAAAGAGCTGTTGGCAGTGCAGGCTGACACGTTTCTCAATGCCAGGCGCTTGAGCATTCTGCCAACGGTTCCTTCGAACGCAAACACATCGCCCCCATGGACCGTCAAGACCACCGGGACATCACACAACCATTGAACCATTCTGGCCACCATTCCTTGAGGCAAAACCCAGTGGGCATTGAGCAAATCGATTTTTTCGGTGTGCATCAGCTTAATAGCATGCAGGAACATGCTGCCTAGTAGGAAGGGAACCTGAATCCACAGCCAGGGGGATTTTCTCAAGTTGGGCAGCATGCCACTCCCGTAACACAATCCCTGCCATCTTGGGAAGAAGTAGTTAAACCGACGAACTTTGATGCCGTCGAGCTCTTCACACTTTGTTCCACCAGGGAAATTTGGGGCCTGCACGATTACTTCCCAGCCTGCCGTCCTCAACTCCTTGGCCAGGTAGTGCAGGAAAATACCAGAAGGCTCCCCTTTGGTCTTAGGATACGACGATGTCAGGATTAGGATAGTCCCGTTATGGAGGTAGGGAGGGCGATCAACAGGATGAGCCAAGGTCATGCTGGATTGAAGAAGATCGAATTAGAAACAAATTCGTCGTGGCGGCGACGGTTGAATTTCGTCAGTCATGAAGTTCCGAAAGAAAGGTGGGGAAGCTACTCCGCCTTTACTTCTTACCCCTGTATCGAATATTTTATCCTCTGTCTTGTCAATCGTGAGGCAAGACTCAATCTTAGGTGAGATGAAGCGTCAATTCAACCGATTGGCCCTAAAACATGCATTGCGGTTACCAACGGCTCCCAACAACTGGGAAGTCTTGTAACGAAGCTGAAAGTTTGTCAATGATAATTTTGGAGGCGTCGTATTTGTCCAGACACCAAAATCTAGGTCATCCCGTTCGCAAGGGAACCATTCATGATTTTTCTGAAAGCATGGGAAACTGCAGTCCTCGCAACAAACAGCAGGTCGCCGGTCGCAGGCCGTCCCTTCCAATCAATCAAACATTTTCCTGAGGACCTCTCAGGGCAACCTGGACGACGCCACAACGGATCAAGAAGGATCTCATTCCCCCGTTATCAAAAGGCGGCGGCGGCATTGGGACGCCGTTGCAACCAACCGGATTTCAAAGTAGGCACGAGAAGAGCTATTATCCCTGCCAAATGACAAAAGGGAAAAAGAAGAAGTTCAATACGAATCGTTCTCGGTCGGCAGACCAGGATGTGTCAGAGAAGTCGACCTTGGTTCGGCAGAAGTGGCTTTGCTTAGGTTTTCTGCTCTTGATCAATCTGATCGCTTATTCGAACTCTTTTATCACCGAGTGGCATTTTGACGACTTGTCCAATATCTTGAATAATCGAGACGTTCATTTGAGAAATTTGTCCTGGAACAGCCTGCGTTCTGCCGGCACGACTAAAATTGCAGGCACTAGACCAATTGCTTATTTGACGTTTGCTGTCAATTATTATTTTTCGGGCTCTGACGTAGTTCCCTACCATATCGTGAATTTTACCATTCACTGGGTCAATGCTTGTCTCGTGTGGCTCTTGGTCTTCATATTGGGAAAACGCTGGCGCCCGGAGATTGCCGGCTCATTTCACTGCTAGTGGCGGCCCTGTGGTCCACCAGTCCGCTGCAAACGCAAGCGGTGACTTATGTTGTGCAACGGATGACTTCATTGGCGGCCATGTTTTTTCTGCTCTCAGTGATCTGTTACATTCTGTGGCGATCTCCTCAGCGTACAGCCGGGCGGTGGGGATACATGGCCGGGTGCGTGGCCTGTGCGCTTCTCGCCTTTGCTACGAAAGAGAACGCTTTCATTCTTCCAGCTGTAGTGCTTGTTTATGAAATCTACTGTATCCAAGGATTTCAGCAATTGAAATCCAGAGCACGACTTATGGGATTCCTTAGTCTGTTCATCTTTGCATTACTCGTTTTTGGCATCTATCATTACCGGGTTATTGAAAGGATTCGTGTTGACTATGCCGGGCGCGACTTTTCAATGGGCGAGCGCGTACTCACAGAATTCAGAGTTGTAGCATTTCATCTGTCGCAGTTATTGCTCCCGTTGCCTTCCCGTCTTTCTCTACACCATGAGTTTGAAAAGTCCCGATCCATCTTGGCGCCTCCCACTACACTGCTAAGTCTGTTGCTCATTCTCGGGATTGTCGCCTCAGCCATCCAGTGGAAAAAGAAGCGTCCACTGGCATCTTTCTTCATCCTTTGGTTTTTCTTGACCCTCGTGATCGAGTCCAGCATTCTTCCGCTGGAATTGATTTTTGAGCACCGCCTTTACTTGCCGTCCATAGGATTCTTTGGCGTTCTTTTGTCTCCGCTGTTGTACTTCTTCAGGCTTCCTAACACTTCAGGACGTACCCATTTGGCGGTTATCGCTTTGCTTGCAGTTTGTCTCTCGGTGTGGATGACCTATGAACGCAACAAAGTCTGGCAGGATGACGCAACTCTGTGGCTCGATGCGCTTGAGAAGTACCCCTCAAGTTTTCGAGTTCAAAATAATCTTGCAACAGCTTACGCACAATCAGATCGCCTAGACCTCGCTGAAGGCGCCTTTCGGGAGTCAATTCGGCTTAATCCAAAAGGATTGGAGGCCAAAGTCAATCTCGCACTGCTCTGCCTCAACCAAGGGAGGCTGAATGAAGCAGTGCGTTGGGCCCAGGAGATTGACCCAAAGGATGTGAGGGACCCCTATGTTTTTTTTAACCTGGGCGTGATTTATGCAAAACAGGGAAACCTAGATAAGGCCAGAGAGTCTTATCAGTTCGCCCTTAACCAAAAACCCGATTACGCAGAAGCGTGCTTCAATTTAGGCCTGGTTTATCTGCGAACTCGAGACTTTTCGAATGCCCGGAGTTGTTTTGATTCTTTCTTAAAACACTGGGAAGGAGCATCGGACGACCGATTGGTCAAGGATGCTCAAAACTACGTGGCTCAGCTTGCGAAGGTAAAATGAATCGGCTCCAGGGCGTTCTCATGTTTCCAGCGAGGGAGTGGGCATTAGCCAACGCTCGAGTCCCAAGATAGATCGGCTACGAAATCAACGATCTCGATGGTAACACCTTCCTATAACCAAGAGAAATACATCAGAGGCGTTTACAAATCCTTTCTCGCCCCTTGGACAAGCGTCGCTTTTGCGGCTTGGGCTGGGTAGGATCTCGGGAGCACTAGCCGCCGTTGAGGTCGAAGGCCTTCTAGGCGTTAACAATCGCAGGTTGATATTCTTAACCGTCGCAGGTTTCCAAAGGCAACCGTCATCAAGGCTTTGACAGCTATTCTTTTTTTAATCCAGCCTCAAGACGAAACAGCCACCGGGAGCCGACGGGATTTTGGTCACCTACCTCCCGCAAAGACGGAGGCTTGATTTTGAACGCTCAACGCAGCCATTGCTGGGACCAGTCAAAGTGGGCTGACTTTAAAGTCTCGCTTAGCAATCAGCCACTGACTGCAGGGGGCTCCGATGGGGGAGTATGGAGATACGTGGTAAAGGGACGTCCCTCTGCATCCCTTCGAAGGGCT
>QHZP01000589.1 GCA_003224715.1 Acidobacteriota bacterium | reverse complement strand
ACGTGACCGGGAGGGTATCCGGCTTCTGCTGATGAAGACGATCGGGCTCAATCTTCATCAGCAAACTGAGCTGAGCGACAAACTCGAGTTACGGGCAGCTGAGCAGATCAATGTTTCTGAGGCGATCGCAGTCGCGTTCGAAAGTCGTCCGGAAATGAAATCGCTTCAAGCCAAGTTGAGAGCTGCGACACTGGAAAAACGAAGGGCCAAGGCAGAACGTTATCCGACCATTGGGTTCTCCACTGACTACGGAGTGTTGGGAAGTTCAGTTACGCACAATGTTTCGACTTACACAGTGAAAGGAAGCTTCAATCTTCCCATTCTGCAAGGGGGACGCATCAAGGGGGAGATTGAAGCAGCAGAGGCGAGGTACAAGCAAGTGGAACAGGAGGTGCAAGAACTCAAGTTGGAAATCCAGTTGGATATCGACACCGCCCTAGTCCAATTAGATGGAGCCAGGCAAGCTGCGGAAGCTGCGCAAAAGGCAACGGCGGCGGCGCGAACGAGCCTCGATCTGGCCAGGGAAAAATTCGAAGCCGGTGTTACCGATAACATTGATGTGATTTCTGCCCAGGAAGCCGTAGCCATCGCGGAACACAATGAAATTCATTCCATTTTTGATTTCATGCAAGCCCGCGCCAATATGGCCCGCGCGAAGGGAGATGTCGTGGCGTTTCTTAAGTGAATGCAGGTTTGGGTTCTGTGGTTGATCATGGGGCGATGAGCGTCCAGGAGCGTTGTGGGCGCCCGCCCTCTTCCTCGCCTGCAGCTAAAGCAGACTCCACATACCGGACTCGGCCATCTCATCTTTGAAGTGCCAGCAACTCTCCAGAATGATTCCGAGAGCACTGGCGAAGTCACGAAATTTTTCTTCATCCTGGGCCGTAAAGGGTTGACCATTTTCCTTGTTGAGGAACTGAGCCACAGCGGAAACCTTCTTGCGTCGATCAAGAATGGGCATGCACAAAATACTGCGAGTGATATAGCCTGTCTGCCGGTCAATTTCTGGATTGAAGTCAGGATGACCGCGGGCATCGGGGATGTTCAACGTTTGACCGGTCATGGCGACCCGGCCAGCAATGCCGCTGCTGAGAGGCATTCGGATTCTCACGGTCTTGTCGGCCCCGTGGTGTGCGACTTTTGAACGCAGCACGCGGCTGCCCTCGTCTACGAGCAAAATCGTCGCGCGCTCGGCCTTCAGCAAGGTTCTAATCTTCAGGGTAACGGCTTCGAGGACTTGGTCCAGGAGTGCCTCAAGCGCCTCATGATCGGCAAGTTCGATGCTCTGCAGAAACTGTTCGAATTCTGAAGTCACCTGCTCCAACAGGCGGATGAAATCTTGATCACTTAACTCATTGACCCGCCGCATGAGATCTCCTTTGCGGTGGAGCTGGCTGAAGGCGGTGAGCAGATGCCCGGTGTTTGCAATCAATCCTGCTGTAAAGGAAGAAAGACGTCCGTCTTCCAGCGTGAGGATACGATCGGCGATATCGAGGATCCGGTTGTCATGAGTAACCAACAGAATGGCACATCCTTGCTGTTTAGCGAGACTGTGCAGCAATTCGACGACTTCGCGGCCTGATTTCTTGTCCAAGGCGGCGGTGGGCTCATCCGCCAGAATGATTTTCGGTTGTCGAACGAGAGCCCGGGCGATGGCGACCCGCTGCTTCTGCCCACCGGACAGGTGTCGAGGGAAGGAATCCGCCTGATTCGCCAAACCAACGGCAGCTAGCATGTCTGCGCATTGCCGGCGGACTTGTTTTGAGGAACGCTCGAGTTGCATCGACATCTGAACATTCTGGCAAGCCGTAAGGGCATCCAGAAGGTTGTGAGCCTGGAAAATGAACCCGATATTCTTTCGAACACTTTCCAGGGTTCGAGGACTCGCATCTCTGAGTTCCTGACCCAGAGTTCGTAGGCTTCCTTCCTGCACGGAGCGCAAGGCCCCCGTCAAGGTCAGAAGGCTGGTTTTTCCCGATCCAGAAGGTCCTGTAAGGATGATGATTTCTCCCGGCAGGATGTCGGTAGAAACATCGAAAAGAATTTGCTTGCGCAGCGGACCTGTGCCATAGAAATGATTGACATTACGAATCGTAATGAGTGGTTCCATGGGGGGGTGCTAGAAGATATCTGCTGGATCGGCAGCCTTTAGTCTGCGCATGGCGAGAGCGCCGGAGCCAACGCACATCACAACAGTGAGGATGAGGACTGCCAGGACCCGTCCAATCGTCATGTCAATAGGCAGACTCGTGGCATTTCGAGTGATCCGATATAAGGCGTGGGCAAGGAGCAAACCGGGTATGAAACCAAGGATCGACAAGATGATGGCTTCTTCCAGTACGACTCGGAACAGGAACAAGTCAGGATAGCCCATGGCCTTGAGTGTGGCGTATTCCTTGAGGTGATCCGAGACGTCCGTGTAGAGGATCTGATAAACGATCACGGTTCCGACGACCAATCCCATAAGGGTTCCCATCGTGAAAATGAATCCGACCGGCGAGTTCTGCTCCCAGAACTTGTGCTCGAGATCGACAAACTGGTCGCGGGTCAGAACCTTAACATCTGGAAGCAAGGCCTCTGCCATGCGAGCGCGAACCCTTTCTGGATCCACACCTGGGCGGACCCGGATTAATCCGATATCGATAAAATCTCTCTGGCGGTTTGGAAAAAGCCGAAGAAAGTTCAAGTCACTCGTGATGATGTTTCCATTGGCGCCAAAAGAGCTTCCCAACTCATAAAGTCCAGCCACCTCGATCCGTCTTCCGGAAACCTCGGTGAACACGGGATGTCCTTGGCGGAACTGCTCAACGATCGGCCCAAACTCACGCCGTGATTTCACGTCGAACAAGACCCGGTCAGGCAGTTCAATCTTCTGGAGATTCTCTGCCACTCCAGGCAAATCGAAGGCGCTGGCCTGAGGGTCGATGCCTAACGCCAGAATGGTGTGTTCTTTCAGTGTTTCGGGGTTCTTCCAGTTGGCCATGCTCACATAAAACGGGGCGATAGATTCAACGCCCTCAAAGGCCAGTGCCTGATAGAGGCGCCGTATCGTGAATGGTTTGGAAATGACGATGTATTCGTATTGAGG
>QHZP01000588.1 GCA_003224715.1 Acidobacteriota bacterium | reverse complement strand
GACAGTCCGGTTGGCGTTGCTGAAGGATCGAATCGTGTCAAATGTGCGACCGATGCTCTGCATACTGTTCGGTGCCGTGGGCTTGGTGCTGTTGATCGCATGCGCCAACCTGGCGAGTCTGGTGCTGGCCCGCGCGGCCTCGCGTTCCCGCGAATTCGCGCTACGGGCGGCGTTGGGAGCGGGGCGCAGACGGCTGATCCGGCAGCTTCTCTCTGAAAGTCTGGTGTTGGCTGTTGCCGGCGGAGCGTTGGGAGTCTTGCTGGCTCAGTGGAGTTTGGCGGCTATAGCACGAATCAGTGCTCTTCCGTTGCCTCGCGCGGAAGAAATTCACGTGGATGGCATGGTCCTTGGATTCACGGTGGCACTGTCCATGTTGACCGGGGTTCTATTTGGGCTATTCCCCGCGCTCGAAGCATCGCGGCCGGACCTTGCTGACGTTCTGCGGCAGAGTGGTGCCGCAGCAGCTGGGCGATCATCTGGCCGGAGTATGCTGGGCGTCAGCCCGGGAGGTCTGCTGGTGGTGGGCCAGGTGGCGCTGTCCCTCATCCTATTGATTGCTGCGGCACTTCTGATGCAGAGCTTTGCTCGTCTGCGTAGCGTTGATCCGGGATTTCGGCCCGCGAATCTATTGACGATGAAGATACCCCTGCCACCACCGCGCTATAACACAAGACAAAAGCGAGCAACCTTCTATGAGGAACTCGAACGGCGTGTCGAGTCAGTGCCAGGCGTCCACAAGATGGCCATCATGAAATCGATTCCGACAACATTCAGGGTCTGGTGCAACGTCTCCGTCGAGGGACAGCCTGAAGTAGAAGGAAGAGACGAGCCGCAGGCCGAAATCCAGAGCATTACACCCGGCTACCTTCGGACGTTAGGAATTCCGCTACGCAGAGGCCGGGAGTTTACGGCGCGAGACAATTCTGCCGACGCTCCACCGGTGGTCATAATCAATGAAAGCTTCGCCCATCGGTTCTGGCCAAGTTATCCGGCAGCACTAAATCCAGTAGGCCAACACATGGGTGAGGGTGCAGACATGATTGGGTCTGCGGAAATTGTAGGCATTGTGGCGGATGTACAAGAAGGGGACCTCGGCGAGAAACCAGGGCCAGAATTCTACATTCCCTTGGCTCTGCATGCCCCGCAGATTGCATACCTGGCGGTACGAACAGCGGGCGATCCACTTCAGATGGCGAATGCAATTCGGAATGAAGTGCTGGCAATTGATCGCGATCAACCTGTTGCGGATATCCGAACCATGGACGAAGTTTTCGACGTCACATTGGGATATCGACGCCTAACTCTGATTTTGCTGGAAGTATTCGCCGGCATGGCATTGTTGCTTGCCCTCGTTGGCCTTTATGGTGCGGTCGCTTATTCGGTGGCTCAACGGACTCAGGAGGTGGGCATTCGCAGGGCGTTGGGAGCGCAACAGGGTGACGTTCTGCGGCTGATCTTGAGGCAGGCTCTCGGTCTGACGCTGGCTGGCGTGGCGGTCGGCCTCAGCGGAGCATTCGCCCTCACACGCGTGATGAAGACGCTCCTGTTCCAGGTCAGCCCCGTCGATCCGGCAACGTTCACCTGTGTCGCTGTGGTCTTCGTAATCGTGGCGTTAGCCGCGAGTTTCATACCGGCCTCCCGTGCCCTGCGCATCGATCCGATGGCCGCGCTGCGGTATGAGTAACAGGGCCTGACGCCGCAAGCACTCCAAGGGAGGCGTCACCAGCCCGGAACACTGGAGTGAGCTAGTGTCGTTTGACACTAGCCGGCCGGAGCCCCAAGCAGGGCGTACGGTGCGTTCGCGGGTTGAACGGACCATCACCCTCCGGAATTCCCAGCGCGGCAACCGGTGCGTCCAAAAGCGCGACGCACCCTACAGGAACACCGATGAGAAGAATACGTGCTTTCCTGCTACGGCTTAGTAGTTTGTTTCATAAGGATCGCCGGGATCGCGAGCTGGCTGAAGAGATCGAGAGCCACCTGCAGCTTCATATCGAGGACAACGTCCGTGCAGGCATGAATCCCGAGGACGCCCGCCGACAGGCGCTGCTGAAGTTTGGTGGCGTCGAATCGACCAAGGAAGCCTGTCGAGACCGAAGGAGCCTCCCTTTGCTGGAGAGTTTAACGCAGGATCTCCGCTATTCGATACGCATACTGCGCAAGAATCCAGTTTTTGCTGCGACGGCCATTCTCATGTTGGCACTGGGAATCGGTGGTAACACGGCTATCTTTTCGGTGGTCCGCGCGGTGCTGTTGAAGCCGCTCGAATATCGCGACCCCGACCAGCTCGTCTATCTCTCGCTGGATAATCCAAAGCAGGACATGCAGGACGTGCCCTTTACGCTGCTGCGGTATGAGGAAACGAGGAAGACTGCTCGGTCCTTCTCCGGAGTTGGAGCGTTTCTTCGTTCACCCGAAGCTATGACTCTTTCTGGTGGTGGTGATCCAGAGACCTTGAACGGAGCGCGCGTCTCGGCCAACTTCCTCGATATTCTCGGAATCCAGCCGTTGCATGGTCGGAGTTTTGTTGGGGAGGAAAATACGCCCGAGGGGTCTCCCGTATCCATGATCAGTGCCGGATTGTGGAAGCGTCGCTTTGGCGGAGATCCGCAGGTGACCGGAAAGGCCACTCTGATCG
>QHZP01000074.1 GCA_003224715.1 Acidobacteriota bacterium | reverse complement strand
GCCAGATCGGGATCCGTGGGATTGCGATCAACGCCAGCTATTGCCGCTCCTGGGACAATAGCTACCTGCGTCGCATTAAGAAAGCTTTGCGTGACGAACAGCGGGTGTTGACCGCTCTCATTCTCGACGGCAACCTGGTTTCTGACGACGCAACAGCCAATCGCAAACAGATCGAGGAAAACAAGCGCCTCCTTCGTGCGGCGCATTATCTGGGGGCTCCCCTGGTGCGCGTCAACCTGGGCCAGACCGGTCACGGCGACAGTACAGATCAGACGGTTGGCGTTGAACGGGCCATCGAGGCCCTTCGACAAATGCTTCCCCTGGCGAGAGAATTGGGCATCCGCATGACGATCGAAAACCACGGCGGGCCTAGCAAGACCGCCGAGGGCATTCTCCGCATTATTCGCGGGACCGATCCGGCGTGGGTCGGTTCGTGCCTGGACTTCGGCAACTGGGACGACAAGGTTCGCATGTACTCTGAAATAGAGAAGCTGGCTCCCTTTGCCTTTCACACTCACATGAAAGCTTACGCGTTCGACAAGTACGGTGACGAGACCACGATCGACTATCCCAAGGCTCTGGGTATACTCGCTCACACCGGCTTCGGGGCCGCTCTTTCTATTGAGTTCGAAGGCAAGGGCGACCCATTAGACGGCGTCGTCAAGATGCGTGATCTGCTGGTGAAACTGTGGATCGGTAAACCCAAGACTGCTTACCCTTACTTCACACAAGCTGGACAGCGTTGAGTCCTAGGACGCTTGACGCAAGTAGGGCCCCCCATTTGTAGGGCGTTTCCCGAGCAACGCCCCCATGGGCTTTGAAAACCTCTGTCTAGCATGGTTAGTATAACGCTGGCTGACCTCATGAAGGGCCTTGCACCAGCCAACCTGAAATGGCCTCAGTGCCTGGCTCTCGTCACCGGAGTTCCACAGGTGCTTTGATTCAAGAAGTCGGACACGGATAATATTTGCAGACAGCTACGCTTGCGGGGCAATGCGGGGAGTATGTCAAAGAATTCCTTCGTCGGTTTCCGGAGATCTTGGCGCCAACGTCAGGCAGAATAGCTACCCGCAACCATCCTCGGTGTTCACCATCCACTATCTCCATTCCTGCCGATAACGGTCGATTGCTTCCGGATTCAGCTTCACCCCCAGCCCAGGCTCCTGCGGAATTTTGACCCAGCCATCCACCGCCGCCAGATCCTGGAAGGTGATTTCATCCCGAAGTTTTGTCTCCTCTTCAACAACGTACTCCATGATAAAGGAATTGGGAATGGAATTGAGAAAGTGCACTGCCGACGCAATGTTAATGTAGGTGCTAAAACCATGATTGACGCAAGGCAGTCCTCGATCGGCGGCCAGGGAGGCAATCTTCATGGCCTCGGTAAATCCGCCACAACGTGTCAGATCCACCTGTACGACGTCGATCTTGCCCTTGTCCATCAGCTCGACATAAGAGGCCCGGTTGCTCTCCTCCTCACCGGCTGCAATTCGGGTGGTCGTGGACTCTGAAAGCCTGCGGTAGCCTTCGTAGTTGTCAGGCTGCAGCGGCTCTTCAAACCAGAAGGGATGGAACTCTTCGAACTGTTTGGCGCGTTGCATGGCCGTCTTGGTGTCGTAGCAGAGGCCGGCATCAATCATCAGATCGGTGCGAGTTCCGACGCCCTTTCGCGCCTCTCGCACCAAGGCCAGATCGGTAGCCTCGTCTTTTCCCAGTGGCCCCCAGCCAAACTTAACCGCTGTGAAGCCCCGCCCAACGAGGCGTCTGCCTCTCTCACCGGTCTCTTCCGGAGTATCTCCGAACAGGTTACTGGCGTAGGCGCGAATCTTGGAATGAAATCCCCCTCCCAGCAGCCTCCAAACGGGAAGCTTCAGAGCTTTGCCCTTGATGTCCCATAAGGCCATGTCGATCCCGCTCATGGCGTGAATGGCTATTCCCCGCCGTCCGGAATAGATGTTTTGTTGATACATCTTGTGCCAGAGCCTCTCTGTTTCAAACGGATCTTGGCCAACCACGATTTCTCTTAACCCCGATGTGATAGCATGAGAAAAAGGTCCATGGATAGCGCCATGGACGGCCATGGGCGAAGAATCGACTTCTCCAATGCCAGTAATCCCAGCGTCCGTGTGAACCAGAACGATCAAGGCATCCTGCCCGCTGTCGGCCTGGTCTCTGACTTGAGGCAATCTCAGATAGATGGTTTCAACTTGAATGATGTATTGCGTGGCCTCAGTTCGCAGTCAAAGCCGTCCCAAATTGTTACTTTGTCTGCTAACAGGGGCGAAGTCCTATAAGCGCTAGCTTACCTTTTCCAGACCTGCCGGAAGAGCGAAACGCCAAGAACGCCAAGCGCGCCAAGCAAAAAAAGAGGATGAGAGCCAGGCACTTTATCCTCGCTCTATCTCCAGTTCTTCCGGATGATTTTGGACCATCCGCTTGATGCCCTCGCGTAACAGGATCACGTTCCAGTTGATGATCAGCCCACCAGAACCAACTGGTCGATTCGCATGTCGATACGATAGCCGACCTCGATCAGCACTCCTTCAAACTCCAGAAGGAGAAGCGAATTCTAGAGAACCTTCACAAAACAATGCGTCGGCCTTTCATTAGCCCCGTGCTTTAGCGCGGGGACCTCTTCGATGGTTTGTTCTTCTTCCACCTCTCCAGCCAGCGGCGCTGCATCCAGCGCCGCTGGCTGGAGAGGTGGGGAGACGGGAGGCCTCTCGACCCCGCGCTGAAGCACGGGGCTAATGAAAATGTAGAGAAGGAATCTATTGCATCGATTGGTGTTGTCTCCTTAGCCTAAAGGCTCGATGTACTTTGAGAGCCCCATCGCCAATGTCCCTAGCTACTCCCTTGGCGGTCTTTGCGTTCTTGGCGTTTCCATGTTCTCGGAGCCCGGATGCCAACCGTGATCAGTATGCAGATAGATAATCCAATCTCAGTTAGGTTAGTGCTCTTCGAGCGAAGCCCCTGGGCTTGCCCTCGGACCTTACCTTATTGCTACCTCGCCAGCCCGCATCCTTCTGATCTTCACCGCGTAATCTCCACTCCCAAGATTCCGTAAAGTGTAGCCCTCCGCTTTCAAATCAGAACGCAAAGAGAGCTTGATCCCTTTTAGGGTGATGCAACTCGGAGCGAACGCCAGCCGAAGATACTCGGTGCCTGCCTCGTCAGTGGGTGTGTATTGTATCTCCCCCTCCGCATACGAAACGTTCTTGAGCACTCCCTCTGAATACAAAATGTGGTTCTCTCTAGGTGGAGCCCATTCGGGGACCGCCGCAAACGCAGGGTAAAACATTCTAGGACCCTCGCCATAGCAGTCCGACCACCAGTTTGATACATCCTTGCTCACAGGGCTTTCGAAGGCCTGGCCAGCAGAATTGTTACAATAGGTGACCCAGTTCAGAGAGCGGTAAGCTTTTTCTTTGTAGGCTTCATCACCCGAAACCGCGTACCATCGGGCACACTCCGCAGCATATCGCGCCGTTTGGTAGTCCATCTTAACCAGAAACCCATCCTGCTCACCCACTATATTGGCTCCCCATTGAGTCGCCGGTTCACCGGGAGCGCAACGGAAAACGAAATTCTCTTGCGTCCACTTGATCAGCTTGGGTACGTGGATCATCCAATCAGGGTCAAACTCTGGGTGATCCAGCAAATACAAAGTAGTATTGCTGGCGCTCATGTTGCTCTTGTAAGTATTGCTATTAACGTCCGTATCGGTATGCCCATCCGTCCAATAACCGGTCTTCATCGGATAGTGCAGGATGAAATCCCTGGCTCTTGAGCGCGCCTCGCGATAGGCCTTTACATGGCCAAGATTTGCTTTGATTAAGCTATCCAAAAGCACGTAGGAACCAATCCAATTTGCGCCGTATTCCGCCGTAATCTTCCCGCTATCCATCACCACACGATAAGGCCAGACTGACTGGGACGCATTGCCAACCCTGGCTTTGCTCGCCAGGGTGTTGGCTACATGAATGGCGGCGGTTAGGTATTTGGTATTACCGGTGTAAAGGTACATCCGATAATACGTCAACCCGATGTCCCCCGCGTGATCCACTTGGATCTCATGGAGAACCAGTTTCTTATGATTGGTAAAACCACGAAATTCCATATCGCCGGCGTTCGTAGTCGTATAGGGAAAGTCCGCCCAGGCGAATGTCGAAGGACTCGTTCCGTGAGCCATCGTGTAATCGACGAGATTCTTGACGATGGTCATTACAGAGACGTCTCCAGTGTACGCATAGTACAAACGGGCCGATTCGAACCAATTCGGAATTTTCTCGCCGACATCATTCATCCATGTATCCGGTTCTAAAGTCCCGTTTTTGTCCCGAAAAGCGCAATAGAAGTAATACTGCGGAAAGGACGATCGCGGTGCTGGTCCAGGGCAATTGGGGACTTTCGTCTTGATGAAGTTCCAACGCAGGCGAAGAAAGTGGTCGTAGGCCTTCTCGACCGGCACAGACCAGGGAATGATCTTGTTTTGATTGTCCAAAACCACCTTGTGAGTGTTAAAAATGTCTTCCGCGAAGACTGGCGACAAATCCATTCCGCATATGGCTGCAAGCTCGATTCCGAGCGCCACAAGCCTGCATAAGTAACTCACTTTATGCAGGGCGACATAAGGGAGCGGGGTTTTTGAGTACGGAGTTGTGGTCATGTCTGAGTCGACCCTTTTTAAACAACACTGACCTCCTGGCGTTTTCTTTCGCAGTTTGGTCCCCGATAAAGGTGACTAGAGCACGCCATACTTGGCGTAGACGTCCCTCAAATAGGCGCCCTCCAATAGATCTTTGCGACTGGAATTCTCTTTGTTTCGCTTTTCGAGTGCGACATGTACCGCTTCGCTGGCCAACTCTGCCGGGAGTACCACCAACCCATCAGCATCGCCGACGATAATATCTCCGGGATTGACCAAAACATCCCCGACTCTAACCCGGCATTGATAAGCATAAGGAACACTGCGACCTAAAGAGTCTAGAGGTTTGATTCCTGCGGCGAAGACGGGGAATCGCATCGCGATGATCTTACGAGTATCCCGGACGAATCCATCTGTCACTGCGCCCTGCCCTCCCCGGGCCCGAGTTGCAGTCGACAGCAAGTCTCCCCAAACCCCAGTCAGACGCGAATTATTAGTGCAGACGACGACCACATCGTCCGGCCGTACCTGATCAATGGCTTCGATTTCCTTGCTATAAGGGGCATCCGGCTTCTCATACACATCGACATACAACATCGTGAAGGCCCTTCCCACTAACGTCAGTTCAGGATCGAGCGGGCGAATGGACTCGTGCATCACCTGGTTCACAACACCCAGGCTGTCCAGAGCATCCGAAAGAAGCGCCGTATTCAGCTTGTCGCGTATCGTGTCAAACAGGTTCATTTCATTCACCATGACTCTCCTCGTAGTGCTATTTATCTCCGGCCCCCACGTTCACTCTTGTTGCCTGCGCCAGGTCTTCCACGTAATTATGCCTCTTCCGCGCGATCAGGCAAAAACCTGCTCGGCCCACCGGAGATGGGCACATAGTAGAAGCCTCGATATTAAGGAGCCTGACATCAAACTCGCAACAACTATCTATGTCATGAAATTATGATTCTCTTGGTGGGTTTAGGAAGATCTGTGCCCTTGGCGGAGCCGGAAGAACTCCAACCAAGTCTGTTACACACTACTGACCGGGCAACGGATTCGCGCTTGACATCCCCGGCGAAACGCGCGCTCCGTCGCGCGTTTACCAAGGGTGCGCAGAGCGCCCGCTCCACCCCCAAGCGGGCCAAGCGAGAACAGAATTATCGCTTCAACGCACATAACGTCCAAATTCTCGGCACGAAAATTCATCTCGTGTGAAGAATGAGACACCGGTAGGGACGCGCTGCCGTGCATCCATTGAAGTGGAGGCGCGGGCCACCGCCTCTCTCTACCATTTTCCCGCCGAGAACTAGCAACATCCTTCTCAATCTTTGCCTTCTTGAGACCCGCTGTAGCGGATCTTCCGAACCTTTTCGAGATTGGCCTGGTCGCGGCGACTCTGTTTGTCGAGTTCTTCGAGTTTCTTGAACTCCGACAGGGCGGCTTGGGCCCGAGCCGGCTGCCGGGCCCGGGAATAGCACAAGAACAATTGGTATTGTGCCTGGGTGTGGTCCGGACTGACCAGCAGTACCCGCGAGAAAGCCTCGATGGCTCGATCATCGCGGCCTAATCTCGACCAGGTGCGCCCGAGGTCAAAGTTCGCCGCCGTGTGATCAGGGGCCTTGGCCAGAACCTTGTTGAGGTAGTTCTGGGCATCTGCAAGACGGTCCTGCTCCAATGCCAGGAACCCGAGGTTAGCCAGAGACTCCAAATGATCAGGCGTGATCGTCAGTTGCTGCTCGAAATACTTTCTAGCCAGGTCCAGCTTCATTTGTCTCTGATAGCCGTATCCGATAAGATAGTTGATATCGATAAAATCCGGATCGAGTTGGGCGGCTCGTTCAAAGGCTTTGGTGGCACTCTCATAGTCATGCGTTGCCATCCGAGTTTCACCCAGGCCAGCAAGATAGAGGGCTTTGCCAGGGTCCAGCTCGGTTGCGCGTTGATAGGCTGCCGCCGCACCCACCCAGCAGTTCAGCCGAAAGTACTCTTGCCCGAGAAGATAGTGAAAATCGGCGCGCTGCGGCGCACGATCCAGAGCGTGCCGGAACTCGATGATGGCATTTTCATGATCGCCGCCCTCGGAGGCCACCAGCCCAAGCGAAAAGTGGACTTCACTCGGTCGGGCATCGAGATCCGCAGACTCTGCGAGCGCCTGAGCTGCTTCATCGAGACGCTGGAGGTGGTAGAGTGCTACCCCCAGGTTGTAGAGGACATCAGGCGAGTGAGGTCGCAATTCATTGATTCGATCAAACTCTCTGGCAGCAGCTTGATGCTGGGAGCTCTCTGACATCAACATGGCTAATCTGAGCAACGCTTCAGAATCATTGCGGTATTGCCGCTCGTAGTTTTCCACAATTCTGAGTGTTTCCTCGGCGCGGCCAGCCCGCAGAGCGTCTCGAATCACGGTGAGCATTCTGCCGCTCTCTGATGGGGAATCCGAGAGACCCTGCCAAGCCATCCCGAGCAACAGGACGACTAACCCAGAAGTGTTGTAACTATTCTTGTTCATGGTCATGAATCTACTCGCAACCGAGCCTAATAGAGGCCAAACGTGCCTCGCTTCGCCCAGCGCGGCTACTTGTGTCATTCGAAACAAGAGTAAGGCCCGCCAAGCATGGCGTATAACGGGTGAAGCCCCTAGTGATTTGCTGGCGCCACGACCTTTGCCAAAAGAGCGGAAGCTTCTGTCGAAGTAGGGTTGAGCTTTAAGGCGCGACGTACTTCCTGTTCGGCTTCGGACCTGCGTTGGGCATGATGCAATGCCAGAGCAAGCAGGTAAGCAACCCGGAATGACTGAGGTTGTTCGCTCGACAATGGCGACAGGACGTTGATTGCTTCTTGCCACTGTTCCGCCTGAACCAGTGCCACGCCCAAGCCGTTTCGAGCTTCGAGCATTTGGGGATTCGCGGCTAAAGCCTGGCGGAAACGATCGATCGCCAAGGCCGGGCGGGCGAGATCAGACGCCAGTAAGCCTTCCGCGTAAAGCAACCGCGAATCGGAAGCCGAAAGCGCGGCACGCAAGGGCCGCAACTGCACCCAAGCTCTCGTCAGTTCGCCGGCGGCACGATAGGCCATCAAAAGGTCCAGGCGGATTCCGGGTTCTTCCGGATTAAGTTCGAGAGCCCGTTCCAGGTGCCCGATCGCGTCGTGCAGATCGCCACTCGTCAGAAGCAACAATCGGCCGGCGTACCAATGGGCCGAGGCATGCTCCGGATTCCTTGCCAGAGCCTCGCGGGCAGCAACCAGTGCGGGCTTGAGCTCGCCTTGCATCCAGAGCCCATAAGCAAGACAGGCCCAAGGCTCGCTTGAAGCACGGTCCAAGGCTACCGCCAGTTCGAAATCCGCAATGGCCGTCTTCACCAAGCCGAGACTAAGACGAGCCAGACCCCGCTCTGTGAGCGCCTTCACATCCTTTGGATTCTTGTTGAGCCGCCCGGTGGCCTCAGCTTCGGCAAGCTTGGATTTGACTGTGGAGCTGGCAAAGCGTTGCTGGTGCGAACGCACTTTTTCCTGTGCGCTGAGGTCGGCAAGACATGCGAGCAGAAGCAAGAGACAAGACCCAACCCGATAGACTGCTGGCTTCCCGACAGCCGAATAGCTCGAAGGAGCACCCTGTGTGCTGGTCATTTGAGGGTGCCGATCAATGTAAAGATCACCTCGTCGGGCAAGTCGATTTGGGCGACCCCTTCTTTAATAATGACCGTATCCACTTTCATGCAATCCAATGTGCGACTGGTTTCGTACAGTTCCCAAACATTAGGCAGGACGTCAGTTTTGGGCAGGACGATTTGAATTTGGTTAGGACCTCCTTCCTTGACTCCAACCACCACCAAGGCGTTGGCTGAACCATCTCGAAAGGCTGAAACGGTCAATCCCGGGACGTCGGTCTGGGCTGCGACTCTCTCTGACCCTGGTCGCACGAAGTGATAGAGCTGACGAGTGGCATAGTAGCGTTTCTTGGGAGAATAGACATGGTTGGCACTCGTAAACAACCCGTAAAAGGTGAGTCGGCGAGCACACTCTTCGTAGTCATCGAAGGCGTTGAAGAAAAATAAGGCGCTAGCACCCTGATTGAGAGCGGTCAAAGCGCGACGGTTCGCCGCCAGCGAAAAGCGCTTCCAATCATTTTCTGCGGTTTTATCCTGGTCGTTGAGATCGCCGTATTCAGTAAGCCACACGGGGATTTGGCGGTGTTGGCTGCGCCTGACACGCTCCACTTGTGGCCCGACGGAGTTCTCCCCGTAAGTGTGAAGAGTAAAAACGCCAACCTGCTTCATTAATTCAGGATTCGTCAGGACGGGACTGATGTAGTCGTTCGTGATGATCGCTTGATCAGCTACGGTGAGCTTGATGTCCCCAAGGCCCTCCATTTTCAGCCGTCGAGCGATCACCTCCAGGACTGGGGCAACTTCATGAGGATCGATCCGGGGACCTTCGGGAGGATAGCAGTCGGTTTCATTAAAAGGACTGAAGTATTCGAAATCAATATGGGCCTGAGTGCGGGCGTAGACGACCATAGAGACCACCTCCTCGGCAAACTCGTCGTACATCGCCGGGTTGAGATGGGTCAACGGCGCAGTCTTCCCAGGTCCTGGGACAGCACTTCCCTGGCAGACTTTGTGCCGAGGCGGCGGCGCGTTATCGTCCAACATCCAATCTGGAGCAGGTCCCATTAAGGCGATTACGGGACGAATTCCGAGAGAATTCAGATGACGCAGGGCAGCCCAGGATGCTTCGAAGATCGGTCCAGAATAACGGTCATTGTAATACTCCCAGTTCATGACCTTGGGATCATCATTATCGTTAACTTCCTCCCAGTTGCTGTAAACCAGGTAGGCAACGACTCGAAACATAGTTGCCCCAAGATCGTTGATCAGCCTGTCAAACATCGCCTTCTGATCTTCGCGGAAGTAAGGCGCTGTGAAATTGAGTCCGAAGCCGTCGATTCTTTGGAATCGCTGGCTGGGATCGACCCTGATACGGCTAGAAGGAGCAGACGCCTGGGAGAACAGCGTACATGGAACTAGAAGGAATAGGCAAAGAAGAGATCGTCTCACCATGTTTAGTCTACAACTAAAAGCAGGAGCGAAGATAGGCTTCTTGCACGGTCAAAAGGGCAGGGTCGATGCTCCGCATTGACCGCCGCGGATGAGGGACCATCCGCCCTATCCGAGACCCCGTTTGAAACTCTATGAAGTGTGTTTCTATTAATTCAGTTCTTACCTGTCTCCCTCGCAACCAGGAGATGCTCTTTCGTAGTCTTGGCCTCCGTGGCTATCTTCTGATAGATAGCCTTAGCCTGACGATAACGACCGAGCACGGCGTCGCGGTCGTGAGGAAAATACTGGCTCCACTCACCACCCGGTGAGATCGCCTCGGTCAGATGATCGATGAAGCGAATGAAGTACTGGGCGTCCTCGACACTGGCACGAACAGGAGCTTTGTTGATGGTGATGAAAACTGCACCTGTGTGGCACTGGTGCCCTTTCTCATCCATCCGGCGGGCACAGAGCCATCCGCTTTGGTCCAAATTCTGGCTGGAGTGGAAGACAAGGGGGGAGTCCGGAGTGGTGGTTCCTTCCTGACTGGCGACGACGGTCCCGTTGCGGACCAGTTCGACTTTGCCGGTCAGTCTCTTTTTTGAAAACCATCGGATATCCACCTCGACCGGCGCATTGCGTTTCAGATGAATTTCGTTACCGGGTGAAACTGTCTTGTTTACCTTGAGGTCCAGGAACTCAGTGTGGCCGTTCCGCGAGATGACCGTTCGCCCTGCAGCTATCCCTTCAACCCAGCGGCGATAGGTCAGGATTTGACCGCGGACCTCCACATAGGTTAAGAGTGTGCCAAAGGGTTCCAGTTTGTTACAGGGGAAATCCGTAGCAGCGACCAGCCCGGGGCGAAAGCCGCAATTCAGGAGCCGGTAATAAGCTTCTATGGCCGTATCTGAGCCGTTGACATCTTCCATCAGAAAAGCAGAGCTACCCAGAGCGGTTTCCACTGGGTATTCCAGGGGCAGACAGCAGTCTAAGACTTGCGGAATTCCACTGGGGAGATACTGCATATGTGCGAAGCCGGCGATGGCGCCTTGTTTCTTGGCCCACTCGAAAATCGGATAGGTAGACTCCGAGAAGATCTTCTCACCGTTCTGAAGACCTAACAGAATCAAGTGACCCCCGATTGCTTTTTGCTCGAAAGTCACGCCTTTTGGGTCGTAATGCCACTCTGCATCCCAGTGTAGGATGCGATTCGCGGTGGAAGCGGGATGGTCCTGGCCGTTAATGAGCGGCCAATCTCGTGAGGCCTCGCGGATTTCCCCGTTACCGATATCTCCCAGAACCGAGACGACTGCCAGGTCATTGGCCTTCATGCCTTCCACGAGTTCTTCCGGAGTGAGCATCTCTGTTTCATTGCGGCCACAGCCAATTCCTCGATGCACGTGAGGGTCTCCGGCGAACCAGCCGGGTGGTTCCGGACCAGCACCCCGCCCCGTCAAACAAGGTGTGAAGGAGCACACCAGAATCATGAGCAACAAAACGGGCCGCAACTCACAGGACCGCACCCCAGCCGTTAGTCGCACCTCAATCCTCTCTCAGAAGATCAACTTTAGAGCAAACTGGCCAATACGAGGACCCGTGCGTGTACCCGTCACAACGCCGAATGTACCTGAGGTAAGCCTCGTTCCAGGGTTTCCGAAATCGGGATGGTTCATCAAATTGAAGAACTCGCTGCGGAACTGCAAGCTCATACCTTCGCGAAGGGAGAAGTTCTTCAAGAGGGAAAAGTCCCATTGCTCCAGTCCGTCCCCTCGAAGAATGTTCCGGCCTGAATTCCCAAAGGTGAACTGATCATTTAAGACAAAAGCACTGGTATCAAACCAGCGATCCAGAGTTGGTTGTTCCAGTTCGCCCGTCGCCACGCGGTCCGGCCTTTGACTGGAGGAAGTTCCGATATTGGCCCGATCCCTCCCGGACGTGATTGTGAAGGGCCCGCCGGACTGCAAAGTGACAATTCCGGCCAATTCCCATCCTCCCAATAGTTGTTGGACTGGTCCTTTAGCAGAAGTCAGAAATCGTCTATTAGAGCCAAAAGGAAGCTCGTAAACATAACCCACACTCAGCCGTTGCGGGTAGTCGAAGTTGGAGACCGCTCGCTCCATGCGGAGATCATTCATGTTCTGGACGCCACTTCCAAAATCACTGCTGGCGATATCGATCGATTTCGCGAGGGTGTAGGAAGCGAGAAGTCCCAATCCTCCGGAGAATCGCCGCTCTAACTTGACCTGCATGGCGTGATAGTTCGAGTTGGCAATATTGCTTTGAGAGTATCCTTCAGAGAGATCGGGAAATTGTCGACGAGGCTCAACGGGTCCTGGTCCTGGTGCAAAGGCTCTGTTGAACGGGACCCTGGTTTCTAAATGGGTTCCTTTATTTCCTACGTAGGCCACTTCGATACTGGTGTTTGGATCCAACTGCCGTTGTACCGCCACGTTCCACGCCTGGAGGTACGGAATTCTCGCGTGAGGGTTAAAGAGGATCGGCTGAATATTGGGGGTAGCGGCTCCCGGCGCGTTAAATGGGACGAACAGGTTCTGGTTGTTCAAGGTCGGTGTCGGAGTCGTATTGTTCACGCCTTGAGAAATAATCCAGGGGATGGACGTAGCAGAAATATCTGAGTAGTTGTTTCCGTTAAGAAGGCTATAGAAAACTCCGTAGCCGAGGCGAACAACCGTGTCTTTAAGGAAGGTCGGTCGATAAGCCAGCCCAAAGCGTGGCGCCCAGTTATTCTTGTCCGGAAAGCGAAGGGTCCGATTGGGAAGCCCCACCTCCTCAGCTTTCGCCATGAGATTTCCAAATAGACTCCATGCCAGAGGCGCCAGAGTCTGCGCTGCCAGATCGGGATCTTGCCCTTTCTTGTGAGCGACTACAAATTTACCTGAAACCGGATCGAAGCTGGTCAGCTGGTTTCGTGAATCCACAGGCCAGCTGTCGTATTCATATCGCAGGCCCAGGTTCAACGTCAGGTTAGGCGTGAGACGCCAGTCGTCGTGAACGTACCAGGCGAGGTTGTAACTTAACTGGTTGTAATTATCCTGAGGGAACTGGCGGAAAGCATCGAGAGGAAGACCCAATAGAAAATCGGCCCATCCGTCACCGGTATAATCACCACTGTAGTCGACAAAGCCGCGCGAAACGGCTGCAGACTTGCTGGACCAGATGAATCGTCGCAAATCCGTGCCGATCTTTATTTGGTGCCCTCCCCGGATGATCGAAAAGTCATCCTTGATCTGCCGGTTTTCGGTAGGGTTGATCAGGGGTGTGCAATCGAAACCATTGATTCCCTGGTAGCCGCCTATCGACAGAGTTGGAAAGCCCGGAAACTTGGCCGTAGTCTCGTCATAGCCCTGCAGACCGGAGAGTACGGTGTGATTTGTTCCAATGCTTTCCGCTGTGAGCACGTTACGGAAACGAGACCAGCCGATCGTCAAGGTATTCATGACCCTGGGACTGAAAGTACGATTCCAGTTGAATGCCGCGCTCTGCGCTCGTCCTTCGCGGACGGCGCCACCCTCGAGCGGCAGCGCATCGGGCGTCAACAACTTGTTCTGGTTGAAGGTGTAGCTCACAAAGACCCG
>QHZP01000574.1 GCA_003224715.1 Acidobacteriota bacterium | reverse complement strand
AATTTATACTCGTTAAATCTTTCCCTCGTGCTATCGTTGCCTTCCTCATCGCCGATCGCTCAAGGGTACCACGGAAGTTTGCCAAGATAATCACAAATTCCTTACTGTCCTTTTCGCTATCCCAATCCGCACCTTCCCTCACAACCACTTGTTGTATAATAGCTTATACGTATGTAACCATACGCTGCGGGTTTGCGATTGATTTTGCACAAACCACGGGTTCCGCTCTGGGACGTAGGTCCCATTGCTCCACCCATGGCTATTCAAATTGATCCCCTCCCGAGATCGCTGGCAAGGAAATACGTCATCCTAATTTATGAAACAGCAATGCTAGTCGGCGCACAAACTAATTCCCGCAAGTCGATCCACTCAGGATTTATTGGGTTTGGTGAAAGTAGCACTCAACGTGAAGGAGGACTCTATGGAATCAGGAATGATTCGACACGAGAGTTTGTCAGAAGCTGTGAAAAAATCGGAGCTGACTGATGTCGCGGTGTTCCCCGTCACCCCTGGCCCCTCTCCCCGTTGGGGCGAGGGGCCCCCCCCTACAGTCCCCCCTTGCACAAGTTGCACAAGGGGGGACCAGAGGGGGGTGCTTAACTCCCTCGCCCCCATCGGGGGAGAGCGTGGCCGAAGGCCGGGTAAGGGGGCAATTACCCGGCGCTCGGAATTTTTTCGCACGTTCTTAGTCGTTATGGCCATTTCTTCCTTTCTCTTCTTATGCCAGTGGGTTCCCAATCTTCATGGCCAGGCACAGGCGTTCAACGCCTCATTGAGTGGCGCGGTCTTCGACAATACCGGGGCGGCCGTGCCTGGAGCTACGGTAACCTTATCAAACCCGGAAAAAGGCTTCAGCCGCACGTTCGCCACTTCTAGCGAGGGACGATATAGTTTCACATTGGTGCCGGCAGGGACGTACACGCTTAAAGTAGAAAATGCGGGGTTCCGGGTTTACACGCAGGCGGGGATCGTGTTGGCTGTGGGACAGTCCGCCAATCAGGATGTAACTTTGGAGGTAGGGGCTGTCACCGAGGAAGTGACCGTCACCGCTTCCGCTCCAATCCTGAACACGGGCGACGCCAACGTTTCTTCAGACGTGACGCAGCGTCAGGCCGTGGAGCTGCCTCTCAACTTGCGAAATGTTTTTGGCCTGGTTTTGTTGAATTCAAGTGTCAACAATAGCCAGCAAAATCAGGCGTTGAATCCCCCCGGGAGCCAGGGAACGGCAGACCAGGATATTGCCTTTTTTAACTTTGGCGGTGGGCGCTTCGGAACCACCGCTTTCCTGCTGGACGGACACTGGGACGGCGCCGGCGATTGGGACGGTACGATTTATGTACCTAGCGTGGACGAACTACAGGAGTTCAAGATTCAAACCAACGCTTTTACGGCTCAATACGGCTGGAGCATGGGAAATGTGGTGAATGCCATTACTAAATCGGGCACCAACAGCTTCCATGGTAATGTCTTCGAGTTCCTGCGCAACAACAACCTTGATGCCAACTATTTCTTCAACAACCGGGCCGGCATTCCCAATCCCCAGTTTAAACGAAACCAATTTGGCTTCACGGCCGGCGGGCCGCTTTCCATCCCAAAACTCTACCGCCAGCGCGATAAGACTTTTATCTTTGGCGCCTACGAAGGGTTGCGCCAGCAGACTCCCCTCACTCTTGTAACCACCGTTCCAACCAGTGACTTTCGTGCTGGAAACTTTTCGGCTTTGCTGGGGACCCCCACCGGAACTGATGCTCTGGGCCGGACGGTCCTAGCTGGCCAGATCTACAACCCCTTTACGACCAGAAAGGTCACAGCCGGGCAAGTGGATCCCACAACCGGTCTAACTGCGACACAGAGCGCCTTTATCCGCGATCCTTTTGCAGGGAATATCATTCCGGATGGCCTGCGAGACACCGTCGCCAAGAACTTGTTGCAGTACTGGCCGAACCCAACCGGGGGAGGCCTGGTTAACAATTATACGGCTTCCGGCGGCGCACCCGTTGGGGTAGACAAGTACACGGTGCGGGTGGATCACGTCATCAGCGACAGATCGCGCATGTTCGCCCGCTGGTCGCAGGAACGGCAATTCAAGCAACTGGCGGGCGAATTGTTTGGGAGCAATGACGTGGGTGGCCCGGGAACGGTGGCGCCCGACAATCGTTGGGACATTGCCGGCAACTACAGCCTCACTCTAAGTCCCACCTTTGTCGTGAGCGTTAACCTGGGATACAACCGCTGGGTGGAAG
>QHZP01000573.1:8835-12217 GCA_003224715.1 Acidobacteriota bacterium | reverse complement strand
TTGCAATGCCTCGTGGGCAGGTAGGTTGTCCTTGGTTCACGGAAGATCGGTTGAAGCTATCGAGGGGAGACCCTACCCACTGCCGTCATTGTCAGCGGTGATGCCATGGACGATCTGGTACATGACATCGCGCTTACTCGAACCCAGGCTGCTGCAACAGCAATCGTCGAAAGTAGCACTTGAACTCCATCGTAGCCGAGAGGTCAAAGTTATGTGTCATCGTTTGCGACGAAGAGAGTTTCTGGTGGAGAGCAGTCGAGCCGCTCTCAGTTTTTCTCTTCTCCCACTTGTGGCACGAGCACCAGGGAATCAGAAATCTGCCGGATTAAAGGACGGCACCTCTGAGAAAACCCTGATTGCTGATTTGGAGAAACAGATTCCAAAACTGATGGAAAAAGCCAAGGTTCCGGGCCTTTCCATCGTCATCATCAAAGATGCAAAATTGTTCTGGCGTCGAGGATTTGGGATCAAAGACAGCGTGTCGAAAGAACCGGTTGATAACGACACCGTATTCGAACTGGCATCCGTGAGCAAGACCGTGTTTGCCTATGCCGTCATGAAACTGTGTGAAAAAGGCGTAATGAATCTCGATACGCCTCTGACCAAGTACACCTACTGCCCGTCATGTGCTTTCTCATAACAGTGGTTTTCAAGATTGGCGGCGAGAGGAAGAACCCTTGCAAATCCATTTCACGCCTGGCGAAAAGTGGTATTATTCGGTGGAGGGTTCCAGCTATTTGCAATCGGTCGTGACCCACTTGATAGGTGGTCAAGTGAACCCAAAGGACTGCGCTAAGTTCGAGGCAGGCGTCGAGGTCTGCGCGACAGAGCCTTCTATAGACGCATACATGAAAGCAAACGTTTTGGACCCGTTTGGAATGGCTTCTAGCGGTTACCTCTGGAATGACACGATGGAAAACCATATGGCTCGAGGGCATGATCCGGAGGGAAAACCAACTGGGCTTAACAGGAAACCGACAGGACCTGCTGTGGCAAGATATGCTGCGGCAGGCGGGCTGTGCACGACGCCAACGGACTACGCGAAATTTCTTATCGAGCTCATCGACCCGAAGCCGAGCGATGCTTTTCGCCTCAAGAAAGAGACGCTTCAGGAAATGCTCCGTCCGCAGGTGAAAAGGAATCCTCGGAGTTCATGGGCGCTGGGGTGGGAGATAGAACACACGGAGAACGGTGACTTTCTCAGGCATGGCGGCGGTAATCCGGGGTATTCATGCTTTGTCGCCGCATCGGTAGAACGGAAATCTAGCTACGTCATCATGACGAATAGCGAGGACAGCGGGTATTACGGCGTCATTGCGAAACTGATTTCCGGGGATTGCGCGAAAGCCCCGAGTGACATTCACGGAGGTGTGCGCGCTCTATGAACTCGGTGATGATAAAGGACGTCCTGGCGCGCAGCAGAAATGGCCCCGTTGCAGGAGCGGGTTCTCGGGACTGCCGAACTCAACTGTGGCCGGTCGGCTTGAACGGTAGCAGCGGGTGGTCCTTCCCCTCTCGCCACCAATCTCGATCTGGAGATCCTTGCTCCGGGGCTTGTTCAGCCCTGATAGTTCTCTTACAAGCGGATCCAAGGAATCAGCTCTTCGACAAACTGAGCCAATTTTTCTGCACAAGCCCGAGAGCGTTTTTGCAGCTCCTGGAGCGGTCCCAAGGCTTGCGGATGCAGAAGAGCGGCCCAGGCGACTTTGGCAGGACTGATGTTTCCGTCGGCCTTGCGGCAGCGATTGAAGTCGAGGGGCAAGTCTTCGTCAAGCCGATCGCTGATGCAGCGGACAATAAGGAATGGGATCCCATGTTCGGAGCAGGCATGGGCCACGGCTGCGGATTCCATGTCAACGCAGGCGACTTGTTCATTACCCACTGCCCGGGCCAGAGCTTGTTTTGAACTAGCCTTGCAGACGAAGTCACTGACCGTTGTGGCGATTCCGAAGTGAACCGCAAGCCTGTCGGTACATACGCTCTCAGCCGCTTGCAGGAGTTCTCTCGAGGGTTCAGAGGTACTGTTTCCACGAATCTGCCGGGCGACAAGCAGGTCGCCAACTTGCAGGGAAGGGGAGAGTCCGCCAGCAAAGCCGATCCCGAGAACCGTCCTCACCTTTGCTTGTTGGAGCCGCCAACGCACGGTGCGATCAGCATTCGCAACGCCCACGCCGGTTCTGATGAGCTCCAGACCCAGGTGGCCACGACGTCTGAGTGGCGCGAGCTCCTCCCTCAGTGCAGCGAAAACTAACAAGGGGGGAGGCTCAGCCCCTCTTGTCCCTTCGAGACGTGACATAGCCATGATCAAGAAACCATTTCACGGCGCGCCGCAAAGCCTCCTCGATAGAGGTTTGCGGCAGGCCCAGTTCGTTTACCGCCTTGGAGGCATCGAACCACATCTTGTGCCGGGCAAGCTTTGCGCCCTCCAGAGGGACAAAGGGTTCCCGATGACGAATCTTGTCTGACCAATAGTTCTCCAGACGCGCATAGGTTTCGGCCATCCAATGCGGGATTTGTTTTGTCGGCGAAGGTATACCCGTAAGTTTCGACAGCAGATCGAAGATTTGTTTGAGTGTAAGATTTGAGTGACCGAGGATATATTTCTCACCCACCATGCCCTTTTTCGCCGCCAGGATGTGCCCTTCAGCCACGTCCCTGACATCGACCAGATTCATGCCCGTTTCCACGTAGCCGAACATCTTGCCTCGCAGAAAACCTACTATCATCTTGCCGGTGGGTGTCGGTTTGATATCCAGTTCGCCCACGGGTGTGCTGGGATTGACGATAACGACAGGTAAGCCACGGCGGAACCAATTCTCCGCCTCACGCTCAGCCAGAAATTTTGATCGTTTGTAAGGGCCAATTAACTTTTCAAAGTTGACAAGGGTCGTTTCGTTCGCCGGAGAGCCATCCGGCTCTAGCCCCAAACAGCCAACCGTGCTGGTGTAAACAACACGCTCAACGCGGGCCTCGAAGGCAGCTTGGAGGACGTTCCGGGTGCCTTCCACGTTGGTCGCATGCATCCTCTCCGGGTCCTTGCACCACAAACGGTAATCGGCCGCGCAATGGTAAACCGTGTGACACCCTTCCAGAGCTGACCGGAGAGTCTCAGGGTGAGACAGGTCTCCGCGGGCCAACTTAACCGTTAAGCCTTGCAGGTTATCCAGGCGGCTTGTCGGCCGCACCAGACAAACAACTTCATCACCATGAGCGAGGAGATGGCGAACCAGGTGGGAGCCGACAAAGCCCGTGCCACCGGTGACGAGGACTTTCATGGGAATTTTTCATCTTTCGCCACAGGCGATGAGAATTTAGATTTCCCTCTGAGGGAAGGAAGCTGTGATATCGAGGGGGTTGGGCTCGCCCCTCACCCCTGGCCCCT
>QHZP01000573.1:0-8816 GCA_003224715.1 Acidobacteriota bacterium | reverse complement strand
GGGGACCAGAGGGGGGATTTAACTCCCTCGGCCCCGCTTGGGGGAGAATGGAGCGACGGCGGTCGCGGAGGGCGGGTGTGGGGTCGTTTGAATTTTTTCATACCTTCGAGGGGTTGACGGGGTGGGTTGTCCCCAACCCGAAGGACTCACTCCGAAGGCTGCGCCTTCTACCACACCCGGGAGGGGATTTGTACGGGACTAAGCCGTCAGGCCTCAGCCCCGCAGCTACCTCTCTTGAAGGTGTGGAATTCGCAACTGAGGGCTGATGGCTGAACGGTGAAAGCTACTATGGGGCTAGCCAAGGAAATTCCAGGCGGCCATGCGCAAAATGTCGCGGGGCCTTTTCTTCAGCTCCAGCAGCGCCGAAGCCTCAAAACCGCTGTGCATGAGACAATTTTGACAGAGGCTATCCTGGCGAGATTCCCAGTAATCCCAATCCATACCGTTCCAAAACTCATCCCAGGTTTCGAAGAAATGCTTACCGAGAGGTGTAAACGTCACGGTGCTCCAGGGCGAGCATTGGTAGTTACGCAAACCTGCGGCAAACTCCAGGTACATTGGCGTGGAGCTTAAGCGGTAGCGTTTAGAAAGTTCCAGGACTCGCTTGAACTTGTTGTGGATTTCCTGGCGAGTGAGGAAGACATCGCGATCGACGGACTCATAATGATACCCCGGAGCAACCAGCATTCCGTCGACACCCAGGCTGGCGACGGTTTGGCAGACCTCTTCAATCTCTTTGATATTCGTGTCTTTGAAAACTGTGGTATTGGTGGTGACGTGATAACCGCGGCGTTTACCTTCTTTGATCATAGCGATGGCTTTATCAAAGACGCCGGCGCGATCGCAAACCAGATCATGAGTTTTACGCATGCCGTCCAAATGGACGTTGATTGTCAAACGCTTGTGGGGTGGAATTCTGCCATAGACCTTGGTGTCAAGTAGCAGCGCATTGGTGCAGAGGTAGATGTGGCGCTTGCGTGCGATGATACCTTCGATCAGCTCCCTAAGCTCGGGGTAAATGGTGGGTTCTCCCCCACAGATAGAAACAATCGGAGCCCCAGACTGGTCAACCGCTTCGAAACACTTTTGCAGTGGTGAACGATGTTCCAGTTTCCCTGTATGTCGCTCGGTGGCGCACCCGATGCAGGCCAGATTGCAGGTATAGAGTGGCTCGAGCATCAAAACCAGGGGGAACCGTTTTTTCCCTTTTAAGGCACTGAGCATTTGCTGTCGTATTGAGTCGATGGTGAGGTGGATTGGGAATAGATTGCCCATGAAGTGAACTACAACCGCTTGTGAAACAACCCAAGAGCCAAGAGGGGAAAGTAAGTCGCGTAGAGATGATAACGCAGATAGAATACCCCGGGGAACCCTGTCCCTGTCCAGTAGTCATCGCGCCACGAACCATCGGGGCGCTGGGAATCGAGCAAGTAGTCAATGCCGCGTCGGAGGCTGGAGCTCTCAAAGTCGCCTGCTGACATCAGACCCATCAGCGCCCAGGCTGTTTGTGAGGGAGTGCTCGGCCCCTGACCTTTGTATTCAGGACTGTCGTAACTGCGCGCAAGCTCGCCCCAGCCGCCGTCTGGATTTTGAATTCTGCGGAACCAGCGAGCGGCCGCTTGAAAGCGTTCTTCAGTCAGATCCATACCAATGCATTCCAGTCCACGCAGTGCCAACCAGGTTCCGTAGATGTAATTACAACCCCAGCGTCCAAACCAAGAGCCGTCTGCCTCTTGCTCCTTGAGGACAAAGGTAATGGCTCTCTGAACGGCCGGGTGTTCTCGATTGAAGCCAAGAGCTGCCAGAGTCTCTAAGCCACGAGCTGTGATATCGGTCGTGCTCGGATCAATCATGGCATTGTGGTCGGCAAAAGGAATCTGCGTCAGGCACTGCTTGTCACAGTCGCGGTCAAATGATCCCCATCCCCCATCCTTGTTTTGCATGGTCAGCAACCAGCGGAGGGCGCGATCTATGGCCTCCTGCTTGCGCCGCTGGCTTGCCTTTTCAGGGAAGTGAATTTTACTGAGTGCCGTGAGCACCTGGAAGGTGTCATCGGCGTCCGGATAAAACTCGTTGGCATACTCAAAATACCATCCGCCCGGTTCGCCCTGAGGGTTTTTGATTTTCCAATCGCCTATTCTTTTAACCTCTTTGCTAAGTACCCACTCGGCAGCTCTAAGCAGTGCAGGATGATCGGCTGGCAGGCCGGATTCAAGATGAGCAACCATCGCAAGAACCGTGTCCCAAATCGGAGAGAAACAAGGGATCAGGCGCAACGTATTCCCTTCCTCGATTTCCAATTTCTCCAGTTCGCGGATTTGCGACTGCATGAAAGGATGATCGTTGCTATAACCCAGGCATCGTAGCGCTATGATGGAGTTAATGATGGGTGGGAAAATGGCGCCAATCCCGTGGCTGTTTTGGAAGTGGTCAAACATCCATTGCTCGCAGGCCTGCAAGGCTTTTGCACGCCAGGGAGTCCACCGATGGCGCTCCAAGAAATTCAAGGCCCTATCCAGCGTCGTAAAAAGTTGTCTCCAAAATCCATGCGCAGGCGACGGAGGGACAGGCTTGTCGAGCCACAACTCGTTTAGGTTAGCCTGATCCGAGACGGAAACATAAGGTTTCAACGCCCAGATGACGGACAGGGGTACAAGAATGGCGCGTGACCAGGAAGACATTTCATAAAGGTTAAGGGGGAACCATCTCGGAATGAGCGCAATCTCGGGCGGCACAGCCGGACATCGCTCCCACGGATACTGCCCAAAGAGGGCAAGATAGATCCGGGTAAAAGTATTGACCGCGTCCAGGCCGCCCAGATCGCGAATGACTTTCTTGGCCTTCTTCATGTGTGGCATACCCGGAAGATCGCCAAGCAGCTTAAGCGCAAAGTAAGCCTTTACTGAGCAACTGAGGTCGGGTGGGCCGCCCGGGTAGTTGGCCCAACCCCCTTCCGATAGCGCTTTTTGGCGAATATAATTGGCTGCCTGGTGCAGGCGCTCTTCGCTCGCGCAGCCGACGAAGTACATCGCCAGAATATATTCGGATTCCAGAATCGTGTCCCCTTCGAGTTCCCCGCACCAGTGGCCATCTTCGCGTTGAATCTGCATCAGGTAGTGCTGAGCGGCCCCGATTCCACGGCGCACGTCTGCCCGTAAGTCTTTTTCGACCAGGGTGTACTTCGATTCGCCTTCTTCCCACATGGCTGCTTTCATCTCATCCTTCTCAGAGAACTACTCAAGAACTCTCTGTGGACCCCAGACGATAGACACCAGAAAATCCCTTCCACTGAGCTTTTTCCATCGTCCTGCCGATCATTTGGCCTGTGAACCGTTCTCATTCCTAATAGGATAGCACCGTCTGAATTTACGGCGCAATTATGTACAGTTTTCGGGCCGAGTGTCAATGTCACCGCTCGATCCTTCCGTCGAGCCAAGGGTGTGCGGCAAATTTGTGGGTAATGAGGCTCGTAGAGGCGAAGTATTTATAGTTCAGGCGCAAAAAATATGGATAGAGCTCCGTAGGAGCGTCATGACGCCCTGCTGGGGCGTGGAGCGTTGGAAACGTAGGCATCTTTACTACAAGATGCCGCCTCTACGAGGCGCCTTCGCTTCAAGCGGCACAGGCCGGCATTCAGGAAGTAACCCACAAATTTGTCGCACGCTCTCACCCCAAGATCACCTTGACAAATTCTTGACCCGAAGACTAGTATTATTTTTTTGCTAGACCTGCATAATGAACACTATGGAATGGTCATCCAACTTTCGAACAAGCTAAAGTCTCTCTTTATCCCTGAAACGCGAGTAGTTGTTTTTACGGGTGCAGGTATTTCCGCCGAAAGCGGCGTTCCAACATTCAGAGGACCAGAGGGTTTATGGAAGAAATTTCGTGTGCAAGATTTGGCCACCCCAGAAGCATTTCAGGCCCGTCCTCAGTTGGTTTGGGAGTGGTATGGTTGGAGGCGAGGGCAAATCGCAGAGGTCAAGCCGAACCCGGGTCATCGTGCGGTTAGTGAGTTTGAAAAATATTTCGTTGATTTTACGCTGGTGACTCAGAATGTTGACGGCTTGCACGATCGAGCGGGCAATCGCAAGCTGCTTAAGTTGCACGGCGACATATGGGAAATCCGCTGTGTTCAATGTGGAACTGCCCGCATGGACTTTACGCTTTCTTTCAATCACTTGCCCCCACTGTGTGTTTGTGGTGGGGCTTTAAGACCCGGCGTCGTCTGGTTTGGAGAACCTTTGCCGGCCGGTATTTTCGATGAGGCCGTGCAAAAGGCCGAAGGATGTGATTTGTTTTTTTCGGTAGGGACATCGGCAGAAGTCTATCCCGCTGCTTATTTGCCTTCCATCGCCAAGGAACATGGGGCCTATGTGGTCGAAGTGAATATCGAAAGTTCCGCCGCGGCTTCTTGTGCCGATGAAGTCCTGCTGGGAAAGTCAGGAGAAGTCTTGCCAGAGATTTTGAATTATCTTTCGAGAGCAAGCTTAGACTAGTTCGCTGGTTGCTAAAGTGGAGAAATGAGCTGCGGTTTGGCACGGGGATGATGGACACACTGTATTTCGACTGCTTTTCAGGCATCAGCGGCGACATGATCGTGGGAAGCCTTTTGGACTTGGGGCTTTCGCTCGATGAGCTTTCTGCCGGCCTTTCGCGGCTGAATGTCAGAAATTTTAGACTCGAAGCCAAGAAGGTGGTTAAAGGTAATATCGCCGCGACCAAGTTCGATGTGCTGACGGGACATGAACACTCTCACCGCAGTTTATCAGATATCGAAAAGATCATTAGTCACAGCGATTTCAGTCCGAGGGTCAGAGACCAGACAAGCCGGATTTTTCGCCGCCTGGCTGAAGCCGAAGCCAAGGTCCATCATTCAACGGTCGATCAAATCCATTTCCATGAAGTCGGGGCGATTGACGCCATTGTAGATATCGTGGGAGCCTGCCTCGGTTTTGAGATGCTGGGCATCGAAACGATTTACGCGTCGGATCTGAACGTCGGCAAAGGTTCTGTGGAATCCGCCCACGGAACCCTACCGGTGCCGGCCCCTGCGACGGCTGAGTTATTGAAAGGAGTTCCTGTTTATTCGAATCGAGTCCAAGGGGAATTAGTCACACCTACAGGTGCGGCCATCCTGTCAACCCTTTGTGACGGTTTCGGAAAATTGCCGCTCTTTCGCATCCAAAAAATAGGGTACGGCGCTGGGACAAAGGACTTCAAAGAAGCTCCCAACGTCTTGCGGGTGTTTCAGGGAGAAAGAGTCAGCAGTTCTCAAGAGGACCTACCGGTAGAATCCTCTGTCATTGTGATGGAAGCCAATATCGATGACATGAACCCCCAGATATATGGGCATCTTCAGGAGAAATTATTGACACTGGGAGCTCTGGATGTATTTGCTTGCCCGGTGCAGATGAAAAAGAACCGTCCCGGAATTTTGCTTTCGGTGGTGACAGGCAGAGATTTAATCGACCAGGTTTCCGATGTTCTTTTCCAGGAGACGACCACCATTGGAATTCGTTATCAGGAAACCCAGCGCAGGATTTTGGACCGCGAGGTAGAGCAAATCGAAAGTGAGTTTGGAAAGGTGAGTGTGAAAGTTTCAAGGCTTAGAGGAAAGATTGTCAACTTTTCTCCGGAGTACGAAGAATGCCGAAGCTTGGCCCTTAAACATCATGTTCCTTACAAATGGATCCAGTCTCGAATAATTCAAGAGTTTATGAATTTGCATGCAAAGGAGATTAACTTGAGGGCGTAACTGCCTGTAACCGCCATTCCAATTTTCTACGAATGCAAAATCGACTGATTTTCATTCTTAAATCCCCGTAACCCGGTCACCTTCTTGCGAAAGGGACGACGGAAAAGCAAGAATCCAGCTGGCTCGTTTCCCTCCACGAGAGAGGTTGGGAGTAAGAATGGGGACCTAAACAGCCGGGTCATTTCGTAGTGAGCCTCAAGTGATTTAGTTTATGAAAACCTTTTATCTCACCACCCCCCTTTATTATGTAAACGCCAGACCACACTTGGGACACACTTATACTACGGTCGTGGCCGATTGCCTGAGTCGCTATAAAAAAATGCAGGGGTTTGAGGTTTGTTTCCTTACCGGTACTGATGAACACGGCCAGAACATCGAGCGCGCTGCAGCAGCCCAAGGGACCACACCCAGTGAGTTGGCAGACACCGTCGCCCAGGCCTATCAAAAACTTTGGTCACGTTATGGTATTGAATACGATCAGTTCATTCGTACCACCGAGAAGAGGCACCACGTTGGAGCGGCCGAGATTTTCAGACGGGTCGCAGAGAATGGGTTTATCTACAAGGGGGAATATTCCGGCTGGTATTGCATTCACTGCAATCTGTTTGCTCCTGAAAGCGAAAGGGCGCCCACTTGTGAAGTTTGTGGACGGCCGACGGAAAGACTGACCGAAGAAAGTTATTTCTTTCGGTTGTCTGAGTTCCGACAAAAACTCCTGGACCACTATGAACAGAATCCAAATTTCATCATGCCTCCTTCTCGACGCAATGAGGTGATCAGTTTTGTCGGGGGAGGACTGAAGGACCTCTCAATTAGTAGGACTTCCGTGAAGTGGGGAATCCCTGTCCCGGGAGAAACTAACCATGTGATCTATGTTTGGTTCGATGCATTAGTAGGGTACCTCACCGGCGTTGGTTTTGGGGACGACGCCGCTAATGAGGTATTTCGTAAATTTTGGCCGGCGCAGGTACAGTTGGTAGGGAAAGACATCCTCCGCTTTCACGCCGTCTACTGGCCTGCCTTTCTGATGGCAGCCGGATTAGCGTTGCCCAGACAAGTTTTCGCGCATGGGTGGTGGCTGAAGGATGAGGTCAAAATGTCCAAGTCACGAGGAAACGTGATTGACCCCATTTTGTTACTGGAACATTTCGGGTCGGATCCAGTTCGGTACTTTTTGCTCAGAGAAGTTCCTTTCGGCTTGGATGGAAGTTTCTCCTACGACGCTCTCATCCAGAGGGTCAACAGCGACTTGGCCAACGATTTTGGAAATTTGGTCTCGCGTACCTTGACCTTGATTTCCAAGCATTTTAACAACACCGTCCCCTATCCCTCCGCCTTTGAAGCTCGGAGGCCTCTGGATAAGGAGATCGAGCAGGCCGCTCTGGCTGCTGTCAAGGCCTACCAGGGCTACATGGATGAGCTGGCCTTCAGCAAGGCTCTGGAATCTGTCTGGGAATTATTGTCGCGCGCCAACAAGTACATTAACGACAGCGCACCTTGGGAGTTGACGGAAGATTTCTCGCTGAGGCCGCGCCTGGCCACCGTTCTCTATACAAGCACCATGCCGGAAAGCTGCAAGCTGGTTTGGAAGCAGTTGGGAATTAAGGCTGAATTGAGATCCCAGAGGATTGACGAGCTGAAATGGGGCGGTTTACCGGTTGGAGGCACGATTGGAGCAATCAGTGCCGTATTTCCCAGGTTGGACAAAAAGATCTTGTTAGATAAATTATTTCAAGCCTCTAGTGAAGAAGCGCCTGCAAAAGAATCCAAACCGGAAAAAGGCGCCGAGCCGGAACGGAAATTCAGTGCTTCCCCATCATCCATCGCGCCAGTAGCCGGCTCGGACCAAGATTCTGCCGCTGGGGTGGTTGGAAATGCCATCACTATCGACCATTTTGCCAAGGTTGAGTTGCGCGTGGCTCAAATCCTCTCGGCTGAGAGAATTCAAGGCGCTGATAAGCTGCTTAGATTGATGGTCGATTTGGGAACGGAGACTCGCCAGATTTTGGCAGGCATCGCCAGGTATTACAGTCCTGAAAATCTCGTTGGCAAGAAAATTGTGATTGTAGCCAACCTTCAATCTCGCAAAATCCGCGGGCTGGAATCTAATGGAATGCTCTTAGCAGCCTCTGTGGGTGATGAGGAGAGACCCGTCTTAGCGACTTTTCTGGAAGATGTTCCCAACGGGGCAAGGTTGAAATAGAAGAACCTCATTGGCTCGTGGCCCTGTTGCAGCTCAAAAAGTACGGCCGTCATTTCTGACCAATGACCGTCTTCGCCTTTGCCCCGAGTCAAAGCCCACACCGATCTAAGAGCCAATTCATCCGAGCTGTCACTCTCCTTGCCGTGGGGAAATTTCCTTGTCCTTGAGGTCACTTGGAATCTGCCATCGAGTTCCTTAAGACTCTCTATCAGCCTGAGAAGCTGGTTGAACTGATACGTTCAGGGGGGTACGTACTCCTGGGCGTGATTGTGTTTGCCGAGACCGGACTGTTTGTGGGGTTCTTTCTTCCCGGAGATTCGTTGTTATTTACAGCCGGTCTGGTAGCTTCACAAGGCTTTTTTAGCCTGAGCTACTTAATGGTCTTATTGAGTGTGATGGCAATTGTTGGTGATGCCGTGGGTTTCAGCATTGGCTTCAAAGCTGGCGTGGCTCTATATAAAAGAGAAGATTCCTTCTGGTTCAGGCGTAAACACCTTTTGCAAGCCAAGGAATTTTATGAGAAACATGGTGGCAAAGCCATATTCCTGGCGCGTTTTGTTCCCTTCGCCAGAACTTTTGCACCCGTGGTGGCAGGAATAGGCCAGATGTCTTACTCCAGATTCGCGGCTTATAATGTTTTCGGCGGGATCTTTTGGGTCTGCTCCATGACCTCCGCCGGCTATTATCTTGGCGCGATTGCCTGGATCCGACTGAACCTTGAAAAGGTGATCTTGCTCATCGTTTTGGTCTCAGTCATGCCTATATTTATTGAGTATTTCCGAAATCGGTGGAAAGCCAAGAATGAAGTCGGGGCTAGCCATTAAAGTAACCTGCACCTAAGAATGCGTGCAGTTC
>QHZP01000581.1 GCA_003224715.1 Acidobacteriota bacterium | reverse complement strand
CCGTTCATCCAAGGCAGAGGTGAACAGAGTGTTTAAACCGCCTCCCGAGTTGCCCGTGATTCCAATGTGTTCAGGGTCCACTTCGGGAAGAGTGAGCAGATAGTCAATGGCACGCATGCTCTCCCAGACCATCCATCCGGCAATGGTTTCACCGAGGGGTAATAGTGCGAAACCGGCCTCGTGGTGAGTGTTGCCCTGGATGAGGCGTTCTCCATGACCGATGGCATCATAGGTCAAGACGACAAAGCCCAATTTGGCCAGCTTAATGCAAAGGACCTGGTACTCTGTGTTTGCCTTGCCACCGTCCAGATAGTGTCCCAGTGCGCAGACAACCGCCGGGCGTTTGCCGTGTGACGGCGCTTTGGGCCGGTAGAGATTGGCTGTGACAAGGAGGTTGGGGCGGCTGTGAAAATGACGTTCTCGAGGAGGTAGTCTCCCATATCGTAGCTATGGAGTGTGCGCGCATTGAGAGGGTTGCGCTCCGGCGGTCTCTCCAGGCCGATAGCTTTTCGCAGGGCCAGATCCAACTGAGAACGTCGCTGCCACCAACTGCTCGCATCTTGGGGCAATTGCCGGCGCAACACATACTCGGCGGCGTCTGCAAGGGCCTTGGCCAGGGCCGTTGAGTTTGGCGTGACATGGTAATCTTCCAGGGCATTGATGTCCGGTATGACCAACCACCGGGAGTCGACTGGTTGTCCAAAGGTGCAGGTCGAGACGCACCACAGGCCGAAAAGCAACCGAGCGGGCCAGCGCAAGAAGCTAGTGAATGGGACCATGGGCTTAACGTCAACGATATTTGAAAACCTTCAGACCAACCGCAAAGACGAAGTTAACCACAAAGACACAAGGTACACAGAGAACAAAAAGAAGACCTGCAAACCGTCTTTTCTGCCTCTCCCTTCATTACTGTTGGCAACCGATTTCGAAGAGCCGTCAACCCCTGGTGTTCTTTGCGTCTTTGTGGTTAATCCTTGCTGCAGAACTTCGGATCGAGTCTGCAAGCCTGAGCTATTTCTTTCTGAGCGAAATCGTTTTGGCCTGTCCTCAGGTAAGCCAGGCCAAGATTGTGATGAGCACTGGCATTGGAAGAATTGATTTCGATCACTTTCTGAAAGTGGGAAATTGCTTCTGTAAAACGGGCTTGACGGGCCAGAAGGAACCCTGCTCTGAATTGAGCTTCTTCATCAGCGGGAGAAAGTTCGGTCACTTTGAGGAGCTCTTGGAGCGCCTGCTCTAGTTGACCCTTCGACTGGTAGATGAGGCCGAGATATTTATGAGCATAAATATAGCTGGGATTTATCGACAGCACCTTCCTGAAGCCGGTCTCTGCGCTGTCCGGTCTGTTGAGATAGAATTCGCAGGCCGACAGATAAAACTGGGCTTCCGCACTCTGCGGGTTTAGTTTCAAGAGTTCTTGGAATGCGTTGTATGCCAGATCGAAGCGCTGCTCGTTGAAGTAACACCGTCCCAGCAGAAAATAGGCAGTAGAAATCCCCGGTGCTTTCTCAATCGCTTCCAGAAACTGCTTTTCGGCTTGTGGGCATCGTCCCGTCGCTGCGTTACGACCGGCGTCGGAAAGTAACTGGAAAATCTCCAGCCGGTCCTTGGGGTCAGACAAGGAAGAGGACTTCGACTCAACCTTGTCAGCCCGAGCCGGGCCGCCCACATAGCCCAGCGCTCCCAGCTTCTCCAGCTCTTCCGAGCTCAGAGCCAGTTGCGAGTTCTTTTCTGATCCTTGGTCGGCAAGCATATTGCTCATTTCCCCCAGTCGGTTCTTGAGTTGATTGGCCAAGGCCTGGTTTTCGGTGTAGATGTTTTTCAGCTCCGCGGGGTCCTGGTTTAAGTCGTAGAGCTCCGGCCTTGGGGACTCGATGAACTTAGTGCTGAGCCGGCGCAGGCTTCGCAAAGAGCTCGCGCCAAATTGGGCGGGATAGTAGGTTTCGCTGTAAGCTTCCAGCTGCAGTTGCTTTTGCTTTCCCGCCAGTAATCCTAATAATCCCGTGCCTTGGAAATCGGCCACTCTGGGCAATTCGAGGATTTGCAGGATCGTTGGAGCGACATCGACCAGCCGGACTTGCTCGTCTATGGTCAGCTTGCCAAAGGTTTGTCGGGGTGGTTTGATCAGCAGCGGAACAAGCAGCGTTGTGTCATAGAGGAAATAGCCGTGCTTGAATTCCCGATGTTCTCCAAAGCTCTCTCCGTGGTCGCTAGTTAAAACGATCAGGGTCTTGTCGTAAAACCCTCTCTTGTTCAGGAAGGTTATCAGTCTGCCTACTTGTTCGTCAGCGTAAGCAATCTCTCCGTCATAGGGCCTGGACCTGTACCGCGCTTTGAAAGGAGGCGGCGGATCGTAGGGATCATGGGGATCGTAAAGATGAACCCAGGCAAAAAAAGGGGACTGAGAGTTGATCTTCTCAATCCACTGCATGGCATGGTTGACCACCTCTTCGCCGCGTCGCTCCAATTGTTCCAGCTTGAGAAAGCCGTCGGGGTTCTTCTCGGGATTGAAGTGATCATCGTAAGTATCGAAGCCTTGGGCCAAGCCAAACCTTGAATCAAGCACATAGGAGCCGACGAACGCCCCGGTCTGAAATCCCCGACGCTTAAGGACCTCCGCCAATGTCGTTTTTGAATCGTCTAACCGGTATCCGACGTTATCGCGAACCCGGTGGAACATGGGGTAGGTGCTGGTAAGAATGGAGCAGTGAGAAGGAAGGGTCTGAGGGACCTGGGACACGACCGTGGTAAAACGGGCGCTTTCGGACGCTAGCTTGTCGATGTGCGGTGTCTGGATTGCTTTGTAGCCGTAACAGCCCAAGTGGTCAGGCCGAAGGGTGTCGATGGTCAAAAGGATGACGTTGGGTTTGGACGGGCTGT
>QHZP01000585.1 GCA_003224715.1 Acidobacteriota bacterium | reverse complement strand
CGGGTATTCTTCGCCATGGGCCGGTCCGGTTCATTGCCCAGAGGACTGGCAAAGGTTCATCCTCGCTACAAGACACCAGCCAACGCGATCTGGTTCCAAACGTTCCTCACACTGGCGATTGGCCTCGGTCTCGGATTCTGGATTGGACCGGACCAGGAGTTCTACCTTATGGGCGTGGCCGTGACGTTAGGTCTGGTTTTTGTTTACAGCGCCGGGAATCTGGGCGTCTACCGTTTCTACAGAATCGAGCGGCGAAGTGAATTCAATCCACTACTCCATCTGGTCTTCCCCTTACTCTCGACCGTGGCCCTGATCTGGGTTGGCTACAAGTCTATCGTGCCGTTACCTCCGTCCCCGGTGATGTTCGCACCGATGTTGGTCGGCGTCTGGCTCCTCTTGGGTATTGGAGTTTTGTTGGCACTGAGGCGCAGCGGCACGGAGGAATGGATGTAGCCCACCAGATTGGGGTAGGATTTAGGGCTGAAGCGACAGAACGGCTATTTGGTGCGCTGGCTTGACAGCGCTTTCCGAAGCCTGCGGCTTGACGCAGGCAAAAGGCCTGTGGGAACAGTCTTGACTCCGACCGCCTGCCAGTCGGCGGCGTCAAGCCGCCACCCAAGAAAGCGTTGTCAAGCCAACGCACTCCAAATGATGTCAGTCCGGGGACTGCTCAGCCAAATGAGGTTTGCCAGCGGTCGGTAATCAACAATGCCTGCTCGTCGCCATAAACTTTTGTTTCTGCTTTTCTTCATCTCAGGCTTTTGTGGCCTTCTTTATCAAGTCATTTGGGTGCGGTTGGCCTTTGCCTCCTTTGGCGTGATCACCCCAGTTCTCTCGGTTGTCGTTTCTGTTTTCATGCTCGGTCTCTCTCTGGGCTCCTGGGCCGGCGGGAAGCTCGTAGCACCACTAACGCAAAGATTGGGAGTCTCGGCGATCTTGCTTTATGCCTGGGTGGAACTCATGATTGGTGTGGGTGCTTTCATCGTTCCAAGTCTGTTCTCATTCGGAGAAACTCTGCTGCTGCAGGCAGGGGAATCAGATTCTCTATCTTATTTGCTCTTTTCTGCCGGCGTTATTGCGCTTTCGATCTTTCCCTGGTGTGCTTTCATGGGAGCGACATTTCCTTTGATGATGGGATATGTCAGTGAGTTCGATCGATCCAACACGAGGAGCTTTAGCTTTCTCTATTTAGCCAATGTCGTTGGGGCCATGTTTGGTACCTTGATGACGGCTGCTATTTTGGTCGAACTTTTCGGATTTCGTCACACCCTTTGGGTTGCAGGATGCTCCAATTTCTTAATTGCAGCGATCAGTGTGGGTTTGAGTCTTCATGAAGGCCGCAGGATCCGAGTGAATGCCTGGCGCGAAGATACTAATTCCCCTCCTCCGGAGGGAAGCTATGAAAAAATTGAGGGAACGGCTGGAACATGTCCCCCCTCGAACGAGGGGGGACTTCAGGGGGGTCGCTGGAAATCTGCACCAAGTCTTGATTCAGCAGTGGCTACCCCCCTTAAGTCCCCCTTGGAAAAGGGGGACGATCTGAGACGGACGACCTTCCACGCTGACCCACGAATTCTTTCACACCTGCATGGGCGCAACGATGGGTCGTCACTTGAGCCGGAACCCACTTCCAACCCCTCCCAAGAGGGGAAGCACTCCATCCTTCCAGCCAGGTCTTTCACCCATCTCATCCTTTTTACAACCGGGTTCACCTCCCTGGCCATGGAAGTGGTCTGGACTCGGGCCTTCACGCCTGTCCTGGGAACCCAAGTCTACGCTTTTGCCCTTCTTTTATTTGTTTACCTGTTGGCTACTTGGATTGGCTCTTATCTGTACCGAAGAACCCCTGCGGCTCAGGGTTTCTCAACAGCGCAGTTGATCACTCTGCTTGCGGTGTTTGCCTTCCTGCCCGTCATTCTCAATGATCCGCGGCTGAGCCCTTTGAACCGGCGTAATCTGGATCCCAGAATCAATCCCTTGAACACACATGTTTTTCCGGTGTTGGCCAGCATCTTTCCCTTTTGCGCTGTTCTAGGATATTTGACACCTCACTTGATTGACGAGTCCGCGGGTGGAAACCCCAGGAGGGCAGGGAAGGCCTATGCACTGAATATTCTCGGCTGCATTCTGGGTCCCCTTTTTGCATCTTATATTTTTTTGCCCCTGGCCGGGGCGAAACTTTCCATGGTGGCACTGGCACTTCCATTCTTAGGGTTTTTCCTTGGTTGCTCCGGATCGCTCGGCCCGACGTGGCGCTGGGCTGGGGGGCTTGTCTCAACCTTCTTGTTGTTGAGTTCATTGTTCATCAGCGCCAGCTACGACGCTCCTCGCGGCGAGTCTGCCAACTATGTCATCAGAAGAGACCATACGGCCACCGTCATATCGGACGGGACAGGGATGGATAAGGGACTTTCAGTCAATGGGGTTGTCATCACGCTGGTCACCCCGATCACGAAGTTCATGGCCCATCTGCCCTTGGCATTTCATAAGAGCCCGCCCCAGTCGGCCCTGGTAATCTGCTTCGGCATGGGAACCACCTATCGCTCGCTGATGAGCTGGGATATTCAAGCCACAGCCGTGGAACTCGTCCCAAGTGTGAAAGAGGCCTTCAGCTACTACTTCGACGATGCCAACGCGATTTTAAAAAATCCTAAAGGCCGGATCGTGGTCGATGACGGTAGAAGATTTCTCAGACGCACCAGCGAAAGCTTCGACATCATTACCGTCGACCCGCCTCCTCCGGCTGAAGCGGCCGGCTCGAGCCTTTTGTACTCCGAGGAATTTTATAGACTCGTAAAAGAACGATTGAAGCCAAACGGGATCTTGCAACAATGGTTCGCGGTTGGGGAAGAAAAAATCCTGCAAGCGGTGGCCAGGTCACTTGCGAACTCTTTCCCCTATGTCAGAGTTTATCCTTCGATAGCGGGATGGGGATATCACTTCCTCGCCTCGATGTCTCCCCTTGAAGCGCCAACGGTTGAAGAACTCATTGAGCGTTTGCCTCAGCCGGCCCGTAATGATTTACTGGAATGGAGCGCTGGCAAGGGCCTTAAGGAATATCTGGATCCCATCCTGTCGAAGGAAC
>QHZP01000584.1 GCA_003224715.1 Acidobacteriota bacterium | reverse complement strand
GCGGTCGCGCAGGAGGTGATTGGCCTCTTCATCACCAATCACCTGCTCGGTATCAGGAGCAAAGCGGAGCGATCGACCCAGACGATAAGAAACATTGGCCAGGTGGACAAGGGCGCAGGAAATATGGCCCTCTTCTATGGGCGCATTTAGATTCTCCTTCTTCCGGCTGCGAACGCAATCAATGAAGTTGGCAAAGTGGTCGCCCTCGGCATGACCCTTAGGCCCAGACCCCTGACCGCGCCCCAGCCAGGTCCTATAACTGCTGGCGTCTTCGTCACCGGTGGCCAGGTATCCCTTCGAGCCGTAAAAGATGTTTCCGATGGTGTTGCGACCCCCGAACAAGTGCCCCTGCCCAATCTCGGCTTCGTGGTTGGTGATCCAGTGCCGCACTTCAAATTCCATCATCTTGCGTTTGCCATCAGGCAGATCGAACTCGAAAGCGCAATTGAGCGTGTTTGGAGTTTCCTGGTCATCATCAAACGTAAAGTGGCCACCGATGGCGGAGATCCGATTGGGGAACTTAACACCCAGTCCCCAACGCGCCACGTCCACTTGATGAACTCCCTGGTTGCCCAGGTCACCGTTACCAGTTTCCCAGATCCAGTGCCAGTTGTAATGAAACCGATTACGGGTGAAGGGCTTTAGAGGCGCGGGGCCACTCCACAAGTCATAGTGGACCCCGGTTGGAACGGGCTCGGCGGGCGTACGCCCGATCGTGTCACGCCACTTGAAACAGAGGCCGCGTCCCAAATAGACTTCGCCGATCAGCCCTTGTTGAATCTTTTGGATGGCCTCCCTGACGGCGGGTGATGAGCGGATCTGGGTGCCGTGTTGAACGATGCGATTGTACTTTTGCGCGGCCCGCACCAACTGCTGGCCCTCCCAGAAATTATGCGAGCAGGGCTTCTCGACGTAAACGTCCTTGCCCGCCTGGCAAGCCCAGATGGCCATTAGCGCGTGCCAGTGGTTGGGCGTGGCAATCGAGATCGCGTCGATGGACTTGTCCTCGAGGAGTTTTCGGACGTCGATAAAGGTCTGAGGTCTGGCGACAGTCCCGAGCCGCTCTTTCAACAGGTTCTCATCCACATCACAAAGTGCCGCAACCTCTACGTTGGCCAAGCGGGAAAAGCCTGACAGATGGTCTTTGCCACGTCCGTGAAGGCCGCAGACAGCCATCCGGACACGATCGTTGGCGCCAAAAACCCTCTCAGGGCGGGTGAGGAACGTCACTCCCCTAAGCGCGGCCAAGCTCGCCGTGAGCTTAGCACTCTTTTTGAGAAAGTCCCGACGCCTAACCTTTGATTGGCTGGGCATGAACTCCTCCTTTTTGGATTGGCAAGTAGAAGGCGCCGCCCTTGAACACTAGAGCTGTCGCTACCATAGAGCGAAGTTGACGCTCAACATCGAGTCTGACCCTTCTATTTCGCTGTTGCATATTGCCTGTAAGCTTCTGCCACCCTGCCTTGCTGGTAATTGCCGTGGTGGATAAAGACGCGGTAGCGGAAAGTGAGTGACCCGTTTGCTGCAATAGTGTAACTCCCGTCTTGCTGTCGATTGTGTGTGAACTCTCTTACACCAAACGGGTTCGCAGCGAACAAGCCATAACGGCGGGCATGCCAGTAAGTGGGGTGCCGGAAATTCTCAGGATGATCAAAAATGGCGATACCCACTTCCTCCCCCTCCGCCTTGCCATAGTAATCGACCCAATCGGCCCTCTGGCCCCAGATGCCTTTCTCACCACTGGCGCTGTTGGAATTCACCATGTATCCCGGTGGTGAATCCAAAGCCTTCACCACTCGAATGGCAAACGTGCCCTCCTTCGTGTCGCCCATCTTGACTGGACCGTGGGTGGCCTGGATCGTAAACTCACACTCGATGGTCCTCGACTGTTCGTCCCCGCGAAAGAGGTAAGCCTGGGTTTCCGCGGCAATGGCTTTCTCTTCCGGCGTTACCAGGTCAAACT
>QHZP01000583.1 GCA_003224715.1 Acidobacteriota bacterium | reverse complement strand
AAAAGACGCTTCGTTGCATGAATCTCGATTGAGCAACGAAACGCTTAATTCACCCGCACCGCCCAGGCGTGTCGCATTTGGTCTGGTTCGTATGGCGTCGAAATGTCCAAACTCCAGGGCCCTTCTGGGGTGACTTCCGGTAAAATGCGAGCGGAACTGTATCTGCAGAAGCGATTGAACTACAATGGCGCCATGACCCTGCTGCAAAAGCAGAGTGAAGGTGAAATCCAACACCCGGGAAATGCCAGCAAGCTGGCGCCAGGTGCAAAGCGGTGGCATTGTCCCGTAGTGCAGGTTGACGTTTTCCAGACACTCTGTTTTTCGGACACTCTCTTGGCGCTCTCTCCGCTCGAGAGGAATCTTCTTCATCCATCGTGGTGCCGCTGCGCGCCGCGAAGAGCCATGAGAGGTTTCTTGTGAAAAGCCTTGGAAAACTTGTAGCGGCTGCTCGTAACCAGCGGACGGTTGCGGCGATCTTGGTTCGCCCTTGCGGCGCGATGGTTTTGTTTTTCTGTTTGGCCTCAGATGTTCTCGCTTTGGCTCCTGGCCAGCAAGATGTTCTTGCTCAGCTTTATAAAGAAGCGCGAGAAGCCCAACAAGCTGGCGACTACAAAACCGCTACCCAGAAATATGAGCGTATCGTGAAACTTCAGCCTGAGATGGCTGAAGCCCATGCCAACCTGGGACTTCTTTATTACCAACAAGGACAGCCTGACCAGGCGACAAAGACCTTCCAGAAGGCCATTCAGCTCAAGCCGAGCCTTGCCGGTCCGTACTTTTTCCTCGGGGTACTCTCCTTGAATGCCCGTCAGTTCGAACAGGCGTCAAGATATCTGGAGATAGCTGAGGCTCAGGATCCTTCGAACTTCGCGATCCAGTTATACTCGGGTTTCAATTACTACGCTCGGTCCCGCTATCTAGAAGCAACGCGTCACTTCGAGAAAGCAGTTGCGATGGACGGGACCGATCTGGATGCCTTCTATCACTTGAGTAAATCGTACGGCCATCTCTCCAAACAAGCCTTCGATCTTCTCCACAAGACCTATCAGGACTCCATTTACACTGACTTGGCACGAGCCCATTTCTACGAAGCCGAACAAAATTGGGAAGCAGCTAAGGAAGAATATGGCCGCGCCCTGGAAAAACGGCCAGAAAGCGAGCGTCTGAAGCAGAGATTAGGCTGGGTCACGCATAAAGCATCCGGTTCTGTTGTGCCGGCGCTTGAAGGCAGCCCTGAGGGTGAGGTCATCGATGGGTCCCTCAGTTTCTTGTACGCTCCTCCGACCGGAGGAAAGATAAAGGAAGAACGCCAGCGGTACCAGAACCAAGTCCAGGTACTCGGAAATCAGAAAGATAATTCGGCTGAGAAGCTTTATGGGCTTGCCGAAGGATACCAGATCCTTTCTTATTTGGCGTCCCTGTGGGTTTTTGAAACGGACCCGGATTCCCATCGATCTCATCAGCTCAAGGGGCAGTACTTCGAAGTCCTTAACAAAGACGACCAGGCTATCCAGGAGTACCGCCGCGCGCTGGCAGTGAAGCCCGACCTTCAGAGCTTGCACTTCGCGATTGGAAACCTTTACTGGACGAGAAACCGGCTTGAGGAGGCTCTGGTGGAACTGCGAGAGGAGATCAAGCTGGACCCGAATCACCCTCAGGCCCATTACGAAATCGGTGACATCCTTTATGGGCAGGGCAAGTATGCAGCTGCCGAAGAACAGCTTCTCAAAGCGGTGAAGCTCGACCCCTCCATGATCGAAGCTCACCTGGCCTTGGAGCGCCTCTATAGCTACCAGGAACAAGTGACAAAGGCGCTGTACCATTTGGGTAAAGCTCTGGAAATTGCCCCGGAAGATCCGACCGCGCACTACCGCCTGTCGGTGATCTACCGAAAGCTGGGCAGGATTGGGGAGGCGGAAAAAGAAATGCAGCTCTTCGAGAAGGCGAAAACGCTGCAGAGGCGGTGAATTGTCCGGTTCAACGAAATTTCGATGACGATGTTCTTGGAGCGAATCTGAAAACTTGCCGGTTACTACGTACTCGCCTGCCAGCTGATCAGTCACCGGCTTTCTTCAATCGTGATGTAACGGTTGATTGCCAGGTCTTTCATCCGTTGAACGCGGCCGCTCGGCCAAAGGATTGTCGCTGCGTCCACCTGACTGCAGTTTCCCAGCCCGAAGTGAATGCGCGGGTCGTTCCGGGAAAGATAACTGCCGCCATTGCGCAGCGTCTCGAACTGCTTCTTTCCACAAGACTGGATCTCAACTCGCGCTCCTAATGCATCCCGGTTACTCTGCCTTCCGCGCAGGCGAAAGCCGATCCACGGATAACGGGTCCGGCTGCGGTTTTCCAGCAGCAGCGGCTTTCCATCGACGGGCAACACGGCGATATCAATTCTACCGTCATCGTTGAAGTCTCCCAGGCAACCGCCCCGGTAGGACTGTGTTGCAACAGGACCGGCGGGCGAGGGGACCGGCCAGAATCGGGCGTTGCGGTTCTCAAACACGGCGACAGGTTGAAGATAATTGGTTGTGGCGAGAGCTCCGGCATTGGGGTACACATGGCCATTGGCCGTCCAGAGATCCCTGTCCCCATCATTGTCGAAATCAGCAAAACCGCAGGCCCAGCCCAAATAAGAGACAGTGCTTGTCCCCAGTCCTGTGCGGAAGGCAGCATCTTCGTACAGCCCGGGCTTCACCTGCTCGAAGAGCCCATCGTTGTCATAGTCGCCAGCAGCCACGCCCATGTTAGCCTGAGTGTGGCCGTCTCCGTTCAAGGCCACGCCGCTGGTGAGGCCCGCCTCTTTGAAAGCTCCGTTTCCCAGGTTCAGGTAGAGGTAGTTGGGACAGGAATCGTTTGCCACAAAGAGGTCGGTTCTGCCGTCTCCATTCAGGTCCTCAAATAGAACCGCAAATCCATAGTAACGGCTCGTGTCGGAAAGGCCGGCCGGTTGCGTTGCTTCGGTAAACGTGCCGTTGCCGTTGTTCCGGTAAAACAGATCGCTCTCTCCCCGGAGATTACGCGGGCCGCAAAAGACATCGATGCCTTTGTACTGGCAGACAGGCGCAGCGTTGCGCCACGAGAGCGACTGCAGATCCACATAACCGGCCACATACAAATCCAGGTCGCCGTCGTTGTCCGGGTCGCCAAAGGCGCTGCCAGTGTGCCAGGCCACCTTCTGGCTCAACCCCGCCGCCTTGCCAACTTCTGAGAATGTGCCGTTCCCGTTATTTCTGTACAGCAGATCGATTCCAATGTTGGTGATCAGGATATCGGTGAACCCGTCGTTGTCGTAGTCCACCGCGTTGGCGCCGGTTCCCCAGTAAGCATCGGCCAGCCCCGCTTCCGAAGTGACGTCGCGGAACCGGCCGTTTCCCAGGTTGCGGTAGAGGAAGACGCCGTCCTTCTGCGGAGGAAGCGCCTTTCCAGAAACAATGTGCCGCAGCCGTTCCAGGGTCGAGCCATTGACAATCAGCAAGTCCAGGCGCCCATCATTGTCGTAATCCAGCCACGCCGCTCCGGTTCCGTTGGCTTCGGGAATCCATTTCTTCTCTGGCCCGCCACAGCGGATCTCGGGCTGAATGCCCGCTTCGGCGGCGACATTGGTAAACCGGATCTCTGTTGTCTCATCGGCGAAGAAATGAACCAGGAAGGGAACGGGCAGGAACAGCCAACCCAACAAGAGGGCACTCCGCAGGTTTGGCTTCATTGTTTCTTCTGTTCCTGGAAGAGTAGTAGCTGACGCTCGGCCTCCTCCTGCTTCCCTATCTTGGCGAGGAGGCGGGCATACTGGTAGCGGGCGTCGGCGTTGCGCGGGTCCAGCCGAACCGCTTCCTCAAATAATGATAGCGCCTCTGGTTGCCTCCCCAGAGAGACCAGCGCCATCGCCAGCTTTGCCTTTCCCTCCGACCACGCGGGCTGGCGTGACAGCGCCTGCTGCAAGTAATCAACTGCTTCAGCCGCCCGTCCTTCCTTGAGACACAGTGCACCCAGGTTGAAGTAAGGCCATTCGGATTTTGCTGCCTGTTGTTTTTCAAGTTCAATCGCCCGGAGGTAGGCCGCACGCGCAGCTGGATATTGGACCAGTGCTTCGTACGTCTGGCCGAGATGGTTGAAGGTTTTCACGCTGGAGGTGTCCAGCTCTGCGGCCCTCTGAAAGGCCGCGAGGGCTGATGGCAGGTTGTTCCGGGTGAAATAGATCCTGCCCAGATAGTAGCGGGCCTCGGCGTCTTGCGGGGCTCGCTCGGTAGCGCGCTTGAGCTCCACCTCAGCCAATTCGATTCTTCCAAGCATAAACTGGTCCAACCCGATCACCTTGTGCGACGCGGCATGCTCCGGATCGCGTGCCACCAGGAGTTCCATGACCTTCAACGATTCCTCGTATCGCCCCGTGCTAAAGAGCAGGTAACCCTTCAGATAAAGGGCTGAAACATTTTCGGGAGACGAGCGGAGAAAGACTTGAAGCGTCTCCTCAGCCTTCTTCCATTCGCTTTGCTTCACGTAACACAGTGCAAGCTGGTAGTAAGTCTCTGGTAGCGCGTGCTCGCCAGCTGAGGCCAACAGGGCCTCCAGAATCTCCCGGGCTGCTCCAAACTTCTGTTCCGAAATTAGCTGTGCCGCCTGCTGGAGACGATCTTGCGCAGCGCCCTCCACGGAAGCAAGGGCCGCGGTTTGCAGAGAACTCAGGAACACAATGATCAAAGCGACATAACCCATGCTGGAACCCCCTTGAAATTCCCTCCTGGGAGGGGAAAGAAGGCTTCAGCCTTCAGGGGTGGGTCCTCCCAGTCCGCAACAACCCACCCCTACACCCCTCCAGCGGAGGGGAATCGCGTTTTCATGCTCTGTGGCGCCGCCTCAGGCGGCATGGGCAACCCCGAAATTCCCCTCCTGGAAGCGGTGGCGGTACAGCTCGGGTGGATCGTGTCCACTGGTAACAACCCACCCGGGGGCCTGACGGCCTCTTCCCCTCCGGAGAGGGAAGCTGTGAAGAAATCGAACTGGTAGCGATTCAGCGCGTCCCCCCTTTCCAAGGGCAATAATATAGTTGACTAACCCACGGTTTTCTGTTATTGTTCTTTCCATGGACGCCAAACCGAAAACCTTACAAGAAGCGATTCAAAAATATAGCGATCCCGACGCTTGTATTCATGAGTTTGCCTCATTGCG
>QHZP01000587.1:4110-7574 GCA_003224715.1 Acidobacteriota bacterium | reverse complement strand
CCCAGGCACAAGCCACTTTCTCGGTGAGTTCAAACCCCAACGAAGTGACACATTACGGCGTCACTGAAGTGATGGGCCGGGTCCGGTTAGAAATGACGGGAGGTACGAGCCAAGGGAGCACTATCACGATCACCTACCTGGGCATCAACATTACCAATACCGCGGCAACTGGGATCACGGTTACCGCCACGGGTGTTTTGGCTGGCAATGTAACCCTTAGTCAGGTTGTTCCTACCAGCGGAACGGGTGGGCAAGTGATTCTGTCCATCACGGCTGGAGCAACCTTTAGTGGAAGTGCAAATGCCGACACTATCACGGTTGATGGCGTGCGGGCTGATGTTTCTGCCAAATCTCTCTCAACCGATATCCAGGCTTCACTTTCATCTGCCCCATCCACAGCCAACACATTCACCAATGTGTCCGTGGTACGAGTAGCCACAGTCAACGAAAGTCTGGTAATTCTTGTGTCAGGTGTCATAGACGCGATTTGTCTGACACCGTCAAACCCTAGGCTAACTATCACAGAAGGGTCCGCAGGCGTCTTTGTACAGTATGTCACTGCCGCCTCAGGATCTGCCCCTCCACCGGATGCCAGGGCAAAATACGGCGCAAACAATAACATTCGGGTCAATATCGTTCTAAGCCCGCTCCCGACAGGAACAACTTTGACTTGGCCTAGCCCAGTTGCAGGTACGGTTCCTGCTTCCGGGAGATTGGAGTTGATTTCGCAGTCTGCCTCGGGTGATTCGGCTCTCTACGAGTTTGTCACCGTCAATCAGGGGATTAGTGACGCAAATGTGGAAAGCTTTGTAATAATTCCGGCGGTTGCTATTGCGCCGGCGACGGCTGTTCCGGGGTCCTCTACAGCTCAGGCCCAGTTGTACCCCCCCAACCCCACCGGTGCCACGTCAATACCGCGGTTTAATCATCCGCTAATCAACGTTCCTGCGGATGTTCTCGTCACGATAAACAAGTGTACGACCAACTTGCTGTTCCCATTCTTGACCAATGCCGTGGGTGTAGGCTTTGATTCAGGCATGGCGATTGTTAACACGTCGCAGGATCCCTACGGTACCGTCCCCCAAACGGGAACTGCCACGTTATACTTCTATGGTACCGCAGCCCCGGCAGCTCCCGTGACCACTCCCAGCATAGCAGCAGGGGCGCATTATGCGGCCTCACTCTCGACTGTCGCTCCAGGCTTCCAGGGATACGTGATTGCCATCTGCCAGTTCCAGTACGGTCATGGATTTGCGTTCATTACGGGCAAGTATAACTCCGGCTCCGTCTATGATGTTGCTGAAGGCTATTTGGCTCTTGTCATTCCTGATACCGCCTTCAATAATGGAGTTAGGGGTGCTGACCCCATTGGCCACGTCGGGAATGGGTCAGGCGAAAACCTTGGTAACTAATTTAGGTCTTTGCTAACTGTCAAGGCAGCCACCTCGGGTGGCTGCCTTTTTTTGTCTTCCAATTTTTGAATTAGATTTACGGTTCCCGATTTCAATAATGGTACGCAATCATGACTCGCAAGCTCAGCTTTTATCTCTTGATTGTATTTCTAAGTCATGCACTGGCAGGTCGTTGCCCAGCGGCGTCGTCTAAGGACACGGAGACGGAAAAACTGAAGGCTAGAATCACTGAGTTTTTCACCGCGGTCCAGATGGCGCAATGGAGCAAAACCGAACAATATGTTATTGAGAAATCCAGAGACAATTTCAAGTCTCAGCATCACGGCAAGATCCTAGGGTTCAAGATTGTCGACGTAAAAATGGAAGCAGGGGAGCAATCCGCGCTTGTCGAGGTTGCTTACACGATTCTCGTCCCAACCATTGTTCGCAGCATAGACATACCAGATGTGTCTCGATGGAAGCTGGTTTCCGGCGAGTGGTTTTTTGATCCCGATGATCCCCCACCTTCCCCGGCAAGCAAATTTCAGGAGTATTACTACGACAAGGTGGCTGCGAGAAAAGCTGGCAAGCTCCCGCCACTTGCAATTCACTTTGATCGCGATGTTATAAACATTGGCGTCGTAGAAAAAGGCAAGATCCTGAATTTGCGCTTCCCCTTTACTAATGGAACCTCGCAACAAATTAGAATAGAGGAGCTCTCCCTCCGGGCCCCCTTCTTAAAGGACACGACCAAAAAAATAACACTCAAACCAGGTGAGAAGGGTGAGGTGAGTGTCGACCTCGACACCTCGGCTCTCCTTTGGGACTTTGAGCATGCCTTGTATGTGGAGTTTCAGCCCATTAAGGAGATGGTTCCACTAACAATTAAAGGGAAGGTACTGGAAGCCAAAGATATTGCCCGCTCGAAGACTGATAAAGGCCCTTCTGATGCAAGGAGTCCAGGCAATAAACCAGTAAAGCGGTAGCTATCCACTCGGGACCCAATCAATTTTCTGCCGGAGACAAATCCTTGGAGTGCCTAGCTCGTTCTCGGTACAAAAATGATAGGGCTCGTGAACTGCATGGTGGAACGCGCGCTCCGTGGCGCGTTTTCCAGCGCGCGCAGAGCATCCGCTCCACCCCAAAACCTCGCTGATCGCATTTTTGCACTGAGAACGAGAAGAGTTACATGCCTCTTCCCAGGCTGGCTGTGTCCTCTTACGCTGATATTCACAGCGTCGAGATACCAAACTTCGGAGCAGCAGGTGTGGTGCGGGGGCACAGCACTCCATAAGGCATCCCGTCTATTCGTAAATACGTCCTCCCATGAGCCGTGTTCTCCGCTGGTGTGGGATTGACAATAATGGCTGCGTCAACTGCAAGGGACACAGCTTCGAACAACAATCAATCATCGACGACAAACTCAGTCAAAGCTGGGGATTAAGCCAGCCTGAAAGAAAATGGTTCGACGAACGCGAGGGCAACTTCTGCCAAAGCTGCCGCATGTCCAAGCGGGTGCGCATGCTCCTGTGGAGCCTCAGGACATCCTGCATCTAAACCAGACCAATGATCTCCGTCCGGCGTTATCTGGAGCGGCATCACTGGTCGAAACCACTTATCTTCCCGACCGAGAACTGGGAGCCGAGATCCACGGGCTTTCTAACCAGGACATGACTCGGCTCACTTTTGGCAATGACTTCTTTGACCTGGTAATCCATTCGGAGACATTAGAACATCTTCATGATTACGAGGCGGCTCTTTGCGAGGCCCGCCGGGTCTTAAAGCCCGGAGGCTATCAAGTCTACTCAGTCCCACTGTTGCATCATCGCCAAACCCGGCGGAGAATAACCAGGGGCGCCGATGGCAAGCTCATCCATTTACTTCCTCTAAGCACTCACGGGCTGGAAGAAGAATATCCGGTGGTTTGGGAATTTGGAGGAGATTTTATCAAGGAGCGGGGAGATCTGATTTACGAGATCCATTACGACGATTACAGGAAAAATAAAACGGTGTTTTCCATTGTGGAACAAAAAGAATGAACCTAGTTGGTGCCGTGTTCGGATGAAATCACCG
>QHZP01000587.1:0-4029 GCA_003224715.1 Acidobacteriota bacterium | reverse complement strand
GTCTCTGGCGAGATGCTACTTTGTGGTCAAGTTGGTTTTTCCGACTTGACTGCGACGAATATTCCCCTGTCGCCGCAAAGGTACTGAGGATTGGCCGCGGGAGTAGGGGACACCTGAGTAATGTGCGTAAAGCCTGCCGAGAGGAGCAATTGCCTGACGGCCGCAACATTTGGGATAAAGCTCAGCGAATGGTAGGCTGCCAGGTTGTTTTCATCCATGTCGGGCTCCTGATACAGGGCCATACTCCCCGGCAGTTCTAGAGTCACACCGGTCTGGCCCCAGCCGCTCTTAATCGGGGCAGCTTGCCGGGTCAACTGAGTTTCAATGATACACAAGGTCTTGGTTATCCTGTGCAACAGCCTGATAGCGCCCATAGGGTTCTCAATGTGATAGAGCAAGCCGAGAAAGAGGGTCAGATCGTAGGTATCAGGCTCATCCCGATTATCAAAAAAATCTGCAACATCAAAGGCCAGACTTGCCGGAGCATAACCTAAAATGGCTTGAATTGTCCTGGCGCGCTGGATGTTAAGTTGGCGGATGTCGATTCCTCTAACTCTGGCTCCCCGCCCGCAGAGCAGGTGGGAAAAATATCCCTCGTTGCAGGCAACATCTAGACAGTATTTCCCAGACAGACCACCCGGAAAATGTCGATCAATCGCCGGCATGATCATGTGTTTGCGCGTCTCATGGACGGATCGCAGTTCTTCCGTCAGCAAGGGCGTTTTTACGCCCTCCCCTAAGTCAAACTCGTACATCCACCCGGGTCCCGCATTCACCCACTTAATCTTTTCCTCCCTGGTCATAGCAATTATCCTTTTGGGCAATTAGCTACCAACGAGCTATCTGCTGTCAGCCCCAGCCAAGAAGTCTGGAGCCCCTGTACTGATGGCTCTTACGGTTGCAGCTCGAAAGCGTTTCGATTCGCCTCGGCGGCTTCTGCATAAACGGCAGCCATGCCACGGTAAGGCCTGCCGGCTTCTCGAGCGCTCAGAGAAAGGGCCTTCTGATAAGCGGCCAAAGCTTCATCATATCGTTTTATGATGAGACAGGCGTCCGCTAAATTGAAACATACCCGCGGAACCCGCGGATTCAGGCTTATGGAATTCGTATAGGCGTCAATTGATTCAGGATATCGCTGCAACGCAAAATAAAGATCCCCTAAGCCGGAAAATATATCCGCATCGCCCGGATTCAATGCAGCGGCTTGCCTGTAAGCAGTTTCCGACTGTGCATGGCGACCCATAGCAGCATAAATCCGGGCCAGGTTCTTATAGGCAGCGGAATTGGGTTGGACTGACACCGAAGTCTCGAGGGCCTTCACAGCGTCTCCCTGCCGACCGTTCCTGGCATAAGCGGTCCCGAGATTATTGAGAATGATTCCGGCTCGAGGAGAGGCCCGGGCGGTCGTTTCATAAAAGCTCAACTCATCATGCCAGATCTTGTTTCGATCAATCACTTTCCAGGTGAGCAGTCCAAGCAGGAGTAGCAAAACCGGGGTCATCAACCTAGGCATTTTTTCGCGGAGCCGTAGCAAGGGAATACTGAGGCTGAGGGACAGGCCCAGAGAAGGGAGATACAGATACCGTTCTGCCAACACATTCTCGCCGATTCGTTTTAGAAATATCAGAACTGGAGAAAGAGCCATCACAAACCACAGGAGACCCCACAGCATCAGATTTCTTTGCTGGGATTGCATTCGATTGGAACTGAGCCAGAAAACCACTAAAACAATGGCTAGCGCGGTAAGAGCCTTGGCCACGCGATAGTCTGTCAGAGACAGCACCGGATCAAACAGATGGTAAGCGTTGAGCGATAGCGGAAAGAAAAAAGCAGTAAAGTACTCTGAAAGAAGAACCACCTGGTTTAAGAAACTTTGAAATCCGCTCAGGAAGCTGTAACGTAGCTGGCTTGCAGAGGTAAATGAGCCAATGGCGTAGATTCGCATGGACAAGTAAATAACGAATCCGACTAACAGCGGCACGTAAACCCGCAACCAGTGCTTGCGGGTCGGAGCTTTTCTGAAATGAATCCACTCATACAGAAAAAGAATCGGCATGAGTGTGACCATGGTCTCTTTTGCAAAGAGTCCAAACAAGAACATTGTATAGAAGGCTAAGAGGATGGTGAAAGAGGGTGTCGTTTGAGATCTTAAGTAAAACAAGAGGCAAAGCAGAAAAAACACGGCGCAAGCCACATCCGTAATTCCTGAAATCCAGGCAACCGCTTCCGTGTTGGCGGGATGGACTGCAAACATGAGAGCACTTAATAGAGCGAGAGCCCAGTTTTTCAAGTAATGACAGATGATCCAAAAGAATACCAGGCAAACCGCCAGATGTAGAAGCAGCTTAAACAGATGATAGCCCCAGGGGGAAGGTCCCAGGAAATGATACAGCACCGCATAAGTCAAATACTGGAGAGGGCGGTAATAATTCGATCCTCCTTGCGGATTCTCGGGTCGAAAGGCCCAGGCCGGCGAGGTCAAGATCTTGGAGAGATGAGAAAAGTCATGGATGAAGGTGTTTTGCAGTATCTCAATTCGATCGTCGTGAACAAAGTCATTGTGCAACGTGTTGAAGTAAGCAAACCAGACCGCCAGAGCAATAAAGACCAGAGCCAAAATATTCTTTGTCCTTTGGCGGCTGGCTTCAGCAATTTCCGTTGCGGGCAGTGTGCTTCTCTGCATCCCCTCAGAGCGTCGAGCTAACCGATCTCGTCGTGAAATTTTCCTTCTGGCTTTTTTCCCCATCCTATTGCCTCCGCGGGCAGCAGTATAACATCAGCTAAAAATTGGCACACGCGTGCAATCGGTCGTACATTAGTTAGGCGTGATGCTTGAAACGTGAAAAGGCTTAACGCCCGATGCACCTCCTCGCCTCGCTCAGGTCACGCACCCCCTATCAACAATCATGGGGAGGAAATTCAAAATCGTTCTCCTCTGAAAATCCCCTCCTGGGAGGGGCAGAAGGCGTCAGCCTTCGGGGTGGGTCTTCCGGTTGGAGACAACCCACCCCTGCACCCCTCCAACGGAGGGGAATAATTCTCATGCTCAATGGCACCGCCCCAGGCGGCATGGGCGCCTCCTATGAAAATAGCAGAAATCCGAGCTCCGAACGCGAGGGAGGGGCAGATCGGCCGATTGCCTCAACCGCTCCCTAACGGTCGCGGCTCGATCCAACTTTTTCATCGCCCGGTGATTGGAAGCGTCAAGAGAATTCCTTGCCTTGCAAACTTCCTTGAAAAATAACATGCGCTCTTGTAGATTGATTAAAACTTTGGCCATGAATTGTTAGAATCCGAACCTTTGACCCATTTTAATCTCTTGAGGAGAGCTATGAAATTCGAGATTATAAATTGCATTCCCCGTTGGGTTACACACGTGGTATTGCTATTCACAATCCACTCCATGTTCTCTCCGATGTTGATTGGACAAGGAGCCTCGACCATGAGAGGATGGAAGAAAGGCCAGGGCTGGGGGTGGATCTGGGGGGAAGAAGACGAAGTCGGGGCATTGAATGCCCTTAGTCCTGAAACGGTCTTGAAGGCGCTCAGTCTGGTCAAACAAGGAAAGGTTTATGACCTCGGGATCAGTTATGATCGCACCTCTTTTAAGTGGCCTGGCCATTCTCCGGGAGAAATTTTATCTTTTCGAACCCCGGAGGGCGTTAAGCGGCAAAAAGATCTGGATTTCACTTTGTCCCCAGCAAACCCGGCAGGTCTGGCCTGGCATAGTTGTGCCCTTTTTATTAGTGACAATGTGGCAACCCAGATCGACGGATTGGGCCACATCACTCCGGGCGACGACAATCATTGGTACAACGGATTCAAGGAGGCCGACTGGGGCGGCAATTGGGGCATTCGGAAAACCGATGCCACCACCATTCCTCCCATTGTGACCCGGGCTGTCTTAATTGACGTGGCAGGATATCAAAAGGTAGATGCATTGAAAGCCAACACCCCAATCACTGTCGACGATCTGAAAAAAACCTTGGAATGGGAAAAGGTGGATATTCAGCCCGGGGATGTCGTCCT
>QHZP01000586.1 GCA_003224715.1 Acidobacteriota bacterium | reverse complement strand
CGGCGCCAAATTGGGCAACGAACAGGCCTTTCTTGAGCGGCTTGAGTATTTGAAAGACTGCGATGATCGAGAAGAAAAACCCGAACATGAGCAAGGCTGGCCGGAGCTCGCCGGGACGAACATCAAAAAGGTTGCGGAGGCTTCTCATCGATCGAGATCGGCTGGCCTATCTCACGGCTGCCAGGGCCAGCGGTCGTGCGCAGTATAGCATGCCCGGAGGAGATCGGTAACGGAAGGCTCTTTCAGTTCTTTCAGTAGGCTGTGGCGAACCTTATGAGGTGACGACGCATGACACCGTGAGCGCAGGGGAGTTGCTCGGCGATGGAGCTGCATCAGCGATTGGACGTCAGCCAGTGCCCTCCCTCAACTGGCAAGGCGTGCACAACATGTGACGAGCTCGGCAGCTCATACCAAAAGCCCCTGGCGATCAAAGGAAGGTGAAATGGGCTTCGTAAGAATTGACTTTCATCCGGCTAATCTGGAATTATCTCACGTGCAACGCTTTTGTGACAGAGGGGAGACTCGGGCATGGTGGTTGGCATACGCACCCGCGACCTACGCAAGACCTACAATTCATCTCCGCCGTTTGCTGCGGGTGCCGGCGGGTTTGTCTCCGGGGCCTTGGGCCACAAGCGAAGGAAACCGCCGAAGCCGGAGATCGTGGCCCTCGACGGCCTTTCTCTGGATATCTTCCCAGCCGAGATTTTTGGCTTATTGGGACCCAACGGCGCTGGCAAGTCTACCACCGTGGGAATCCTCACTACGCGGGTCCGGCCGACCAGCGGCCAAGCCTGGATCGGCGAACACGAGGTTTGGAAAAAACAAGTTGCTGTCAAACGCCTGATTGGCGTGGTGGCCCAGCGTCCCAACCTTGATTTTTCCCTCACGGCTCGCGAAATACTGGTCTTCCATGGCGCCTATTTCGGCCTGGGTTCGCAGGAGCGCATCCAGCGCGCGGAGGCGCTATTGGACCGGTTTAAGCTGCGTGACCGCGCCGATCAAATGGTTCGTGGATTCTCGGGTGGCATGATGCAGCGCCTCTCCATTGCGCGCGCCATGATGCACGACCCACAGATCCTTTTCTTAGACGAACCCAGCGCCGGCCTGGACCCACAGACCCGCTTGCTGCTATGGGAAATCATCCGTGAATACAACCACAGCGGCAAAACTATTCTGCTGACCACCCACAACATGGAAGAGGCTGACGCCTTGTGTCAACCCTTAGGTACCCCACAGGAGCTGAAAGCTTCGGTGCCCGGAGGATTCCTGTTGCGCCTCCGCTTCGGTCGCCACTCTCCCGAGCTGCTGCAGCGTTTCCAGACCCGCGTGGGTGTCAGGGAAGTGCGTGCCACCGACCACCACGGCGCCGATCTGTACACCGACCGTGGCGGTTCGCTAGTCCCTGAGATCGCGAATCTCGCCTCTGCTGCCGGGGTCGAGCTGTGCGATGTGCACATCTCCGAGCCCAGCCTGGAAAACCTGTTTCTGCACCACACTGGAAGGAGCTTGCGCGAATGAACCGTAAGGCTTTTCTCGCCATGCTGGCCCGCGATGCCCATGTGGCTCGGCGCAACTTCGTGCCGTTGCTGCTGCAAACCTTTTTGCAGCCACTGATGTTTGTGTTCATCTTCGGCCGGGTGATGGTCGGCAGCGGCTACATGCCCCCGGAATACAAGAGCCTGTTGCTTCCGGGCATCATGGCCCTCAGCATGGTCGGGGCAGGCATTTGGTCGGTCGCAATGCCCCTGATCGGCGAGTTCCAGTTCACCCACGAGATCGAAGACCGTTTGTTGGCTCCGATGGACATTTCCTGGGTGGCGATCGAGAAGGTGGTTGCCGGCATGCTGCAGGCACTGGCTGCCGGCCTGACGGTGATCCCGGCCGGTTGGGCGCTGCTCCGGCCGGGTGTCGAATTGAGCCTGCAAGCTCCGCTGACTTTTGTGGGCGTGGCGCTGCTGGTGGCGCTGTTCTCCGCCTCCGGTGGTCTGGTACTTGGCTGCAGCATAGGCCAGGCCCATGTCGGGCTGATGTTCAGCCTGGTCGTGGCGCCCATGATCTTCTTCGGCTGCACCTATTATCCTTGGAGCGCGCTGAAGAACTTCCCCATCCTGCAAAATGCCGTGCTGCTGAATCCGCTGGTTTATGCGAGCGAGGGCCTGCGTGGCACCCTGGTGCCGCGGTTTCCTCATCTCTCCTTGCTGGCCGTGTTGGCCGGACTGGCGTTCTTTGACGTCCTGCTGCTCGCAGCGGGGCTCCGGCAGTTCCATCGAAAGGCTGTCGATTGAGAGCCTCTGGACGTAAGCGAGCCACCCTACACGACCGCGGATTCGCCTTGCAGAGGGCATCCCCCCAAGTCCCTCCCCGGCGGTTCTCAAAAAGGAGTGATCCATGTTCAGGTGGTTGAATATTGCTCTCATCCAGCTTCTGTGGCTGTGTCCCCTTTCCCAGGCAGGCATTGCCCTGCCAACACCCCGTGAGCACTATAAGAACTTCAAGCTGGACCCTGCGGGCCTTGTGTTGCTTCTCAGTTTCGCACGCGAAATGGATCCAGCGGCTCAGCGGGCGTTGCTGAATCTGGCCCAGGCGGCCGGTGCGCCTATGAGCGGAGAGCCCTCTTCCCTTGGCCCGCCCACCGAGCAAAAGCCACCAAAGCCGCTTGAGGCGACTGAACTCCTCGGAGGCGTTCCTACTCAAAAAGAGCAGCTGCTGGCCTCCCTCAAGAAAGCCAATTGGGATCGCGGCCGTCCGCAGCTTCTGGAGCTCCTGGTCCATCAGTCGCAGGTTTTGGGCGTGATCCCAAAGCAATGGGATGACATCTGGGTCCCTATTGTCCACGACGCTTTGCTTTACTTCCTGGACCATCTTCCTGAGGACCGTCTCCTGGAAAAGCTGGCGAACCTGGCCTGTCTCCCGCCCGGGTCGCCACGAGGCGAATATCTTGTACAGTTTGTTGACAAAACGCCCAGCCTTCAGAAGCTGGGGCAGATTCTGGCCAGAAATCCCGGAGTGCCTACCGACTTGCGCACGGCGCTGCAACAACTGGAGAACGGCATGCACACAATGCCCCGGGAAGAGCTGGTCCAATTCATCATTCAAGATGTAGGCAAGGATGTCATTGAAAAGTACCAGGTCACGTTCGCGGAGAGGCCCCTGGCTGAGGCGAGCGTCGGAGCGGTAATTCGCGCCACTCTGGTCCCGCCGGGAACATCCGCGCCGCGAGAAGCGGTCTGTAAGGTCATCAAACCCTATGTCCTAACCTATCTTCCCCAGGATCTCGCGATCATCGATGGTTTGGTGACTTACTTCACCCAGCAGCACGATTTCTACGAGATAGGCTCCACTCCGCTGGTTCCAATGTTTCGGGATATCCGGGACGCGCTCGCCGATGAAATCAAAATCCCCGAGGAGCAGCATAATCTCGCGCGGGCCCGAGAATACTATCGCAACGAAAGGAAGATTCTGGTGCCCGAGTTGTTTCCACTTTGCACGCCACATGCGACTTTCATGGAGTATGTCAGCGGAGAAAAAATCTCAGCCGCGTTTCCAGGCAACGCCCAAAAACGCGCTAAAATGGCCAGGCGCTTCAGTGATGCGTTGACCTTTGAGGTGATCTTCTCGCCGAAGGCGGAAGCGTTTTTCCATGGTGATCCCCACGCCGGCAATGTCTTTCATGTCCTGAATGAATCTCAGGATCCGTATCGTATTGCGCTGTTGGACTGGGGGCTCTGCGGTATACTCCAACGTGCAGAGCGCCTGAATCTGGTGCAACTCATGCTGGGTGTTCAGTTGGGTGATGCCAAGCGTTTGCGGAACAACATCGCGGCCCTGCTGCAAGATGGATTACCTAAGTCACCTGAACAGCTGCGAGGCATCGATGCCGTCATTCATCAGACACTCAGCGCCAAGGGGCAGCGAAGCAGCTTCGATGCAGTGGAAGAGTTGCTTAAGGGACTCATCAAGGAAGGCCACGCGACCAAGTTCAATCTGAATCTTTTTAT
>QHZP01000593.1 GCA_003224715.1 Acidobacteriota bacterium | reverse complement strand
TGGGGGAATCCCGTCTGCCAACCGCGACACAGGGAAAAGGCTATTGGGGGTCTGATTATAGAGAGCGACGAGGATCGGGTGGTTAGCGCGCACGAATTCCAGGCCCTCATAAGGATCGTTGGTAAGACCGTAGCCGGCCCGTATCACCCACGTGTCTCTCGGCCGATAGGCCAGCCCCAGACGCGGAGCAAAGAGCTTCTTGCTAACTTCAGCGCCGCAATTCTTGGGAACTTCTCCGAAACCACAAAGCAAAACTTTATTGATACTCTTATCGTAGTATTCAATACCCCGGTCAGGACGTGAAGCGATTGGAAAATACTCCCAACGCAAACCATAATCCAGAGTCAATTTGGGCGTAATATTCCACCGGTCGCGGGCATAAGCGCTCATGAGAAAGACGCCGACCTGATACCTATCAGGAACCTGGAGCGTTCTACTCGCAATGGTAGGCAGGCCCAACATAAATGACGCGAAGCTGTTGCCTCTCGCACCGTCCGAGACCAAGTTACATCCTCCGCCAGGCGCTCCCTCTTCGCAGCGCTCCGTTGGTCCACGATCAAAGTTGAATCCTCCCTGGGCCCCATAGGCGCCGAAGAGAAACTCCGCCTGGGCCTGGTCGAGCCCCATATGGTAGAGGTCGCCGCCAAAGCGCAGGTTATGTTTACCCTTGATCCAACTCAGATTGGCGACATACTGATACTGTGGGTCACTCCGGTAATACGGCATGAAATTGTTATCGACACCTATGGTCGCGAAGTCATCCGTGGAATTGAAGTCAAACTCGGGCCAGCCGCTCTCAAACGCGCGTGGTCCATTTGTTCCTGGAATTCCTAAAACGTCCGAACCGACGTTCTTCCCTAAACCTGGCTGCTCTGAAGCCGTTCCCTGGCGGGCCCAGCCAAAGTGAGCGTCCAAAACGACGTTGGGTGTAAACGTATATGTGCCCATTATTGTGAATCGATAGGTTTCCCCATGTCCGTGCCCCGGGTTACTGCTTCCGCCAATTGGACGCCCTACTAATTCCTCGCCAAAGACCGTTGGGACACTGGTCCTGAAGTGTTGAACACCGAATGTCCCAGACAAATTCAGTTTGGATGTAGCATTGTAGTTGACCTTCGCGTCTACCTGTTGGCGGTTAAAGGCGAATGGTGCCGCTACATAGTAGTTGTTTCTAGTCCCGGACAGGTTGGGATCCGGAATCAGGGCTGCCAGTTTGAGAGCGATTGAATCCATGCGCGCCGCTGGAAGGATATTCAAGCACTGCGGGTTGGCGGCCGTGTCACAAAGGGCGTAATTCGGATCACCCGGGGCCACCGAAAACTGCGTCCGTCCAGTGCCGTCAGGATTTCCTGTCAGCGGATCGTAAATCGAGGTGCCTGCTGCCGAAAAGTCGCCCTTCTTCATCGCCACGCTTGGCACCGTTACTCGTCTTTCGACCGCGCGATGGTCAGTGGTCCCTTCGTAACTGACAAAATAAAACAGCTTGTCCTTTTTGATTGCCCCTCCCACAGTGCCACCGAATTGGTTGTAAACCAGCTTGGGTTTGTTGCCCACATTGAGCTGGGGGTCGTCAATCTGGTCCGGCCAGGCCTTCAGATGGTTGTTGGAGTGGTATTCGAACAGCGACCCGTGCATCTGGTTCGTTCCACTCTTGGTCTGGAGGTTGATGGCGGCGCCCCCTGCCAGACCCTGCTCGGCGTCATAGCTGTTGGTGACAATATTGACCTCCTGGAGCGATTCGAGAGTCGGAATGTAGGAGACCACGTGCGGCAGCAGGATGTTATAGGTGCTGACACCGTCAACGCGAGTATTGTTCTGATCGTCGCTGGTGCCGTTGACGTTGAACTCGAGTGCTCGCGACGGGTTGCTGGGGATGGAGTGTGAATTCACAGGGGGAGAGAAGCCCGGCAGCGCCCGATAAATCTGTTGATAGTTTCTCCCCAGCGGCACGGGAAGGTTCTCTAATTCTTTGGCAACAAGGTCGGCGTGCACCTCAGACGTTTCGGTCTGCAGGACCGCCGCCTCGCCCGTGATTGTAACCGTTTCACTCACTTCGCCAACCTGCAGAGTAATGTCTACTCGACTCACGGTGTTGAGTGAGACGACGACCTCTGTCTGCTCGAAAGTTTTGAATCCCGGCTGGCTGATCTTCAGAGTGTAAGTCCCAGTCGGGAGATCGGTAAGGCTGTACGCGCCCGACTCGTCTGTGATCGCATCGCGGGTCAGGTTGGTCCCTTTGTTGGTGATGGTGACGGTAGCCCGTGGGACGACCGCACCCGTTGCGTCCTTCACGTTCCCCACGATCGAGCCATAGAGCACCTGTGCCTGCGCCTTCTCCGGTCCCAGCAGCGCCTGGACCAAGGCAATACACACAAGACTGCCCAGCAAGACTGCCCTTTTTTTTACGTTTGGCGTAAACATAGAAATCCCTCCTCGAAGGATCACTTCGGTTGGTAATCGACGCTACTCTTGAGGGTAGCAGAAGGCAATACAGAGGAAGCAAATGCGCCCTCCACTGAAAGCGATCAGACTTTTCAAACCTTTAGACCTGATAGGGACAATTCTATGACCTGAACGACGAAGTGTCAAGCCCGTCAACCACGGCCAGAACAGCCACTGGATTAGGGCACTTTGGTGGTAGGGACCGGGGAAAAGGCAGGGAAGCAAAGTGTCCGGACTCCCACGCCCTTCGGACTGCGCTGTCTCTTCTTGCCAATCAGGAATCGTAGGATGCGTTAGCGCTTTCGGCGTAACGCATCACCAACCGCAGCGACGAACTCTCGAACAGCGTCATGCCTTCCGGAGCAGCTGGACCTCAACCAAGGATGGAATCTTGTATTCGAAGGG
>QHZP01000592.1 GCA_003224715.1 Acidobacteriota bacterium | reverse complement strand
AACTGGCCGAGAAGAATGATCCCGCCGCGGGCACTGCTCGTGCGGGTCTCTTGCGGGCGCTCTTAATCACGGGGCAATATGAGAAGGTTGAAGAACTGGCCAACAGATTCTTAAATGATCACCCCCACGAGCAGGTTCTCGATCTTTTGTTGGGAAAGTCTTGCCAGCTGCGCGGAAAGTTCTCGGAGGCGCGTCAGGCTTTCGAGAAGGCGCTTAGAGGTAACTCTTCGATTCAGGACGAAGCCCAACTCAATTTAGCTCTCCTTTTTGAAACCATGGGACAAATACCAGAGAGCCGCGCCCATTTTTCCGAGGTTCTCGAACGAGTCATGGCTCATGGTGGCGGGCGGCTAGGCCTGGCAGCCATTGCGGCCACGCATCTTGAGCGCTTTCGCCACGCCAACGACCTTTTCAAAAAAGCCACTCAAGAAAACCCGCATGATCTCGATCCCTGGATCTGGACTGCTTGGGGGAATCTTCTTCTCGAGAAATATAATCCAGCCGAGGCTGCCTCTGTTTTCGCGGATGTCCTGAAAGTCAATCCCAACTATCCGGAGGCCCTTCTGGGACTCGCTCTCTGCCACGGCGAAGATCGCGGAGCGGAAGTTCAAGAGATTTTAAAGAAGGTCTTGGAGATTAATCCTAATTTGGAGGAGGCTCATGCCTTCCTGGCGGGGAACGCTCTGGAGTCCGAGGCTTTCGACAAAGGCACCCAAGAGATTGAGAGTTGCTTGAAGGTCAATTCCAAATCTTTGAAGGCTCTGTCCCTGAAAGCCACTCTTTATTATGCTCAAGGTCAAGAGAAGGAATTTCAGGTCCAGATTCAGGAAATCCTCAGCCTCAATTCTCACTTCGGAGAAGTATACCTTGATCTTGCCAGCTACTGTGTGACCCAGCGGCTGTATAAAGAATCCACCGAGTTTTTTAAGCGAGCCATCGAAGTCAATCCGCGTCTCTGGACTGCTTATTCGGGTCTGGGCATCAACCTCTTGCGCCTCGGAGAGGAGCAGGCTGCCAAACAAGTTCTAGAGAAGGCCTACCAGAATGATCCGTTCAATGTATGGACGTTCAATACCTTACGTCTGATGGATAGCTATCAGAATTTTGATGCGCTCAAGACCCCAAACTTTGCTCTAAGAGTTCATAAAAAAGAATCGAAGCTCCTGGAGAATTATGTGCCAGCCTTGTTGGAAGAGGCTTATCAAACCCTCTCATCCAAATTTAAGTTCTACCCTATCAAGCCCATCTATTTTGAAATGTTCGCCGATCACGAAGACTTTGCGGTGCGCACTCTGGGCGTTCCTGGCTTAGGCGCCCTGGGTGTTTGTTTCGGTCGGGGGGTAGTGATGGATTCTCCCAGCGCTCGCGCCAAGGGGACTTTCAACTGGGGGAGCACTCTCTGGCACGAGTTTGCCCACGTTATTACTCTAGGGATGACCGGCCATCGTGTTCCCCGCTGGTTCACAGAAGGTATTTCTGTCATGGAAGAACACAAAGCCAGGCCAGGCTGGGGAAACGATTTGACCCTGGAAAATGTCAAAGCCTTGCAAGAGAAAACCCTGCTTTCTATTTCCGACCTGAACAGTGGTTTCATTCGACCCAAATTCCCCGGTCAAGTCCAACAATCCTATTTCCAAGCAGGACAGGCCTGCGAGTTCATTGAGAAAGAGTTTGGCTTTGCCAAAATCCTGGAGATGCTGCAGCTCTTTAAGGGTCGCCATTCCCTGGAAGACACGTTGAAACAGGCCTTGAACCTTTCTCCTTCGGAATTTGACCAAAGGTTCAATGCTTATCTGGAATCACTCTACGGCAACACTCTGAAGGCGGTCGATTTTAAGCTTCTCGAGAAAAAAGAGGTCCTGGAAGATCACGCCAAGCTGGAAAATCTTGTGACAGATCAGCCTGACAATTTCTTTGCCAACTTAAAACTGGCAGGCTATTATCGAAAAGAGGGGCAATTAGAAAAAGCCGTTGCTTGCTTAAACAAAGCGAAGTCAGTTTTTCCCAGCTATGTTGAGTCCGACAACCCTTATAAGCAACTCGGCGAAATTTACCGGCAGCAGAACCGCCTTGCCGACGCCATCGCCGAGTTGCAAGCCTTGACTCAAAGGAACGATCACGACTTCGATTCTTTAAAACAGTTGGCCCAATGGCTGAATGAAGTGGGGAAGCCGGAAGAAGCTCGCCAGATTCTGCAGGATGCCATGTATATTGATCCCTTTGAGCCGCAATCTCACCAGCTTCTGGCGGAATTATGTCTTAAGCACAAAGATCTGCCGTTGGCGCTGCGCGAATATCGAGCGTTATTGGCGCTTGATCCGTCGGACAAAGCAGACGCCCATTTCAATGTAGCCAACGTATTATTGCAAATGGGGAAAAAATCGGAAGCGAAGAAAGAAGTACTGGCTGCCCTGGAAATTGCTCCAGGTTTCGAGCCAGCCCAGGAGCTGTTGCTTAAGGTCGTTGAGTAGAACTGGCGTTCAGCCTTCAGAAATCAGACGTCAGCCATGGCGGAAGGCGGGTCGTATCAAGTCGGAAAATTTCCCGTTACTAAAGGGGAAGCAGGCGTTAACCTGGATGTCTGTTTCGCAGTCTGGACAGCCATTTTTTTCAACCGGACATCCCCGACGCTTTCCGCAGGAGCCTCTCATGCCGCCCTCGGGGGCGGCGCCACGAAGGATGAAAATTATTCCCCTCCAGCAGAGGGGTGCAGGGGTGGGTTGCGGCGAACCTGAGGACCCACCCCGAAGGCGAATGCCTTCTCCCCTCCCATGAGGGGATTTTCACAGGAGTTTTAGCTGAATGCTGATAGCTGAAGGCTGAGAAGCTAAATTCTCAAATCCCCCTATCCCGAGGTGAATTGAATGCTTGCGGACAAAAATGTTGGAGCTGAGCTAGTCAATAATGAAAAGGTGACGTCGTCTACAGAAGCGGAGCTTCTGGAGAAAATGCAGAAAGCTCATCAACTGATTCTGCGCGAGATTCGCAAAGAGATAGTGGGCCAGGACAGCGTGGTGGAGCAGGTTTTGACTTCTCTGTTTGTCGGAGGGCCTGGTCTGGCTAAGACTCTACTGATTAAGACCATTGCCAACGTGCTGGACCTAAGATTCAAACGAATCCAATTTACGCCGGATTTAATGCCAGCCGACATCACCGGAACGGACATTATTGAAGAGGACCACACCACCGGCCACCGCACTCTGGTTTTCGTGAAAGGTCCTATCTTCGCCAATATCCTATTGGCGGACGAGATCAACCGGACGCCTCCCAAGACTCAGTCGGCCTTGCTGGAGGCCATGCAGGAATATAGTGTCACGGTGCAGGGAGTAACTTATGAACTCGAGCGCCCCTTTTTCGTTCTGGCGACACAGAATCCCATCGAACTCGAGGGTACCTATCCCTTGCCTGAGGCGCAACTGGACCGGTTTATGTTTAACATTATTATCGAATATCTTTCTGAAGACGAGGAAATGGAGGTGGTCAAAGCAACCACCACCTATCGAGATATACGCTACGAACGCCTCATCAGTGGCCAGGACATCCTCGACTTCCAAAAACTCGTGAGAAAAATTCCCGTCGCAGAGTCAGTCACGCGCTATGCGGTCAATCTAGCTCGAGCCTCTCGACCCACCGACAAATCCGCTCCAGATTTTATCAAGTCCTGGGTGAATTACGGGGCCAGCTTGAGGGCGTCTCAATTTCTTATCCTGGGAGGAAAGGCCAGAGCTGTCATGCAGGGACGCTATAATGTTTCCATTGATGATATCCGTCATTTGGCTTTGCCGGTTTTTCGACACCGCCTCCTGACCAATTTCCATGCTGAGTCTGAACAGGTAACCTCAGACAGAATCATTCAAAAATTGATCGAGACCGTGCCAGCACCGAAATCGGGGATGTAGCATTGGGAGAGGTCAAGATGGCAAACCTAATTAACCAAGGGACCTGGCCCTTGATATCCCTGGCTCCGCAAGCCACGGCACCGCAGGTTGCGACAAAAAGTCAGGAGTCGGGAGCCAAGAGTCAAAATGGCCGAGTGTTTTGCCCAAGCCCCGCTAGGGGCGAAATATCAGTAGCCCAGGGTGGAGCGCCAGCGGAACCCTGGGTTTGCAACCCCAGCCCCAGTCTTCTCCCTCTCCCGGCGCAGGCGGGGAGAGCATGGGAGCCTTGAGAAGGCTCCCTGGTGAGGGGCGTGAGTTGAGAAAACGGGAACAAAATTTCCGTTTCGCCGCGCATAAGCGCCTAACCAAGGGCTTCGCCCTTCATATCCCGGCACGTGCTGCTCGTCGTCGTCCTCATACTCGTCGTCGAAATCCAATAGCCGAGCACCACGCGGACGAGAACGACGACGATTCCAGCGACCGTGGTCAAGAAAGTTGGCTCCTAATGAATCCGGTCACACAAAACTCCACTTCATCACGGCCCCGATTTCTTGATCCCGCCATCCTATCCAAGATTGGAAACCTCGAATTAATCGCTAAGACCGTGGTGGAAGGCTTTGTCTCCGGTTTACACCAATCGCCCTATCTGGGGTTCAGCGTTGACTTTGCAGAATATCGGCAATACATGCCCGGAGATGATATTCGCCGCATTGATTGGAAGGTCTACGCAAGATCTGATCGCTATTACGTCAAAGAGTACGAAGGCGAAACCAACACCAACGTTTACCTGTTGTTGGATATTAGTGGGTCATGGGATACAAATCCGGCACCATTTCGAAAATGGAATATGCCTCTTACCTGGCGGCTTCTCTGGCCTATTTCGCTCAAAGGCAAAAAGACAGTGTTGGACTAGTGACCTTCGCTGAAAGCTTGGTCGACAAGCTGCCGGCCCGGTGCCGGCTAGGCCATTTGAACAGCATCTTGCATATCCTGGAGAAGACCAGTCCCAAAGCGAAAACAGAGTTTGGGAGACCTCTTCTTGCTTTAGCAGAGACTTTTCGGCGTCGAGGTATCGTGGTCTTGATCTCTGACCTATACGCCCCTGCAGAAGAGGTTATCCAAAGTTTGCGACATTTTCGTTTTAAAGGGAACGACATGGTTGTCTTTCATATCCTGGATCCTCAAGAGCAGCGGTTTCAATTTCCGCAGGTCTTTCGCATGGAGGATATGGAAACCAGGCGGCAAGTGGTTATGGTCCCTGAAGTGGTCCGCGAGGAGTATCTAAGGCTCATGAATCGACACATCGAGACTTTTAAGAAAGAATGCGGCATCCTAGGGGTAGATTATCTTGTGCTGGAAACATCGCGGCCTTTGGACTATGCCCTCTATTCTTATCTTTATACCCGGCATAAGTCCATGTGATGCGTTTATCGGTGCGTCATGTAGGTAGAGACGAGAATTTTGTTCCACCTTATGGAATCGTTGTCGTTCTCGTTCTCGTCGTCCTGCTCGGCTGGGATTTCCAGGACGAGCGCGAGAACGACGTGGATCGAGACGAGAATTTCGTTCTCGTTTTGGGGACGGACTGAGAGCCCGAAGCGCCAGCGAGGGGCCGAGGCCGCTATACCCTCGCTGGCGCTTCGGGCTCCCGTCAGGCGTCGCGGCAGGGATATCAACGGTGGAGCCCTTGGTTAGTTAGCAAACACCCATGCATTTCCTCAACCCTCTATTCTTACTAGGTGGTATCGCAGTTATCGCCCCCATTGTTCTTCACCTGGTGCGCAAGGAAGAATCGCAGAAGGTCCCCTTCAGCTCCTTGATGTTCGTCACCCGGATGCCGAAGAAATCCTGGCGGCGCCAAAAGCTGCAACACTTGCTGTTGTTGATGCTAAGAGTGGCTGCTGTGCTTTTGTTGGTTTTGGCCTTTGCTCGTCCGTTCTTTACGTCCAGGGTACCGGTCCCGATTCAGTCTTTGAAGGATAAGTCTGTGGTTATCTTGTTGGATAATTCCTTTAGCATGCGATTTGGCGACCGTTTTGAGCAGGCCAAGAAACAAGCCCGCCAATTAGTAAGCAGTCTCGGTCACGGCGATTCAGCTCAAATCGTAGTGTTTTCCGATACCTCACAAGTGCTCAACAGCCCTCGCATGAAACGAAGTGCGTTAGAATCACTGATCGGTGGATTACGACCTTCATATCGAAAAACCAATTACGCTCAGGCTCTCAAACTGGCCAATCAGCTCCTGGTCTCGGCTCCCAATGAGATCCAAGAGATCGATTGGATTAGCGATTTCCAGCAAAGCGGTTGGAAAGACACTCAGGAGGAGGTTACTTTAGGCGAAAACATTCGTATCCAGACGCATGATATTTCTGGGGCGGAGGTCGGCAATGCGGCTGTTGGACAGATCCAGATTAGCGAAATCCCGAACCAGGAAAATCCTCTGGTGAAGGTTTTGGCAGGAGTCTCGACCTACGGCCTAAAAGCGCCCGGCTCGGCAGCGCTTAAGCTGGAACTGAATGGAAAGCTCCTCCAGGAAAAACAACTCTCCCTCGAAAGCAATGGCTCAAAGCTGGTAGAGTTCGAAGCTTTCCCCCTACCGCCCGGTGTTTCGGCTGGTAAGGTTCAACTGAATCTTCCCGACCCTCTTCCAGCCGATAACGTTTTTCATTTTGCCCTGAACCCGCAGAAAAAGTTGAAGCTGCTTCTCCTGGGAGAAAAGCAGGCCAACAACAATTTCTATCTGGCCAAAGCTCTAGCTGCCAGCCCTGCTTCTCCCTTCACAGTTGAAATACAGGACCTCAAATCGGGTGGCCTCACTGACCTCTCTTCATTTGCCGCAATCCTGCTGAATAATATTGAAACCATCCCGCCCAAATTGGCTTCCTCCCTTTATGGATTTGTTAACAACGGCGGCGGCGTCATTCTGGTGCTGGGTAACCGAGTGAGGCCAAATGAATTTAATGCGCACCTGGACAAAATTCTTCCGGCCCAACAGGACCTGCTGATTGGCGAAGTGCAAAAGCATCATCCCATCTTCAACGTATTTGACACGATCCATCACTCCTATTTTCTGACGACGCCTTTTTCGGGGTACTTTCAATCCACGCCTCGCGCAGCCAGTCATATCTTGATCAAACTGGAAGACGGAGGCCCACTGCTTATCGAAGGTACAATAGGAAAGGGTCGCACACTGTTGTTCACTTCTTCCCTGAATATGGATTGGAATGACCTTCCCCTGAAATCCGTGTTTCTCCCCTTCTGCCAGCAATTGGTGAAATACTGCGTCCGCTTTGAAGAGAACCAAAACGCTTTCACAGTGGGAGAGGTCATTCCTCTGAGCAAACTGAACCCCCTTCTGGATAAAGCCTTGAACAGGATCTCAAATACGTCCGGATCTTTTAGCCAGTCGTGGAAGGTGTTAGATCCATCCGGAGAGAAAACAGATCTAAACGATAAGGATTTGATCAAATCCCCGTTCTTCACTTTGGAGGAACCGGGCTTCTATCAAACCACAGTTCATAATTTCAAGAATCTGGTAGCGGCCAATGTCGATCCGGCAGAATCAGACCTCAGAAAAGTTGAACCGCAAAGAATCTTGTCTTCCATTAGAAGAAAAGTGGTGGAAACCAGGGCATCAGGCAGACAACCGGAAGCTACCATGGACCAGCGCTTGGCGTGGGAAGGCCGGCAACGGCTCTGGTGGTTCCTGTTCCTGCTGGCGTTAATGATTTTACTCGTTGAGAGTTTGATTGCTAACCGCTATTATAAGAACACGGCTGACATGTAATCCTGGTGGAGACCAGACTTCAGCCTGCTGCCAGAATGAGCACCCCACAGACTAAGGTCTGTGCTTCCATGAGAAATAGTCATGACTCAGGAATATCAGAAACTGCAAGAAAAAATTAAGCAGGTTCGGCAACGTTTTAGATGGATCGTGCTCGCTAGAGGCCTCGTATTTTCTCTGATTGCTTCCATGGCTGTTGTAGTCGTTGCCGTCTTTTTGGTGGATCGCTGGAACTACAGTGATAGAGCCCTATCCCTGGCGCGAGTTTTTTCTGCCCTTTTCATTCTGGCTATCATTGCCTGGTTCCTGGCACGCCCGCTTTGGCGGAGAGTGATGGATGTCCAGATCGCTCG
>QHZP01000591.1 GCA_003224715.1 Acidobacteriota bacterium | reverse complement strand
GGCTAGCTCATCGGCCAATTCAAACGCTCTGAGCTTTGTGTGGTCACGCATATGTCCCTCCTACAGCCTATAGCCTACAGCCTAAACGACCTAATGTAATGCGTATGCTCAAGAAAGCCGGCAGGGCTGTCTTGCCTCTGTGGGCAGTGCTTACTTTTGCTATCGGTCTTCATCCCCAGTCGTTGCGCGAGGCTGCGCGGTTGGATGCCGAAGGAAAGTGTGAGGAGGCGGAACGGCACTATCAGGCGGCCCTGGCGAAGGGTCCCCCTTCTCAGGCCGTCCTCAACAACGCTGCGAATCATTATCTTGTCTGTGGCCAGATGGCTCAGGCAAAGGCTTATTTCGAAAGGCTGCTCCAGATCAATCCCGTCCATGCTAATGCCAACCTGCAACTGGCCCGCATTGCCACCGAACAAAAGCAGGGGGAAAAGGCCCTGGAATACCTGGCCCGAGTCAAGGAACCCGACCCGGCGGCGTTGCTGCTGCGGGCCGAAGCCTTGCATTGGGCCGGACAGCCGGCCGAATCCCTGCGGATCCTGCACAAGCTGCAAAAAGAAGCTCAAGCGGATCCACACCTGCTTTTCGGGCTGGGTCTCTCATGCGCCCGCCTGGGTCTCTACGACCGCGCGGAAACTGCATTCAACGGCGCGCTAGCTCAACGGCCAGGAGATTTCGATACTCTTTACAACCTTGGTCGGACGGCCGCGCGCGCCGAACACTATGATCGTGCCCAGCGCGCCTTGGAGACTGCGCTGAAGATCCGTCCGGGGGACGTCGACCTGCTGCTGGAACTGGGGAGAGTTTGCGCCGCCCGCCAGGACTACATCCGGGCCTTCTTCGTGCTGGCCCAGGCTCGGCAGAAGGCTCCTGGACGTGCTGATATCTTGCTGATGCTGGCCAGGGCAGCCGAGGACTCCGGCTACTACGAAGATTCGGCGAAAACCTATGACGAGTATTTGCGGGTCCGTCCTGACGATGATACGGCTCGCCGAGACCGGGCGCGAGCCTGTGGTTACACGGAATCACGGCGGGAAGAAGCCCGCCAGGAATTGGGATGGTATCTGGCAAAGCATCCGGAGGACCCCGTGGGGCACTACGTCTTCGCACAGGTCTTCTGGGTGCCGGAGCCAGAGGAGTCTCTCGCCCACTTATCGAAGGCTGTCCGCCTGGAGCCTGATTCGGCCTCGAACCGCTTCTCCCGTGCCTGGATGCTGCAGCGGCTGGGCCGCATGGCTGAATCCTTGCCCGATCTGAAGGCGGCCAATCGGCTGGCGCCGGAAAATGCCCGCGTTCTCGACCTGATGGGGTTGGCCCACCTTGCTTTGGAGCAATCAGCCGACGCGGAAAAGGTTTTGCGTCAGGCTCTGGCTAGAGCTCCGGATGATCCTGAAGTGGTGATGCATCTGGGACGTGCCCTGATGGCTCTCGGACGTGAAGAAGAAGCACAGGCCTTCATGGAAAGATATCAGAAAATCCGTCCCCAGGGACTCCCGAGAGTCCGCCAGCCATTTGGGATGATCGAATTGGCAACGCTCACAGTGCCCGAACAGAGGGCACGCCAGATTGAACGCTTCCGGAGGGATGCCCGGGAGCACCCGGAGCGGCCGGATTACCAGCTGCACCTGGCCAGCCTCCTGCTGGCGGACAGTCAGAAACAGGAAGCGCTTGGCGAATTCCGACGGTTGCTTGAACTGAATGCACACAGCCGGATTTGGGAGGAAGCAGGCTCTCTGCTTCTGAGTTCAGGCGAGTATGGGCTGGCGCGGGAATTCCTCCAGCGGGCTTCGGAGGAAAGGCCGTCCGCGCGCCTGGACCTCGCGATGGTCCTCTTTCACCTGGAGGGACCGGAACCCGCACTGCAGTTGCTGGAGAAGACGCCCCAGAGAGAGCTGACCGGCGATGGATTGCTCCTGAAAGCCAATATCCTGGAGGCGGCCGGACGCAAAGCGGACGCAGAAAAGACGCTCGACCAGGGGCTTGCCAGGGCGTCCACGAAGCCCCGCATCGTGCAGCAGGCGGTCTCGCTGCTCCTCCGGCTCAACAGGAAAGAAGATAGCCTGAATTTACTGGAACAGGCAATCCGGGCAAATCCCCAGGACTCGGACTTGCCGCTGACGAAAGCCATTGCGCTGGGGCTGATGGATCGTCATTCCGCCGCGGAGAAAATTCTCAGGGAAATCGAAACACGCTGGCCTGAATGGGACCGTGCCTATCTGGCTGAGGGCTTGTTGCTGGAACGATCCGCCCAGCCTGGAGCAGCCCGGCAGAGACTTCAGACTGCGGCCGCGCTGGGTTCCCGGGATCCCGGTGTCAGGTGTGCGCTCGCGCGATTGGCGGGTGCGCCCAGTCCAGGCCCGGAATGCGCATGCCTGACCGGGTTAGAGCAGTTACTTTATGCGGGCTGTACCCGTTAGCCGTAAAGACAGGGAGCTGTGAAAAATTGAACTGCGCCGTTGAGTGTGTTTTTGAACAAGGCTTTATTAATGGGCAAAGCTCACATGATTTTTCCCGTGAGTTCGAGGGCGTCCTGCATTTTGTCCCCCTTTTCCAAGGGGGACGCCGCGCCTGCTGCGGCAGGGGGTTCACCATGACTCAGATCTTTAACCGGCCGTCCGAAAAGCAGACACGCCAGTCGCTTCGAAACAGCCTGCCGCCGGCTGAGCTCATCTTGTGGTCAAAGCTCAAGAACCGCCAAATCTGCGCTCAGAAGTTTCGCAGGCAATACAGCGTTGGTCCTTATGTCGTTGACTTCTACTGCCCGGCGCTGAAGCTAGCCGTCGAAATTGACGGCGACCGTCATTTTCAGCCGGGTGAACAAGAGAAAGACAGGGCCAGGCAACAGCTCATCGAATCGACCGGGGTTCACTTTCTCCGATTTCGAAATGTCGAGGTCCGGGCGAATCTCAGGGAGGTGCTGGCGGCGATTTACCGCAAGATTGAGGAACTTCGAAAAGATCTGTGAC
>QHZP01000580.1 GCA_003224715.1 Acidobacteriota bacterium | reverse complement strand
GCTCATGCGGTCCACCTTGGTGAGCATGTCGTCCACCAACTGCACCTTGCTATCGACGTAGAGCAGGCGATTCAGCAGATCATCGGTGGGGTAGCTGTCGTAATAGGACTGGAGCAAACTCACCGTCGGTCGTAGCTCCGCATGGTAGCCATTGGTCCCGTTGCAGTACAATTTGGACTTCATTTCTTCATCGAGATAGGCCTTCCATTCATAATGTGCCGGCAGAGGGGGTAAATACGCGCCGTTGACAAAGCGCTTGATCTTGAAATCGAAGCTGGCCTTTTCAAAGGAAGTCGGCAACAGAGCAACCAGCCCAGGCAGCCAACGCTCGCCGAGGACACGCGGAAGGCGCCGATACAGGGAGGCCAGTTTGTCGGCCTGATAGGTATAGTAGCCACCAAAGACCTCGTCTCCACCGTCACCGCTCAAGACCACTTTGACCTGACGGGCGGCCAACTGGCTCACCGCGAAAACCGCCAGCGCAGAATTGTCGGCAAACGGCTCGTCGAAATAATCCGCCATGGCAGCCACTAAGTCGTGGGCCCGGGCCTGCAGCACCAGCTCATGGTGGTCCGTTTGAAAGCGCTGAGCGACCACTTTCGCGTAAGGGAGTTCGCTGTAGGAACGTTCCTGGAAGCCCACCGAGAAGGTTTTGATCGGCTGACTCGATACCTCGCTCATCAGGGCCACCACCAGGCTGGAATCGATGCCACCACTCAGGAAAGCTCCTACCGGCACATCGCTGATCATGGTTTCATGGACCGCCGTCCGTAACAGCTTGAGGAGTTCATTCTCAAGATTAGAGGGCACGTTATTTTTAGGAGCCTTTTCCAACCGGGGAAGATCCCAATAGGGCCGGACGTCTACTTGCCGGGTCGCTGGATGGAAGACTAGAATGTGACCTGGTTGAAGCTTTCGCACTCCTTTGAGCATCGTATGAGGCCCCGGCACATAGTTGAGGGAAAGATAATCATGGAGCGCTAATCGATCGACCTGTCGCTCCATGCCGTCGGCCAGGAGGGCTTTGATTTCTGAAGCAAAAACGAGGCGGTCGTCGAGCTGGGCATAGAAAAGGGGCTTGATCCCCAAATGATCGCGCGCCAGCAGCAAGCGCTGCTTTCGTTGGTCCCAGATCGCCAGGGCGAACATGCCGTTGAGATGGCAAGCAAAATCCTCTCCTTCCTCTTCATAGAGATGGACAATAGTTTCTGTATCCGAACGCGTTCGAAAACGATGACCGGAACTTTCCAGCCGCTCGCGCAATTTCTGGAAGTTGTAGACTTCACCGTTGTAGACGATCCAAACCGTCCCATCTTCATTGGACAACGGCATGTGTCCGCCTTCGAGATCGATGATGGAGAGCCGGGTGGAACCCATAGCTACGGGCCCACGGACATACGTCCCGGTTTCATCGGGCCCCCGGTGCTTAATTGATTGGCACATAGCCCACAGGACTTCAGACTCAACAGGCCTTTCAGCATCAAAATAGATCTTCCCGCAAATTCCGCACATTTGAACCTCCGAATGGACTTCAGCTTTGATCCCTGGTAGCCACGATCACCAAGTCGGACTGGAACGGGTTTCGTGAGCGACCCCCTATACCTGGGATGAAAAGTCGCGTCTGTAGCTGCCCAACCATGACATAGACATCATAGATCTAACGGTTAATGAAGTTGCCTGACCGGCTGTGTGGGGGATTGCTGCCAGATCGACTCGACGAACGTGGCCAGGGCCTCCCCAGCCGCCGCGTGGCCCACTGCGCCGTAATGATAATCATCCGGGAAGCAATGAGACTTCCCGGTTCTGGCTACCATCTCACGAAGCGGATCGGTCAGATCGAGATAAGGTATTCCCAGACGTTCCGCAATTGGACCCAGCTGCTCCCTCCCCATTTCGCTGAGGCGCTCCAGCAGGCAGTAAGGGTCGACCGCTTTGGGGGGTACGCGGCTGGATGCGCCGGTAAGTGGCCGGTCGATGTCCGTGTGCCATCCGCAAAAGGCAAGGCCAAAAGCCGCGCCGCGGCGGAAGCACTCGTCTCTGGCTGCCCGCAGCAACGCCTCAATGAGCTGCCATGTCTTGAGCTGGCGTTCTGCAATGGACATGCCCGTTAGCTCCCCGCTGCTACTGTTGTTAGCGCGGACGGCTTGCTCCTGCAGCGGCAGACCGCCAATCCCTTGCTCTGCCGGTGGAGAGACTCGAAGAGCGTGAAGGCGCTCCAGCAACATTCTCTGATGAATAAAATATCGTACTAGAGCGGACTGGGCCGCCAGACGGCGCCACCGGCTCGGCCTCCAGACCGCTGTGGGGAATTCAAACGACAATTTGCCCTGGTTGTTAAGACGATACGTAACGTTGTAAGGGCTGGGCTCCGCCAGGTAGGGGGAACAGTCGAAGGGGTCGTTTTGAACAAACAAAAGGATCACCACCTCCGGTTGATACTCCAATACATAATGACGGATCAACTCATACTCGCGTTCTGTGCCAAAACCCGAATTCCCAAACGCATACCACTCCACCGGCCGTTCCGGGCGGTTCATGCGCCGCTCCGCCACGGCGAACATCGTCTCCTCCGGATTGACGTGCAGCGATTCGACAAAGGAATCGCCGACCAGACAGACTCGGCGGGTACCAGCCGGTTTCGCGACAACGTAGTCCTTGGGATGGTTCCATCCCTGAACGTTGAAGTGATACCGGGTGTTGCGATAATTGCCGATGATGCGTCGGCCGGTCTGGTTCGGTGCCCGGCGGGGGCCAATCACCGGATCCCAGAAATAAAACGGTACATCGGTAACGGGAATAAACACACGGAAGAAGATCTCCATCACACCAACGCTCAG